>DATJEK010000055.1:0-15493 GCA_035496715.1 Candidatus Eiseniibacteriota bacterium | reverse complement strand
CTGCCTCTGGCCCAGCGATTTTACGGAGACATCGGCCAGCGGCGCATCGCCGACCTCGATCTCCTGGTCCGCCCCCGCGAGGTCCCCGAGGCGGAACGTCTTCTCGGAAAAGCGGGTTTCCGGAGGACGTCCCGGCTTTTGTTCGGCGGAACGCTCGCTTCCCGGTTCACGCCCTGCCTCGAATACAAAAAGGAAAACCTCGGCCTGGATCTCCACTGGCAGCTGCGGAGCCACCCTTCGTTCCGCGTCGATTACGACCGGTTGTGGCGCACGAGCGAGACGGCCGCGGTGGGGGACCGCGCGTTCGGCGTCCCGAGCGCCGAGTACGAGCTCCTCACGCAGATCCTGTCGATCTTCACGGACGTCCAGCTGGGCACGATCCTCTTGAAATCGTTCGTGGACGTCCACAAGATACTGGAAGCCGTCGAGGAAAGCCTGGACTGGGACCGGTTTTTTCTCGACCGCCGGGAGGAGGGACTCCTCCGGATCTCGGTGAACGTCCTGGACCTGGCGCTCGACGCGCTGGACGCGCGCGACCGCTTCCCGCGCCTCGGCTCACGGCTCGCCGGGCACGCTTCCTGCGTCCGGTGGACGCGTCGGGAGAAAAAAATGAGACTGCTCGAGCGCTCCAAGGCGGCCCTGCGGAACAAATCGTGGGCCTTTCCGCTGTACGAGACGACGCCGTTTCGGACGTTTTCCTGGTGGGCGCTTTCCCTGCCGTTCCGCGTCGCCGCCTCCCCGACCGGCCGGCAAAAATGGAAACAACGCGTTGAGCGCTAACCGCTTTCCCGTCACGCTCGGCATGATCGTCAAGAACGAGGAAAAGCTGCTCCCGCAGTGCCTCGAGACCGTGCACCGGCGCGTCGCCGAGCTCCTGATCGTCGACACGGGTTCCACGGACCGCACGGTCCGGATCGCCCGGAAGTTCGGCGCCCGCGTCATCCGCCGCGCCGCCTCGAAAGACTGGACGCGGCACCGCAATCTTTATGTGAGGCACGCGACCCAGCCCTGGATCCTCTCGCTCGACGCCGACGAGCGGATCGCCGCCCGGGACGTGCCCCGCATCGGCGAGCTGATCCGCGGGAAAGCGGACGCGTACAGCTTCCGCGTCCGGAATTACGGCGACGCGTTCAACCTCCTGCGAGGCTGGCACGCCAACGCCGGCGAATATCCCCGCGAGGAAAAATTTTCGGGCATGCACGGCTGGTCGACCAATCAGGTGACGCGGCTCTACCGGAACGACCCGCGTTACGAGCACGAAGGGGTCCACATCCTGATCGGGCCGTCGATCCGCCGGCACGGAGGCGTCGTCCGCGAGGCCCCTTTTCCGATCCATCACTTTGAATGCCTGAAGGGGCCGGACTATTTCCTGAAAAAGCAGACGATTTACTACCGCCGGACCCTGGAAGAGCTCGGGACGTCTCCCGACCCCGCGAAGACCCGCCTGGACATCGCCATCGGCCTGTTTTCCATGGGGAAAAAAGACGCGGAGGCGATCTCCCATCTGCGGCGGGCTCTGCGGATCCGCCCCGGCTACGCCGACGCCCTCAAGCTGCTGGCCATGGTTTATCAGGAAACCGGGCGGCCGGCCCTCGCCGCGCGGCATCTGGAGCGCGCGCTGGAGTCGTCTCCGAAGGACCCGGACCTGCACTGCCTGCTCGGAGCCGCGCTGGCGGCTTCGGGACGTCCGGAGCGCGCCGTCACGCGGCTCAAAAGAGCGCTGCGCATCCAGCGCGACCACCCGGTCGCCTGGTGCGCGCTGGGATGGGCTCACGAAAGTCGGGGCGATTTTCGCGCGGCGTCGGAAGCCTACCGCAGGAGTCTGCGCGTCCTCCCGACGTATGAAGCGCCTAGAGAGAATCTCCGGCGGCTCGAGAAGAGGGCGCGCGCTTAGACGAACCCCTTACGCCGGTACAGAAAAGCCCGGCGGCCGGAGGAGGTCCCGATGAGGTCGAAGCCGCGGTTGAGCTGCGGCCGGATGAGGGCGTCGGCCAGGAGGGAGACGTTGCCCGGCCGCGCGACCCACAGGAGCACGTAGTCGATCGTCCCGCCGGTTTTGGCGTATCCTTCCAGATTCACCGGATCCTGCACTTCGGGACAGCCGATGAGCTCGTACGGATTCATCCCGGCCTTGTACTGGAGCGGGAGGTAGGGCTCGTTCGCCTCGTAATTGTTGAAGGAGACGAGGTTTCGTTCCGCCGCGACGGCGTTGCCGAAATGGCGGTAGGGGTTGAACCGGATCTGGTCTTCCTGCCAGGGGAACGCGAACGGCAGGTACAGCAGCGTGCTTCCCGGCCGGATGGAACCCGAGAGGCTCGCGGCCTCCTCGAGCGCGGGGTTCCATTTCGCGTACTGGACCGTGAGGTCGACCGCCCACAGCGCGGCCAGCGTGAACGCCGCGACCCGGATCGCCCGCGAAGCCAGCCTGCCGAACGGCACCGTGGCGAGCCAGGCGATCGCCGCCAGCGCGATGAACACGATCATCCGCCGGCTCATCAGCTGCCAGGCCGGCAGGAAAAAATAAAGGACCAGCAGGAAGACGAAGAGACAGAGAAGGCCGCCGCCGGGCTCCAGCCGCCGGGCGGCGATTTTTTTCGCGGCCGCCCAGGCGAGCAGGACGAAAAAGAGGAGCCCTTCGATCCGCAGCATCGGGATCTGCGTCCGGGAAAAGGAGGCGAGCGTGTCCGGGGAGAGCAGGAACGTCCAGGCGTCCGACAGCGCGTACGGCGCGTCGACCGGCGGCCGCGGCGGATGCGCCAGGATCGCGAGGCTGAACGAGCCCAAAAGGACGAGAAACGGCAGGAAAACCAGGAGCGTCCCGGGCGGGACGCTCTTTTTTTCGCGAAGCGCCGTCCAGCCGGCGAGGACGATCAGGGTCAGCACGAGAACGTCCCCCGGAAACGGGTGCGTGAAATACAGGACGACCGAAAGCGCCGCGAGAGCGGCGAGGCCCGCCGGCGTGACGCGCGCCTGCTGGCGCAGCCACAGACCCGTGATCCAGCAGTACAGGGAAAGGCCCAGGCAGTAATGGTAGAAACCCATGTGGAACCAGTAACCCATCATGAGCGGAAATGCGAGCCAGCTCAGATAGTCCCGCCGGGGATCGACCGAACGCACCAGGTAGCGCACCGAGAGAGGGAAAAGGAGCACGTACATCGTGACGAGGATTTTTTCCGCCGTGAGCGGGGGCACGACGTCCATCAGGCCCTTGAGGAGGAGATCCACCGTCCAGTAGGGGTCCAGGTCGCGCGTCAGGTCGAAATACTTCCGGTACGGCTCGCCCTCCGGCCGGGAATACAGGCGCATGACGTTGGCCGTGTCCAGATGCGAGGGGCCGTCCTGCGTGGGGATGAAACGGAACGCCCAGACGGGGACGAGATAGAGGAGGAGGAGCCCGGCGAAGAGAAGCTCGTCGAGACTCGGGCGTCGCTGGGGCACGCGCAAAGAGATCGCCATGGGTTCCTTTCGGGATTATACCAGTTTTGTGGTAGATTAAAAAAGATGTCGAAAAAAGAGATGGATCTTTTCTACATGCGCCAGGCGGTCCGGGAGGCCGAAAAGGCGTTCGCCGCCGACGAGGTGCCGATCGGGGCCGTCCTCGTGCGCAAAAACGCCGTCGTCGGCCGCGCGCACAACCAGGTGCGGATGCTGCGCGACCCGACCGCGCACGGCGAGATGATCGCGATCACACAGGCGTGCGAAGCGCTGCAAAGCGAGCATTTACCCGAAACGACGCTCTATGTTACACTGGAGCCCTGCCCGATGTGCGTGGGCGCCATGATCCTGGCGAGGATCGAGCGGCTGGTCTTCGGCGCCAGGGAAAAAAAGACCGGCGCCTGCGGTTCCAAGGTCCATCTCCTGGCCGACGCCCACTGGAACCACCGTTTCCGCATCGAGGAGGGCCTCCTCGAGTTCGAATCGGCGGCGCTGCTCAAGGAATTCTTCAGAAAGAAACGGCCCCGGGGAGCTGATCTCCCGGAAGTCGAGTGAATCCGCGGAGAGGTGCGTGAGCGGTTGAAGCGGCACGCCTGGAAAGCGTGTAACCCGCAAGGGTTCCAGGGTTCGAATCCCTGCCTCTCCGCCAGTTCATTTTCAGGGGGTCATGCTTGAAATTGTCGGTGATCATCCCTTCCCACAACAACGAGGCCTTCGTCCGTGAATGCCTCCGTTCGATCCGAGAATCTTCCTTCCGGGACTATGAGCTCATCGTCGTCGACGACGCCAGCGCCGACGGCACGGCCGAGGCCGCGCGCCGATTCGCCGACCGCGTGATCGTCCAGCCGTCCAACGGGGGCTGCAGCCGGGCGCGGAACGCCGGCGCCGCGGCCGCCTCGGGCGAGATCTGCCTGTTCATCGATTCGGACGTGAAAGTGCGGCGCGACACGCTGGCCCGGGTGGCCGCCTACTTCGACGCGCACCCGGAGGTCGACGCGCTGACCGGCCGGCTCGCGGCCGAGCACCCGAACCCGGATTTCTTCAGCCAGTACAAAAATCTGTACATGAATTACATTTTCGGGCTCCTGCCGGACCGGGTGAACTTTCTCTACGGCTCGATCCACGCGGTGAGGAGCCGTCTCAAGCCCTCGTACGACCCGCGCATCCGCGTCGCGCACGACACCGAGCTCGGCCAGCGCCTCCATGAAGAGGGCCGGACGCTCGCCTACCTGAACGACCTGGAGGTCGTCCACCTGAAGCGGTACGGTTTCCGAAGCCTCATGCGGAACGATTTCATCATCCCCTTCGAATGGACGGATTTTTTCTTCCGCCACCGCGGTTACCGCCAGCTGTGGAAAAAAACGGGCTATCTGCACGCCCCGAAGGAGCAGATCCTGAGCCTCGCGCTGATGCCGCTTCTCCTGGTATCCGCGGCGGCCGCGCTCGCCGGCTCCGAAGCCGTGCGCCCGGTTCTCGCGGCGCTGGTGGCGGTCTGGTCGGCGTTGAACGCCCGGTTCCTTTTTTTCCTCGGGCGCGTGCGCGGGGCGGTCTTCGCTTTCGCCTCGGCCGGCCTCACGTTCCTGGACCAGGCGGTGATGATGACGGCTCTTTTCTGCGGTTTCCTCGCGCACGGCGCCGGAAAAAGCCGTGGCTGAAGGCCGGACGCGGTTCGCCGCGTTTCTTGCGGCGGCGCTCGCCGCCGCGGCGGGATACCTGTTTCTCGGCCGGACGGCCCTGCGGCTGGCCTACGAGGGGACGCTGCCGCTGGCGGCGCGCTTCCTCCACGCCGACCGTTTCACGCTCGGCGAGTACCAGCAGAAGGCGGACGCCGCCTTTCTCAAATTCGCGCTGTTCGCGGCCCTCTTCTTCGCGGCCGTCCGCGCCTGCCGCCGGTTCGCGCCGCCCGTTCGCCCTCTGCTGCGGTTCACGGCCTTCGTCGGCCTGATGATCCTCTTCGTGAGGCCGCGCGGCGACGACCTGCTGCACCATCTTTTCAATCTCAGCCAGGTCTGCCGGCTCCTGGCCGCGGGTCAGTGGCCGATCTACCTTCTCCCGGACATCGCGCGGGGGATGGGGCTGCCGGTCTTCGTCTTCTATTCGGTCTGGGTGTATCTTTTGCCCGCGGCGATTCATTTCCTGGGGCTCGACTTCTTCCATTCACTGCAACTGTGTTACGCCGCGTTCCTTCTGGTCGGCGCGGCCGGCATCCACCGGGCGATGCGGGAATCCGTCGGCGAGGCCGCCGCCTCGGCCGGCGCGCTTCTCTACCTGTCCGCGAATTACTTCATCGGCGTCATTTTCGTCCGGGCCGCCTTCGCCGAATGCTTCGCCGCATCGCTCCTGCCGTTCGCGTTCGTCTGTCTGAGGCGGTGGATCGACCGGGGCTTTTTTCCGCACGCGCTCGGGCTTCTGGCCGTCTGCGCGGCGCTCTTCGCCCTCCACCCGCCGACGCTCGCGAACTTCGCGCCGGGCCTGGCCGTGTACGCGCTCTTCCTCGAAGCCGGGCGCGCCCGCGGGAATGCCGGACGCTGGGCCCGTTTCGCGGCTCAGGCGGCGGTCGTGGCGGCCGGCACGCTTCTCCTCACGGCGTTTTACTGGGTGCCGTTCGTCTATGAATGGCGGTACGTGCACGGAAACCATCCGACCGTCCCCCTCGAGAAATCCATCCTGTCGGTCTCGGATTACCTCACGCCCTGGAGCCCGCGGAGCCCGGGACTCCTCCTGAACGGATTCTTTCTTTTCGGGCTCGGCGGCCTGGCGCTGGAGGCGTGGAGGCGCCGGCGCGTTTCCGCCGAAGACGCCGGTCTCGCCGCCGCGGCCCTGTTCTATCTCTTCCTTCTTTTCCCCTGCGGCGTCCTCGTCTGGAAGCACGCGGGCATGGTCCGGGCGGGCCAGTTCGTCTGGCGGCTCATTCAGCCGCTCTCTCTGTTCGCGTCGGTGTTCGTCGCGCGCCGGCTGGCGCCCTTCTTCGAAGGGGGCGGCCGGGCGCGGCTGGGGACGGTGTTCGGCCTCGCGCTCGCGCAGACGGCCGTCTTCGCGGCGGCGAATTTCGGCGACGCGCTTTTCGTCGCGCGCCGCGGGTGGGACGAGCGGGCCGCGATCGCGGAATTTTCCCAGGCGCTGGACGCCAACGGCGTGAACGAGTTCCGGCCGGAGGCGTCGCGGCTGCCGCGGGTCGACGACAGCCGGATCGTGGGGACGGCGAGCGTCTCGCGGCTCGATCCGGGCGGCACGCGCTGGGCCGTGTCGGGCTTCCGGAAAGAAGGCTGGCATCTGCTGCCGAAATTCTGGAACGCACGCTATCGTCTGCGCGTCGACGGCCGGTTTGAAGAGGTGAAGGCCAACGGCGAGGGCCTGGTCGCGGCGAGGCTCGATCCTTCTGCGCGGGACGTCGAGCTCGTCTACGCGAAGCCCGGTTATCTGAGAATCGCGGAAGCCGCGTCGATCGCGGGCTGGGCGCTCTTCGCGGGGGCGTTCCTCATCCGGAGGGCGCGGCCGGCATGAAGCTCTCGGTGATCGTCCCCGCGTACAACTGCGAAAATTTCATCGGGGCCTGCCTGGGCTCGGTGCGCGCGTCTTCTTTCAGCGATTACGAGCTCATCGTCGCGGACGACGCGAGCACCGACGGGACGGCCGTCCGGGCGCGCGCGCTGGCCGACCGCGTGATCGTGCAGCCGTCGAACCGGGGATGCAGCCTCGCGCGGAACGCGGGCCGCGCCGCCGCGACGGGCGAGATCTGCGTGTTCATGGATTCGGACGTCGTGCTCAGGAAGGACTCGCTGGAAAAGATCGCCGCCTACTTCGACGCGCATCCGGAGGTCGACGCGCTGACCGGCCGGCTCGCGGCCGAGCACCCGAACCCGGATTTCTTCAGCCAGTACAAAAACCTCTACATGCACTACATCTTCGGGCTCCTGCCGGACCGCGTGAGCTTCCTCTACGGGTCGATCCACGCGGTGAGGAGCCGGATCGAGCCGATCTACGATCCGCTGACCCTGATCGCCAACGACACCGAGCTCGGCCAGCGGCTCAAAGAGGGGGGACGCACGATCGCGTACCTGAACGACCTCGAAGTCGTCCACTTGAAACGGTACGACCTATGCTCGCTCCTGCGGAACGATTTCAAGATCCCGTTCTACTGGACGGATTTTTTCATCCGTCACCGCGGACACCGGCAGATCTGGAAGAACAAGTCCGGCTACCTGCATTCGCCGAAGGTCCAGATCCTGAGCCTTTTGGTGATGCCCGTCCTCCTTCTCTCGGCCGTGGCCTCGCTCGCCGGATTCGAAAACGCGCCGGCCGCGCTCGCCGCGCTCCTGGCGGTCTGGTTCGCGCTGAACGCGAAATTTCTTTTCTTCCTCGCTTCGGCGAGAGGCCCGCTGTTCGGGATCCTGTCGATCGGGATGACTTTCCTCGATCACGTCGTGATGATGAGCGGCGTCCTCTGGGGCTTCGCCGTGCACGGCGTCCTGAGGAGACGCCGCCGTGTCTGACGCGCGACGCCGCCCGGCGCGCTCCCTCATCCTGGGGGCGGGGGTCACCGGACTGGCCGCGGCGCGCGCGACCGGCTTTCCCGTCTTCGAAGCCTCGGACGCCCCGGGAGGGATCTGCCGGTCGTATTACGTGCGTCCCGGCACGCGAGCCCGCTTGAACCGCGCGCCGGCCGGCGGAAACGCCTACCGGTTCGAGTTCGGCGGCGGGCATTGGATTTTCGGCGGCGACGCGCGCGTGCTGGAATTCATCGAGAGCCTCACGCCCGTCCGGCGCTACGGGCGCCGCTCCTCGGTTTATTTCCCGGCGGAAAAACGGTATGTCCCGTATCCGATCCAGAACAATCTCCGCCGCCTGGGCGCCGCGCGGGCCCGGACGATCCTGAGGGAGCTCTCGGGACCGCGGCGCACCCGGCGGGTCCGGACGCTCCGCCAGTGGCTCGGCGCGCATTTCGGCCCCACGCTCTGCCGTCTTTTCTTTCATCCGTTCAACCGCCTGTACACGGCCGGCCTCGACCGCGCCGTCGCGCCGCAGGACGCCTACAAATCGCCGGTCGACCTGGCGGCCATCCGCGCGGGCGCGCGCGGCGAGCCCCCGGCGGCGGGTTACAACGTGACGTATCTGTATCCCCGGAAAGGCCTCGACGTCCTGGCCCGCCGCCTCGCGGCCCCCTGCGAGGTGCGTTACGGCAAGCGGGCCGTCCGCATCGACGCGCGCGCGAAGCTCGTGCGTTTTTCGGACGGCAGCCGCGTCGCATACGACTCGCTCCTCTCGACGCTTCCGCTCAACCGGCTCGTCGAGCTCACGGGCGTGAAGCTTTCCACGCGGCCCGATCCGTTCACGTCGGTGCTGGTGCTGAACGTGGGGGCCGTCCGCGGGCCGAACTGCCCGGAAGACCACTGGCTGTATCTTCCGGGGACGCGCTCGGGTTTCCACCGGGTCGGTTTTTACCACAACGTCGACCGCTCGTTTCTCCCCCGCGGCCGGGCCGGCGAGGGCCGCGCGAGCCTGTACGTCGAGCGCGCCTACGCCAACGGCGAAAAGCCGTCGCGGGCCGCCGCGGACCGGTTCGTCCGGGAGGCTCTGCGCGAATTGAAGGATTGGGGCTTCATCGGCGAGGTGGAGGCGGCGGACGCCACGTGGATCGACGTGGCGTACACGTGGGAATTTCCCGGCTCGCGCTGGAAAGAGGAGGCCATCGGGAAGCTCGACGCCCTCGGCATCCATTCGATCGGCCGCTACGGACGCTGGACCTTCCAGGGGATCGCGGAATCGATGAAGGAAGGCCTTTCCGCGGGACGGGCGTGATGTCCGCGGATCCGCCGCGCCTGATCTCGTTCCGAAACGAATCGGATTATTACGGCGCCAGCTTCGTCGCCGCCCGTTATGCGGGCCTGGCCGCGCCGGACAAACCCCTGTACCCGCTGTGGCAGCACGGCTGGGCGCCCGACTACTGGCAGGTCCATCCCTACGTCGTTCTGGCGAGCCTCCGCTCGCACCGGAAATCGGAGCATTTTTTCGTCGCCCGGAAGAGCGAGCGGGATTATCTCGAAAGTTGCGGCTACCGGAACGTCCGCGCCGCCGGAAATCCGGCCGTCTACCTTCCCGCCGCCGAAATTCCCCGGGTGCCGGGGAGCCTCCTGGTGATGCCGGTGCACACCGCTTTTTACACGGAAAACCGGCGCGGTTTCGGCGACTACGCGCGCCGCATCGAGGCCGTCCGCGGGCGCTTCACGAAAGTCGTCGTGTGCGTCTCGCCGTCGTGTCTCGAGCGCGGCTACTGGTCGGACGATTTCCGCCGGCTGGGTTTCGAGGTGATCGGGGGAGCGAACATTTTCGACCCCCGCGCCTACTTCCGCCTGCGGGAGCTCCTGTCCTCGTTCGAATACGTGACGACCAATTCCTACGGCTCGCTGATCGCCTACGCGTCGTATTTCGGGGCCAAGGTGTCGATTTTCGGCGACTACACCGCCTACCGGCTCGAGGATTTCCGCAATTCGCCCTTCAATATCCAGTACCCGGAGCTGAACGAGACCTTCGTCCGGCTCTATTCCGAGGAGACGGCGCGCTCGCGCCTGGCGCGCTTCTTCGTCAGCCCGTGGGAGGCGCGCGAGGCGCGGGAATGGGCCGCCGGCGAATTGGGGGAGGAAAACCGGATGGCGCCCGGGGAGATGGCCGGCTATTTCCGGTGGCGTCCGAGGGAGAGGCTGGCCGTCGTCCTCAAAAAAGCGATCGGCGGCCGGGACCCTTCAAAGTTGAACGCTTTTTTCCACGCCCTCAGGGTCGCCCATTCGAAATGGCTGGGACGGTTCCTCCTTCGCCGAACCCGGATTTTTTCCGGTACAGGCCGGCGCGGGTAGAAGGGGAAGCGCCCACGAATTCATAGTCGCGCTGGATCTGCGCGAAAAGATTCTGGACGGTCGGCCGCATCCGGTTGTCCGGGTTCGCGAGCCAGACGAGGATGTAGTCGGCCAGGGGGTACTGCCGCAGGTCCACCGGCGGTTCGTCGTCGTCGAGGTTCATGCCCAGGTACAGGTAGGGATTGACCTCGGGACGGTACTGCAGCGGCAGGAACGGTTCGTTGGCTTCGTAGTTGTTCAGCGAGACGAGTTTTTTTTCGGCGGCGATGTAGCTTCCCACGTGGCGCATCGGGCTGACCCGCACCTGCATGTCCTCCTCCGTCGGTGTCAGCCTCGACAGCGAGAAAAACAAGAGCGTCCGTCCCGGCTCGAGCCTCGCGGCGAGCGAGACGCAGTCCTCCCATTGCCGGTTCCAGTTGCGGTACTGCGCGGCGAAACCGGCCGTCAGGAGGATCGAAAAGAGAACGACGCCCAGCTGCGCCGCCCGCTTGGCGGCCGCCGGGTAGTCGAGCGACGCCGCCCAGGCGATCACGGCGATCACGAGAAAGATCGTCATCCGCTTGTTCACGATCTGGAACGGGGTCATCCGGAAAAAGAGAAACAGGAGCACGGCCAGGAGCAGCAAAAAGCCGTCTTCCCGCCGCAGACGTCCCGCGCGTCGTCTCTGCAGGACGCCCCCGGCGATCAGGGCGATGAATCCGGCGAAGGCCAGGCCCATGACCTGGGGCTCCGCCCCCGGAAAGGTCGTGAGGTTGTGAAATCCCGCCAGGAGGCCCAGCGACTCGCCCGCCGGCATCGGCGGACGCAGATTCGCGCCGTGGAGGGCCTTGAAGAGGAAATCCCACAGGAGAACCAGGAACGGCGAAAGCGGGATCAGCGTCTCGGGCCCCCGTGCCGTGAAATTCTTCCACGCCTGCGCGGGGGAAAGCGCGCCGCGCCGCACCGAAACAACGTCGACGCCGGTCAGCCAGGCCGTCAGGACGCCCAGGCTCAGGCAAAAGACCACGCTCGTCATCGGATGCGTGAAATAGAGGAGGACCGACAAGGGCAGGAGCGGCCATTTTTTCAGGACGTTCGGCTCGTCGCCGCGCCGCAGCCAGAAACCCAGCAGCGCCGCGTACAGCGCCCAGCTCAGGCAGAAATTGTAAAAACCGAGATGGAACCAGAAGCCCATCGAAAAGGGGAAGGCGAGCCACGAGACCCACGCGTTCCGCCGGTCGACGGACGCCGCCAGGTAGCGCATCGAAAGCGGAAAGAGCGCGACGCAGAGCGTGGCCACGATCTTTTCCGCCGCCAGCGGCGGGAAAACGGACAGGAGCGCCATCAGGAGGAGATTGACGGTCCAGTACGGGTCCAGCGCGGCGGTCCGCGTGAAATATCTCCGCAATTCGGGGCGGCCGGGATCGTCGTACTGCCGCATCACGCTGGCGGTGTCCAGGTGCGTGGCGCCGTCCTGCGTGGGGATGAAACGGAAGCTCCAGACGGGAAGGAGATAGAGCAGGACCAGCGCGCCGAACAGAACTTTCTCAAGCCGGGAAGTCATGGAGACGCCCTCGATGATCAGCGATTATAACAGAAATCACTTTGCGATATCAGGGCCGGGCGTCTCGGCCGGGCCGCGCGGCCCGAAGGGCGTTTCCCAAACGGCGGGGAATTAGGTATAATCGGTCCATGGAATCCAAGTCCTACGTCGTCATCGCCCGCAAATACCGCCCGCACACCTTCGACGAGATCATCGGCCAGGAGCACGTCGCCAGGACGCTGAAGAACGCCGTCGCGCTCGGCCGCATCGGCCACGCGTACCTCTTCACGGGCCCGCGCGGCGTCGGCAAGACCTCGATGGCCCGGATCTTCGCGAAGGCGCTCAATTGCAAGAACGGCCCGACGCCCGACCCGTGCGGCAAGTGCCAGGCGTGCGTCGAGATCGAGGGCGCCCGTTCGCTCGACGTGCTCGAGGTCGACGGCGCCTCCAACCGCGGCATCGACGAGATCCGGGCGCTCCGCGAGAACGTGAAGTTCGCCCCCGCGCTCGGCAAGTTCAAGGTCTACATCATCGACGAGGTGCACCAGATCACCTCCGACGGCTTCAACGCGCTCCTCAAGACGCTCGAGGAACCCCCGCCGCACGTGAAGTTCGTGTTCGCCACGACGGCCGCCAACAAGGTCCCCGCGACGATCCTCTCGCGATGCCAGCGCTTCGATTTCCGCCGCATCGCCACCGACGCGATCGCCTCGGCCCTGAAGGAGATCTGCAAGAAGGAGAAGATCAAGGCCGACGAGGAGGCGCTCTTCGTGATCGCCAAGGCCGCCGACGGCAGCCTCCGAGACAGCCAGTCGATCCTCGACCAGATCGCCGCCTCGGGACCCGAGCGCATCACCAAAGAATCCGTCGCCCATTCGCTCGGCTCGCTCGAGGAGGAGCGGCTCGTCGAGATCGCCGACGCGCTCGCCGCGCGCGACGCGAAAGCCGCGCTCCTGTCGCTCGACGCGGTGCTGGCGGAGGGGAAGGACCCGTCGCTCTTTCTGGAAAAACTCCTCGAGCACGCGCGGAACCTCCTCTTCCTCAAGGTCTCGCCGGATCTGGCCGAGCTCGTCGACGCGCCGGAGTCGCACAAGAAGACGCTGCTCCGTCAGCGCGATCTCTTTTCGAAGGACGAGCTTTTCTATTTTTTCAGCGTGATCTCGCACGCGCTCGTCTCGATGCGCCGCTTCGACCAGAAGCGCGTTCCGCTGGAAATCGCCCTGATCAAGCTCGCCTCCCGCGCGCCGGCCGAAGACCTCGCCGAGGCCATCCGCATGCTGAGGGCGGCCGGACCCGAAAAAAAAACCTTTAACGCGCCGCCTCCCGCGGCGCCGCGCGCCGCCGCCCCCGCTCCGCCGCCGGAGCGCAAGTCCCGGCTCACGCGCGAAGACGACGAGATCCCCGAGATCGAAGAGCTCCCGACCGAGGACCTGCCGGCGGCGCCGGCCGCGAAGGCCGAAGCGCCCGCCGCGCTTTCCGCCGTCTGGCAGACGCTGCTTCGCGCGCTCAAGCAGGAGAAGATTTCCGTCGCCTCGTATCTCGCCGAGGGGGAGCCGCGCGAGATCCGCGGCGGCGTGGCGCGCGTCGCGTTTCCGGAAAGCCTCTCGTTTCACCGCGAGAGCCTGGAGACCGCCGAAAACCGTTCGCTGATCGAAAAGCACCTCTCCGCGATCTGCGGCCTGAGCCTCCGGGTCGAATTCGACTCGGTCAAGGAGACCGCCCCCGGCACGGGCCTGCCCGCGGACCCCGCCCCGGGCGCCTCTTCGCCGCCCGAGGGGGCCATCCAGTCGGCGATCAATCTCTTCGGCGGCAAGATCGTCTCCCGCCCTTGACCAAAAGGAAGTCCGATGCCCTATCCTGAATCGATGGTGCGGCTCATCGAGGAATTCGCGAAGATGCCGGGCGTGGGCGTGCGGACCGCGGAGCGCTTCGCGCTGTACGTGCTGGGCGCGCCGCGCGAGTCGATCGCGGCCCTCGCCCAGCTCGTCGTCAAGGTGAACGAGAGCATCCACTACTGCCAGCAGTGCTTCAACTTGAGCGAAAACCCCTCCTGCCACATCTGCTCCGACCCGACGCGCGACCATTCGCTCCTGTGCGTCGTGCAGGACCCGAAGGACATCATCGCCATCGAGAAGGCCGGCGACTACCGCGGCATCTACCACGTCCTCCTGGGGGCGCTGTCGCCGCTGGAGGGGATCGGCCCCAAGGACCTGAAGATCCGGGAGCTCGTCGAGCGCCTGAAAAAGGGCTCCTTCCGCGAAGTCATCCTGGGGACCAGCTCCGACACCGAGGGGGACGCGACGTCGGTCTACCTCCTCAAACAGCTCAAATCCCTCAAGGTTCGCGTCACCCGCATCGCCCACGGCGTGCCGGTGGGGAGCGCCCTCGAGTTCGTCGACAAGGCGACCCTCTCCCGGGCGTTCCGGCAGAGACAGGAAGTCTGAGGAGGGCGGATCCCCGCCCCTTGACACCCCCAAGCGGCGTCTGCTAGGCTGAGGGTAATTTATTCAACGGCCTTGAGTTAAGTCGTTAACCCCGGAGAGGAAACCACATGGGAGTCGGAGAATCGCTCAAAAAAGGCTTTTCCGTGACGATTCATTCATGGGGAGCAATCCTGATTTTCTTTCTGTACGGGCTTTTGACCAATCTGGCCAACGCCAAGGTCTCCGCTCGCCTTCAAAACGCGGTGCCCGGGATGAATCCGACCTTCCTCGCGGCGGTCGGCGCCACGCTCCTTTTCATCGCCATCGGGGTTTATTTCCAGGCGGGTCTGGTCGGATATGTCCGCGACCGCTTCGAGGGGAACCCGAAGCTTTCCAAGTTTTGGGCGTACGGGCTCAAGTACTATCCCTGGTTTCTGGTTCTGGCGATCATGATCCTCCTGATCGTCGTCGCCGTGTTCCTGTTCGGCCTGCTCCTACTGAGCTTCCTTCAGAACGACCTGAGGCCCATCGCGATCACGATCATCACGCTGGCGGCGATCGGCGCGCTCTACGGCATCGCCCTGCTCCTCTTCGTGCCCTACGCGATCGTCTGCGACAACCTGTCGTTTCCGGCGGCGGTGTCCAAGAGCGCGAGACTGACGGTCAAAAACATGGGCGCGATCGTGCTCATCGGCCTGGTCCTCGTCCTTTTCGGATTCAGCGGCGGATTGATCCTCGGCGTCCTTCTGGGGCTGGTCAGCGTGCTGATCCCCGGCGCGAACAATTCGCAGTACCTGGTGACAGGGTTGAGCAGCATCGTCAACGCCTTGGTCGCCGTCCTCATGGCGGCCACCTACATGACCCTGTACAAGAGAGCCGACAGCGCTTCCGCGTCCCGTTAAAAAACAGAATCCCCTTATTCCCCGGTAGCTCAGCTGGTAGAGCATGCGGCTGTTAACCGCAGTGTCCCTGGTTCGAATCCAGGCCGGGGAGCCAATTGATCCTCTCATAAGGGTAATTGTGAGAGGATAAAAGCCCTGATTCAGCCAATGAATCAGGGCTTTTTCATGTCTTTGAAACGTCGCGAGATACGCGATCTTTAGATCGCAATAAATCCAAAGCATGCCAATTCCTTTTGCGTCCGGTAAAGCCAGCCAGATGGATCGCAGATTTTCATCGAAAACGGTCCAATTATCTCCAAAGTGGCTCGTAGTAAATGCTTCCTAGTAAATGGTCTCTTGCAATGGGGCGTGATAAGTAGG
>DATJEK010000054.1:0-8035 GCA_035496715.1 Candidatus Eiseniibacteriota bacterium | reverse complement strand
CCTCGAGCCGGCCGGGCGAGACGCCGCCCAGGATTTTGGGGCGGCGCAGGTCGGCGGACTCGATGCGTTTGCCGATGGCGCGGCGCGCGACGAGGGAATAGTTTTCGACTTCGGGAAGCTCGGGCATAACCCTATTATTTCACCTCGAGGGGCGCATCCCTAGCTAAATAAACGCCCGGCGGCATTGACGGCGCGGCGCCGGCATGTTATCATTCGTGTATGAAGACTTCACATTTGTTAAGCCTGCTGAAAGAGGCTTCGCTCTCCCCCGAGGACCTGGCCCGGCGCCTGGACGTGTCCAACATGACGCTGCGGCGCCTGCTCGCCCGGCGGGGCGACCCCGTCCTGCCGGAGCTCTACGCGCGCGAGCTCCGCCGGGCGGTCTACGAGCTCGTGGGCGAGGGGAAGCTCGATCCCGATTCCCCGGCGGCGAGGCGCATCCTCCTCTCCGACGATTTCCCGCAGACGCAGGCCGCGATCAAGGGACTGGGTTTTCCCGACGATTTCCTGAAAGGCGGCGCGCCGGCCGACGAAGAGGGGCTCGCGACGGGCCTCTCCCGCATCGGCTGCGACGGCGGCCGCGCCGCGTGCGTGGACAAGAGCATGAAGCGCATCTCGTCCTTCTCGCGGTTCGGCGGCCAATGGGCCGAGCGCATCCGCATCCTCACGCGCCACGTCCGCAGCCGCCAGGTCGGCGCGCGGGACAAGTTCGTCGCCTACGGATCCCTTTTTTACCTGCTGTACCCGCTCGACCTCCTGCCTGATTTCATGCCGGCGCTGGGCTATCTCGACGACTTCGCCAGGCTCGGCATCGCGGTGGGAGTTTTGAAGAAAACACTCAAATGAGGAAAAAACCGATGAAAAACCGCAAGACGCTGTTCACGCTCGTTCTCTGCACGCTGGTCGCCGGGCCGCTCGTGGCCTATGCCGCCGACACCAAGACCGATCCCGCCACCAAGGGCGAGAAGAAGGGACTGGAAAAGAAGGGGAAGGCGATCGGGATCAAGAAGAAGAACAAGGCCGCCTCGTCGAACGCCGCCACTCCGGCGACGCCGGCGACTCCCGCCACGCCCGCAAAAACGACTTAAGCCCCGCTTCCTCCAGAGCGGTGCGAGCCCCCTCCGAAAGGAGGGGGCTTTTTTTTGCCAGTTAACGATTTCTAATCCCCTTCTAATCCGCGTCTAATCGGCCTTTGTTAAAATGAAAGATAGAAACGTATTTTTCTTTCGCATCAACAAAGGAGATCCATCATGCTCACATCCGTTCAGACGGAAGGATCGGTCATGACGCGGCGTCCTCTGGTCAGCTGGGGCGCCGTTTTCGCCGGCTGGCTGATCGGCAACGCTGTCATGCTTCTCATCATGAACCTGGGTTCGGCGATCGGCCTGCACGCGGTCAACCTGACGCGGCCCGAGACCGCAAAGGGGGTGGCGGTGGGCGCGGCCGTGTGGACGTTTGTCGCCTGGGGCGTTTCGTTCTACCTGTCGGGCCTCTTCGCGGCGTGGCTGGCGGGAAACGTCGATCGCGCGGTCGGCGCGGCGCACGGCATTTGCGTCTGGGCGATGGCCGCGGCGGCGACGGTGCTCCTGACCGCGTTTCTGACGCTCGCGGGGCTGGCGGGGACGATTTTGGCGGGCAACGCGGCGGCCCAGAGTCCGACGGTCCGCCAGGAAGTCGGCCAGGCGATCGACGCGAACGCCCCCGGACAAGCCGCCTACAACGCGGGCGCCACTCCGATCGACCGCGCGGTGCAGGGCGTCAGCGGCGAGATTCGGAACCTCAGGGCGCAGGCTCCGCAAAAAGCCGAGCAGGCCGCGGAGGTTTCCGCGGGTGCGCTTTGGGTGGCATTTCTCGCCAGCGTGATCGGCCTGGCGGCCGCGGCGTTCGGCGGATCGATGGGAGCCAACAGGCTGGTGGTTTCGTACAGGCGGTTCTAATTCTTTAGAGAAGCATCAGGATCGCTCTCGTCGCCCGGGCGGATCGATGGCCGTCCGGGCGACGATTGTTTTATTCCCGCCTCCCTCCCGGCGACCCGGATCGGCCGTCACGAAACTCTAGAGCTTTCCGTCGATTTGACATAGAATCGTCCCATGGCCGACCGGAGCGCGAAATCCATGCTTTTGGCCGCGATCCTGCTGGGGCTTTTCGCCGCGCCGGCGGGCGCGGACTCGAGTTTTTTCGAGCGGCTCCGCGGCGTCTCGCCGGGGATGACGCAGGAGAGCGTTCTCGCCGCGCTCGGCGAACCCGAAGCCGTCGTCCAGAAGAGCGTCGACCCTTACGGCCGCACGGTCGAGGTCTGGCGCTATTTCCCGGGCCTCGCGCTTCCCGCGCAGGCCGGCTTCGGATCGGAGGCGGGGGCGCCGGTGGCCGCCTCGGTCTCGGTGCCGCATACGGCGTCGAACCTCGAGATGGACCGCGTGCGCCAGGACGCGGATTTTTGGAAAAGGGTGCAGGCGGCCGGCACGTCCAATCCGGCCGACGCCAATTACCGGCCCGTCTTCCGCAGGGTCGCGCCTGCGACGCCGGCGGCGCCCGCGCGGAACGAGGCCTACCTCGTCGTGTTCGTGGACGGCGTCGTGCAGAGCGTGCAGCTTTCGAACCAGGTATTTTAACCGAGAGAAAGAAAGGAAGAACATGAAGAAGATCGCGGCGTTCGCGCTGTTCACGTTTCTCGCCGTCCCGGCATGGGCGGCCGTTTCGACGTGGCAGGATTTTTCGGCGGACATGGTGACCAGCGGAAAGGGGCAGACGATCGAAGCCAAAGTCTATTTCGGAAAAGAGAAGACCCGCATGGAGATGGGCACGACCACGGTGATCACGCGCCTCGACAAAAGCGTCACGTGGGTCGTCATGCCGGCGCAGGGCCTGTACATGGAGCAGCCGATCGATCCCGCGATGATCGCCAAGATGTCCAGGGAGGTGCCCGGCGAAGTGGAGCGCGTGCCGATGGGCCGCGAGACCGTGAACGGCCTCGACGCCGAAAAGTTCAAGATCACGTACAAGGAAGGGGACAATTCCCTGGTCGCCTATCAGTACCTCGCGGAGGGCGGCACGATCCCCGTGCGGGTCGAATCCGCCGACGGCGGCTGGGTCGTCGACTACAAAAATATCCGGAAGGGCCCGCAGCCGGAGTCGCTCTTCGAGGAGCCGGCGAACCTGAAGAAAATGATGATGCCCTCCGTCGGCGACCTGAAGGCGCTGAGCCAGTCGTACAAGGAAACGTACGAAAGAGAAAAAGAAAGCGGAGACGAATAGCGCGTGGACGTCGTCTATCCGGCCAAGAACCGGCCGCCCCGGCACCCGGTCCTGACGGCCCTCCTCTGGGCGCTCGTCGGGGCGGCGCTGGCCGCCGGCGGTTTCGCCGCCTGGAAGCTGTGGCCGCGGCCGTCGACGCGCCGCCAGCTCGAGGAGCTCCAGCATCGCACCAAGCTCGACGAGCTCAACCGGCAGATGATGAACTATTCCGACGCCATGTATCTGGCCGAGGAGCTGGGCGACCGCAAGGCCTACGCGGAAAACGCGCGTCAGGGCGCGCAAAAATTGATCGAGGCCGACGCCGAGTGGAACCGGCTGCAGGAGCTGCAGGGCGACCAGAAGGGGATGATGCTGGGCCTGCGGCACGGCGTCACCGAAGAGCCGATCCACAAGTTCACCGAGAAGGAGAAATTCCAGATGATCTCCGAGGCGCACGGGTTGACCGAGGAGACGGCGCGCGCGGTCAAGGCGGAGATCGAAATGATGTTCGCCGACGAGTTCGCCGAGAAGTTCGCCACCGATCCCCAGGCCGCCGCCGAAGAGGAAGTCGACAAACCCTCCGGCGGATGATAGCTTAGACCCATGCCCTGGCTGGACCCGCTCTTCAAGCTCGTCGTCGAAAAAGGCGCCTCGGACCTGCACCTCTCCTCCGGGATGCCGCCTCTGGTCCGCCTTCACGGCAGCATCACCGCGCTGGAAGGGCAGGCCGCCATCCCCGCCGACGCGATGAAGACCCACCTGAAGGAAATCGCCCCGGAAGCCAACTGGAAGGAGTTCGAGTCGTTGAAGGACACGGACTTCGCGTACGCGCTGGCGGGAAGCGGGCGCTTCCGCTGCAACTATTTCGAGGACAACCAGGGGCCGGGCGCCGTGTTCCGAGCGATCCCCGACAAGATCCCCGCGGTCGACGACCTGCGTCTGCCGCGCGCGATCGTGGAGCTCTGCCAGCTGAAGAAGGGCCTGATCCTCGTGACCGGTCCCACCGGAAGCGGCAAATCCACCACGCTCGCCGCGATGATCGACCACATCAACACGCAGCGCCGCGAGCACATCATCACGATCGAGGACCCGATCGAGTTCGTCTACCCGAAGCGCTCGTGCGTCGTCACGCAGCGGGAAGTCCGCCGCCACACGGCGAGCTTCAAGGCGGCCCTGCGCGCGGCCCTGCGCGAAGACCCGGACATCGTGCTCGTCGGCGAGATGCGCGATCTGGAGACGGTCGAGATCGCCCTGGAGACCGCGGAGACGGGGCACCTGGTCTTCGCGACGCTCCACACGAACACCGCCGCGTCCGCGATCGACCGCATCATCGACCAGTTCCCGTCCAACCAGCAGAACCAGATCCGCACGATGCTGGCCTCGTCGCTGAAAGGCGTGATCGCGCAGTCCCTGTGCCGCAAGAAGTCCGGCGCGGGCCGGATCGCCGCGTACGAGGTCCTGATCGTCAACTCCGCCGTCGCCGCCAACATCCGCGACGCGAAGACCCACCAGATCGTCTCCGCGATGCAGATCGGCCAGGCGATCGGCATGCGCCTTTTAAACGATTCGCTCCTCCAGCACGTGAAGGAGGGGCTCATCGACCCGATGGAAGCCTATACCAACGCGGTCGACAAGAAAGACCTCTTCACGCGGCTGAAGGAGACGGGTCATCCGATCGACGCGTCCCAGCTGGCGGGAGTCTGACCGCCGGCTGAGAGGTCGACCGATCGATCAGTAGTTCGCGTTCGCGTTCGGGTTGGTCGTGCCGGTGCCCGCGGTCGCATTCGCCGACTGCTGTCCGGCCGGGATGCTCTCCACTTTTTCCACCGACTTGGCGACCCACGTCCCGTTGTCTTCTTTCAGGTTCAGCTTCACGTTGTCCCCGCTCTTGAGGTCCGCCGCGGAGGGCGCCCCCTTGACCTTGACGTTTTCGTCCACGGTGATCGTCAGGGACGCGGGGATGTTCTTCTGCGGGTTGGTGATGTTCACGTTCAGCGTGTTGGCGCTGGCGCTGTTGACGGTGCCCCACGCGGTTTCAGCGTAGGCGGCCGGAGCCAGAAGCAGGCCGAGTACGGCCAGAGTGACCAGTCGTTTCATTTCAAACCTCCTTGGTTTTTTGAACACTTTCACGCCCGATTTTAGCGGTCGGGCCATTAAAGCCCGCTTAGAAGAAAATTAAAAAATTTTAATCGCCCCGGCATTTGACAAACGGGGGAAATGGGGTTAACTTTGATAGAAAGAGATCCCGCCATGCCCAAAAGACTCCTTATCGTCGACGACGAAAAAAATTTCACCCTCTCCATCCGCCGCCTGCTTGAGCTTTCGGGCTACGAAACCGAAGAGGCCCACAGCGGCTCCGAGGTCTATCCGCGGATGCTGAAGCGGGCGTTCGATCTCGTGATCCTCGATTACATGATGCCCGACGTGAAGGGGGACAAGGTCTGCGAGATGATCCGGAGCGAGGACCGGCTGAAGAACATCCCCATCATCATCGTCACCGCCTATCACGACCAGACCGAGGAGCGGCTCCGGGCCTGGGGGGCGACCGAAGTGGTTTACAAGCCCGTCGAAACCGACGTGCTGATCCGGATGGTCAAGAAGTACCTAGAATAGGGAGGGTCCGTCCATGGCCATAAGAGCGTGCTCCACCTGCGGGGACAAGATCCAGGAGGATGAGGGAAAGATCAACGACGAGGGGGCGTTCGTCTGTTTCGCCTGCGCCGAGGAGGCGAGGGTCGCGGAAGACAAATCGGTTTGCACGGAATGCGGCGAATCGTCCGAAGAATTTGAGGAGGAAGGCATCTGTCCCAGCTGCGGCGCCGAGGCCGAGAAGTCGGACGACGACTCCGAAGAGGAGGACGCCGCCTGACCCCCAAAGCTTCCGCCGTTTCAATGTCTTAACAAGTCTCAATAGACCTTATCAAGCCCCGGGACTTCTCATCGCCGGCCAGCGTTTTTGACAGCCCTCCTTCCAACCTGTAGACCCCGCTCTTTTTTCGACCCCAACATATAGACCCCAAACCCTTCGTTACGACCGCATTAAAAGCAGGTAAAAAAGCCTTGACAGGGTAGGGGGTATTTTGTAAGCTAGTCCACGTTGTACTTTAACTTACAACAAATGACGACTCACTCTATGCCGCAAAAGGAGGTGAGTAACCCTAAAGGCCCACGGAGTCGTCGACCGGCTTGATAAACCGGTCCCCAAAAGCTCTACCCTAACGAAGCCAATAAAAGTAATTTGGAGGATTAAATGAAGTCATTGAAAGCCCTGTTTGTTTTGGCGATCGGCCTCGCCCTCGCGGTGCCGGCCTTCGCCGAGACGCAGAACGTCAAAGTGAGCGGTTCCATCGATGCTTACGCGTTCTACCGTGACAACTACGACCTGAACGGCGGAGATGACCGTGGTACGGTTCCGCCGACGGGCGCCGCTGCCTCCGGCACGAATGCGCATAAGTCCGATGCGGACGAGTACTGGATGGGGATCACGCAGGTTGAGGTTTCGGCCGATCTGACCGACAACGTCTCGACCGTCGTGAACCTGATCAACCAGCGCGACTGGAACGCCAGCGCTCACAGCTCGGCCGGTTCGACCACGAACTCGACTCAGGAGTTCGATATCACGCTCGACCTCGCGTACGTTCAGATGAAGGAGATCTTCTACTCTCCGCTTACCCTGACGGTTGGTCGTCAGGACATCTGGTTCGGCCGCGGGTTCATCGTTGGCAACAACAACCGCGCTTGGGATCCCCAGGGCGCGCTGGAAGCGAACGAATACTCCGTCACCACGGCATTCGACGCTATCCGCGCGACGCTCGATTTCAACCCCTGGACGATCGACGCGATCTACTCCAAGATCGATGAAGGTTCTCACGATCCTGAAGATGATCTCGATCTGTTCGGCGTGAACATCAACTATAAGTTCGCCGAATACAATGCGGTTGCCGAAGCCTACTGGTTCACCGAAGACGATCGCAACACGATCGCCACGGTGAACGCGGCGACGACCGGCGACACCCGGATGAACGACACGCACACCATCGGTGGCCGCGTGCAGTTCGACCCGATCTCGCAGATCACGCTCGGCGCTGAAGTTGCCTACCAGTTCGGCAACTACCGCGCAGTGACTTCGACGGCGAACCCGGAGCGTGATCGCAGCGCGTGGGCGTTCGACCTGTTCGGCACGTATCGTTGGGACTACACCTGGAAGCCCGAACTGACCCTCGAATGGGTTTCGTTCGGTGGTGAAGCCGATACGACGGCCGCCTCGACGAGCGACTACGGTGCGTGGAACGGCCTCTATCGTGGTCGTTTCTACACCGCCTACGGCGACTTCCGTGAATTCGTTTACGGAACGACGGATGCGGCTGACCAGTCGGCGACGACGAACCAGGACCTCCTGCAGCTCAAGGGCGCCATCAAGCCGATGGAAGACCTGCTGCTCGAGAGCTCGTTCACTTGGTTCTGGACCCCCGAGAGCGTGACTTCGGCCGGTTCCACTCGTAACGATGACCTGGGTTGGGAAGTTGATTTCCAGGCCACCTACGATTACACCGAAGACGTCTCGTTCGGTCTGCTCATGGCGTGGTTCGTCCCGGGTGACTTCTACCAGTCGCCTGCCGATGACACCGCCACGGACATCGTCTCGTCCGTCAAGGTGACGTTCTAAGCTAGACGCTTCAAAGCAATAAAAAACCCCCGGGGCCAAAACCCCGGGGGTTTTCTTTTGTCGCCGCGGCCCGGTGATACAATAATGCAATGAACTCTCCCGTCCTTCTCCGCAACATCGGCAAGCTGAATGCCA
>DATJEK010000053.1:0-48994 GCA_035496715.1 Candidatus Eiseniibacteriota bacterium | reverse complement strand
TTTTCGCGGCCCAATCGGCGAGTAGGCGCTCGATCCAGACCTGCTGCATGCTCTCGAAATCGGCCAAAAACCGTCGGACCGCGGAAGCCGGAAACGCGCGGCGGATCGACTGGCTGTGCTCGTCGAGTTTGAGCTTCGTCTCCCAGAGGCGCGCCAAACCTTCGGCCGCGAGACCCTGATCGTTCTCGTTCAGATACGGCAGCACACGGCTCGACAGGATCGTCCGCAGAGAGCCGAGGTCGCGACCGAAGAGGGCCTCGTCGGCGGTGCCGCGGCCGTTCAGGCGCGCCCAGTCGCCGGCGGCCAGCTCGAGATCGGCCGACAGCGTCCGCGCCTCGCGGAGCAGCGTCTCGAACCGGTTGCCGGCCGGATGCTTCGGGCGGAAATAGGCGGCCACCCGCCGGAGGATCAACGACGTCAAATAAACGGCGGCGCCCGTCCCGACGGCGAGGAGCAGGGCGGTTTCAACGGAAAGACGGGCGCCCGCCCCTTCGGACGGGGAGATTCCCAATTCCGGGCCGTACGCGCGCAAAAGATCATTTTTCGCTTCCATCAAAGAATGATGGGCCTTCGAGTATTCCTCCGCCACCCGGTAGAGGAGCGCGCCCTGCGTCCGGGCCCACCGCTCGGCGTTGTCGACGTCGACGAGCGCCATCCCGAAGGACAGCGTCGGAAAACGCGCCGCGTGAACGCTCAGGTCGGGCGGATTTCCCCTTTCGAGCCAGTTCCTGGCCAGCAGATACTGATAGACCACCCAGGAAGTCACATCGGGGCGGCCGCCGAGATTGTTGCGCAGGACCATTTCCATCACGCGCGACTGGAGATACCCGGCCATGGCATCGACGGCTTCGAGCGCCTCTCTAAAACGCGCCCGCCGGTGTTCCGACAGCCGCGCCCCCAGGCGCGCAGTCCCGAGAAGGTTCCCTTCGAGGGACAGCCGCGCGCCGGCGAGGCCGCGCTCCTCGTCGATGAGCCGGTCGAGGAACACCAGGCGTTCCCGCGCCTGATAGAGAGGGCTGTCGTCCCCCACCAGGCGGTCGTGAATTTTTTTCGGCATCGCGGTCCTCGGCCCGATGAGCCGGAGGATCTCGTCGAGCTCGCCGGTCCAGGCGAAGATCTGCATCGAGCGGTCGAAGGGCTCCGGCATCTTCTCGAGGAACGATCCCTGCGCCTGGGAAATTTCGGCCGCCAGTTTCCGGAGACGCCCGGTGATGTCCTTGCCCCAGACCGCGGACTTCCGCTCGCCGGTGATCTCCTCGTCGGCCCGCTCGATCCAGAGCGCGGCGGCGCGGAGATTGAAGCGGAAGGCCGCCGACGGCGACTCGCGACGGACGAGGGCCGCCCACGAGACCACCAGCTCCTCGAACGGCCTCACGAGCGGCTCGGCGTCCCAGACCCGCGGCCAGGCCCAGTTGAACAGGGCCGCCCACGTCGCGAGAAGATGCTGCAGCGCCGCATCCGCGTCGCCGCGGCCGATCGCCTCCTGGGCCAGGAGGACGTGGTTAATCAGGCCTCTCAGCGCGGCGGCCGGCTTGTCGAAGAGCGCCATGCCCTTCTGCGCGTCGAGCGCTCCGCGCATTTCACCGGAAAAATATTGGAGGCCGAGAAGGACCGGCTCGAACGGACCTTTTTCTTCCCCTTCGAGGGACAGCCGCGCCCCCAGGCGCGCAGTCCCGAGAAGGTTCCCCTCGAGGGACAGCCGCGCGCCCTGACCGGCGTGCGCTTCGACCAGCTCCCGCCAGGTTTTTTCGGGGGACGCCGCGAAACGCAGGCGGAGCTCTTCAGAGGCGGCGGGAATCGTTTTCCCCTTCGAGACTTCTCCGGCGAAATGGTCGACGAGGACGTCCAACGCCTCCTGCGAGGCGCGGTAATTGTTGCGGACGAGTTTGGCGCGGCGAAGCGGAATCAGCCACGCGGCGGCCTCTTTGGCGATCAGGCGGCCGGTCCCGTCGACCGGTTTGCGGTCCCCGGAGGAGGCCGTGCCGGAATCGACCGGCGCGGGAAGGACGCGATCCCGCGCGGTTTGCGGGATCCCGTTGCCCTCGAGCCGGCGCTCGGTTTCGAACACGCCGTCGTCCCGCAGGGCCGGAACGAGCGGACGAAGAACCGTCACGAGGCTCGTCTCCTCTTCGATCCATTTCCTCACCCGTTCGTACGCCGGCACCGGCTCCGCCGCCGGAGGACCTTCGAGGACGTCGCGGCGGACCGCCATCGCGTACACGACGGCGTCTTCCGTGTCCTTGTACATCCGGGGCGCCTCCCACTCCGACGTGTCGAGATGGGGCCCGAGGGCGACGATCAGGTGGCGCAGCGGCACGCCCAGCCTCCTCAGGCGCTTGGCGCCGTCGATCTGGCTCTTCACCTGACCCATCGTGCCGGAGAAAACCTTCTCGGGGTCGGTCTGCAGGCTTTCCTTGGCTTCGATCATGTAAAAACCGTCGGGAAGGGTCGGATGGCCCGAGAGGCGGAACACCGCGTCGATTTCGTTGTGCCCGAGAAAGAGATTGAGCGCCAGGAGCTCCGCGCCGGGGATGCGCGCGAGGATCTCCTGCGCGGCGAAGAGCTCGCCCGCCACTTCGCGGAACTGGCCGTCGGTTTCGAAAAGCGTCATCCGCGACAGGAGCTGGCCCAGGCCCGGGACGTCCTGGTTGGCGATCACGAGGCGTTTGAGCGCCCCCAGCTCCTCCGTTCCCCAGAGACGCTTCACCACGTGCTGGACCTTGTTGCCCTTCGTGTGCTCGAGACGGCGGTAGGGCCAGGAAAAATACCGCGCCAGAGGGTCGCGACGGTCCGCCAGGCGGGCGCCGACGGCGGGGCGCTGCGGGCCGTCGTCCGGGGCGCCGCCGGTGACGTCGCGCCGGTCCATCTCGTGGCGCACGGCGCGAAGGAGGACGTCGTAGGCCTCGTAGTTCATGAGCAGCGCGAGGAATTCGTGGAGCTTCACGAGATTTTCCGGGCTCTGCGTCTTGAGGAGCTCGCGGAGCTTCTCTTCGTTCCGCTCGAAAAACGCGCGCCGCGCGACCTCGGCCCATTCGGGCTGCTTCTGCCAGAATCCCCAGTAGTCGAACAGCATGAATCCGAGCCCCGTCGCCATGAAGAGGTCCGCGACGTTCGGGTGCCCCGAGACGAACGTGAACGGATTGGCGGCGCCGCCGAAGAGGAAGCACTCGACGGCGTTCGCGAGCCCTCCCGCCAGATACAGGACGAGCCCCACGGACACGCGGAACGAAGGATGCCCGGCCACGACAAAGAGGAAACTCCAGATCAGCGCGAAGCCGCCCGCCACCAGCGCGCGCGTGGCGGCCGGGATGAACGAGACGTCGTGAAACGCGTTGTACGCCGGAAAAAACTCGGTCACGACCCAATTCGACGTCCACGCGGCCGCCGGCGCGGCCAGGAGCAGGAGACGCGTGCGGTGCGCGCCGAAGAAATCGCCGGCCCAGCGGGCTTTGCCGGAGATTTTCCCGTTCAGGACGCCCAACCCGAAAAACGCCCAGAGCCCGAACGCCGTGACGTTCAGGAAGACCGTCTCGAGCTGCGCATTGTGGAAGACCTGGCCCAGGAGGAGAAGGTAGAGATCGAACGAGAGCACGGACACCGTGAGGATGAACGGCGCGCGCACCTCGTGAAGATGCGGCCGCCGGAATCCCCCGCGCACCAGCTGGGCCGCGGCGAAAAGAGCGGTGCCCGCCGCCAGGCCGGCCAAGCCCGCCGTGAGTCCGCCGCCGGTGAAGCGGATGAACGCCAGGTAGCCGGCGACCGGCAGCGTGTAGGCGGCGCGCATCGCCCAAACAAGGAGCCTCGCCTTCAGGGACAGCCGCGCGCCCGGATTGCGCGGGTCCGCGCCCTTGAAGTCCGGGATCACCGCGGGCAATTCCGCCGTCGGCAGCGCCAGCGGGCGGTCTTCGCCGAGTTCCGTCGGAAAGCGCTCGCCGTAATGCCGCTCCACCAGTCCGCGGAAATCCGCCTGCCGTCCCTCTTCGCGGAGACCCTCGTCGACGATCCAGGCCACGCCGCCCAGGTACGCGAGAACCGTCGGACCCTTGCCGTCCCAGGTCAGGATCGGCGCGATCGCCTCGCCGGTGACGCTCGACGCCTCGCTCGCCCCGTTGGGCCCCTGCATGCGGCGACCTTTCAGCATCGTGTGAAGCCACGCGGTGCCCGCCGTGCGGTCGGCGAGGATCACCGGAAACGCCGCGTAGGGAGCCACGACCGTGTCGACCGTCGCCTGGCGGGCCAGCGGCGGCACGCCGAGCGAGGAGAGATAGGCCGAGCCTGCGTTGACCTTCGCGGCGTCGTGCGAGGACCCGTAAAGTCCCGGCTTCCCGTTTTCGGCGGAATAGAGCGTCCGGGCCACTTCGCCGGCGCGGAAGAGCCGCTTCATGATCGGGACTTCGAGATACGGCACGAAAAGGAACCCGCGCTGCTCGTGCGCGGAATACCAGTTGCCGCGCGCGACCGTCACCGCGTGCCCCGGGTACGCGACGGGCTCCAGTTTCGCCCGCTTGGCTTCCCAGATCTTGCGGACTTCCTCGGCGGGCATGCCGCCGAAAAACGACATCGCGAAGACCGTCGTCTGCCCGTCGTAGGGATCATCGAGGTAAAAGGGCTCGGCGGGGGCGCGGTAGTTGTCCGGTGCGGGCGCGGCGGTCACGTCGGCGATTTTCGCCTCGGTGCGGACGCGGCCCTCTCCCGCGTAAAAAAGAACGGGCGCGTTTTCCGCCATGCGCCGGAAATACGCGTCGTAGGCCTCGGCAAGGCGGCGGACGCGTTCATCCCTGGTCTGAGCGAAACGCCACTTGAGCGCGATCGAGGTCTCGTACATCGCCAGCATCAGCTCGCCGTTGTCCAGCGACGGCACGCGGTCCGTCCAGCCTTCCATCGGCGTCAGTCCCTCGTCCGAGACCATGTACCACGGCAGGAAATAGCCGAAGCCGCGGTTGGCCGGATCTTCGGCGAACTTGAGGAAGCTCTTCATCTTCCGCTCCAGGAGGTCGAGCGCCAGCGCCTCGGCCTTCGAGGGGTCGTCCGGCGAGACGAAGAGCCTCGCGTTTTCGTCCCGGCCGAGCACCGCCAGCGAGAGGATCGCGATGTGGATCGCCTCCTTCGAGGCGGCGCTGTGCCGGCGAAGGCCGTCCTTCAGCAGCTCTCCCGTTTCGACGTCGATCCAGTGCCCGTCGTACGCCAGACCCGAGACCGGGTTGTACGCCACGTAGGGCCGGTGGAAGCGCCCCTCCCAGCGGATGAATTCGCGGATGTACGCCTCGCGGAGATCGGGATCCTTCACGATCGCCTCGGTGCGGATGTTCCGCGCGAAGCGCCACTGCGGATCGGCGGCGATCCGGGGAAGGTCCGGACGCGCGGCGAGGATCGCGGCGGGCTCCTCCTGCGGCTTTTTTTCCGGAGGAAAGAAGGTCCGCACCCAGACGGCGGCGACGAGGATGATCGCGACGAGCGGCGAATACACGACGACGCGCTTGAACCACGACATTTTTTTCGAAGGAAGACGCGCCCCCAGACGCGCAGTCCCGAGAGGGTTCCCCTCGGACAGCCGCGCGCCCTGAAGATTTTTCGCCCGGCTCAGAAAGTCCAGCGAGGCGGTCAGGAGCCCGCTCGTGCCGGTGAGAAATTCGAACTTGTCCTGCACGTCGTTGTCGAAGAGGAGACGGTTGGTGCGGATCTCGGCCGACACCGAGCGGATCCTTTTCTCGGCGCGGGAAATGCTCAGAAGCTCCGGCTCCCCGACGGAGAGGATGCGCGTGGGGTCGCGCCTCAGATCGGCTTCCTCGAGCGCGTCGGCGGCCAGACCGAGGCGCTGGATCGCCCGCGGCATCCAGTCGGGGACCCCGTTCGCGTCCGAAATCTCGATCAGCGTCTTTTGCGCGGCCAGCGCCTTTGCGCGCGCGAAGTCGAGATACAGCGCGGCGTTCCTGGGATCGAATTCGAAATCGGTCTCGAGGCGTTCGGTCGCCGCCTGAATCGCGAGCATGTACTCGTCCGCGTGCAGCCCGGTGCGGAGGACGGCGTCCTTCTCGTGCGTTTCCATGATGACCTTGCGCAGGGCGGTGAAATGCCGCTTGAACGCCCGGTTCACGAAAAGCTCGAGGAGGTCCGTCTGCCGCGTGTAGGCGGGCTTGGTGTAGAGATGGTCGGCGTCGAAAAACGGCGAGGCCATGAGGAGCCGGCGATGGAGATGCCCGACACGGGAGCGCAGCCGCGCATATTCGTCCGTGAGCGAGGCCGCGAAACGGCGCGTGACGATCGCGGCGACGCGCTGGTTGGCGTTCTCCGGAGAGAGGTTTTCCGGAAGGGCGCCGTCGAGCGCCTCTCCGATCGTGGTGACCAGATGTTCGAGGTCCACGCGCGTGTCGATCGAAGCGACCGAGCCTTCGACCTCGACGTAGCGGCGCCACGCGCCGGCCGCGCCCAGAAACACGAGGGAAAGGTCGTTCTCGTTCCGGATCTTCTGCAGCGATTCGTGCGCCGGCCGGTAGGCCGCGTCGTGGGCGGCCAGTTCCCGGAGCGTGCTCTCGGCGGCGCGGATCGCCAGCCTGAAATCCGCCGCCGAAGCCAGCCGCGCGCCCACGCGCGCAGTCCCGAGAAGGTTCCCTTCGAGGGGCAGCCGCGCGCCCACGCGCGCAGTCCCGAGAAGGTTCCCTTCGAGGGGCAGCCGCGCCCCCACGCGCGCAGTCCCGACGAGGTCTCCCGCTCCCAAACGCGGGGCCATTTCCGACAGAAGCGCCGCGACAGTTTCCGGCGAGACGTCGGCGTCCGCGCCGCCGCGGGCCGCGTACGCCTTCGCGTAGTTTCGCATCCAGGCGCGCGCCTCTTCGGCGTTTTTCAGTCCGGCGGCGAGTTCGCCCACCAGGCGCCTCAGCTCCTCGCGGCCCGAACCCGGCATCGCGCGCCCGAGGTCGAGGATGCGGTTCGAGAGCGCCAAACGATAGCGCCCGGTCTCGGAGGCGAACGCCTTCTCCCGTTCCTCGGGATGCCGCGTGAGGATGGTGATGTACGGGCGCTTGGCGCCGGGGTCGGTGATCCGCGGCGTGACGATGAGATAGGACAGGTTCTCGCTTTTCAGGAGCTCGGAGACGCCGCGCGTGTGGAATCCGCCCGTGACGAGCGCCGCGACGCGGCGGTTCTCGGCGCGCATGCGGCGCAGCGTGTTGGCGACGAGCACCGCGTCGCGCCGCGAGGCGAGCGCGTAAAACCGGGAGGCCAGAGGCAGCGCCGCGGCCAGCCTCGAAGGACGCAGGCCGCCGTACAGCGGGACGTGGTGCCTTTCGGCCAGCTCGCGAAGCGGCGCCTCGAACGCCTCCGGCGAGAACCGGGACGGGTCGCGGCGGTACGCCGCGTAGTCCTCCGCGGAAGCGGTCCCGGACACGAGCGCGGACAGGATGCGCGCGCGCTTCTCGAGCCGGTCGAGCGAGCGCTCGTCTTCGGAGGCGAAACAAAGCTCCCGCGCCCGCTCTTCGAACGCCGCCACCTCCGTGAAGATCGACGCCAGGTCGATCGATTCGAAAAGAAGGACATAGTTCATGTAGCGCGCGAGGTTCGGATGCCGCGCGGCGTCCTCCCCCTGCCGGCGCGCCAGCGCCGCGAGAAAGAGATGGTACTCTCCCTCGGAAACGCGGCCCTCTTTGTAGGCGATCGATCGCAGGACCAGCGCGTCGAGCGCCTCCGGCCTCAGCGACGCGCGAAGCGACGTCAGGAGCGCCTCGCGCTCGGCGTTCGCCTTTTCAAAATCGATCTCCTTCTCGAGCGCCGTGAGGCGGGAAAGCGCGGCCAGCGCGGGGGAATCCGGCTCAAGGCCCCGCTCGGCGGCGAGCGAGCGCAGGGTCTCCCAGCGGCGCGTAAACGAGGCGTCGCCGGACGAAACGGAGGCCGCGTTGTCCCGCAAGGCCAGGACCTTCGGGCCGTACACCCGCGAGGCGAGCACGTCCACGGTCCTGGCGAGTCCGTCGAGGTCGCCGCGCAGCGCCTGGCGCCGTTCCAAAAGATCGCGGAAGGCCTTCAGGTTTTCACGGTAGAGCCGGTTCTCCTCGACGCCGTATACAGCCACCGGCGCGTCGGAAGTGATCGCGAAAAATTCGCCGGCGCTCAGCCTCCCTTCGCCCATCAGCTTCTCGGCCGAACGGCGGGCCCAGGCGGCGTCCGGGAACGTCCGGAAAAGAGAGGGGTCGACGGAGCCGCTCGAACCCTCGAGCGCGACCGAGCGCACGTCGTATTCGCGCGAAAGGACGTCGAGGATCCCGGTGATTTTTTTCTGCGCTTCCAGCGAGTCGTGCGCGTCCTCGATCTGGACGACCGTTTCGGAGGATCCGGCGGAGGCGCCGCGTCTCAGGCCGAGAGCGGAAGGCAGGCGGAAGGTCTCGCTGAGTTTTTCGCCGCGGGCGGTTTTGGAAGCGGTCCTGGGGGTCGGCCAGAGCGGAGCGGTTCCGGCGGCCGACGCGAAATCCTGCGCCGCGAAGGCCAGGATGAGCGCCGCGGAGACGGCTCGAAGCGCCGTCCGCGGCCTCTTGGGCTTATATGACTTAGAATAAGTCATGAAATCTAAAGCGAGACTCCGCCATAAGGGTGAAAGTAAAATCCAGTTTTGCTTACTTGCGATTAAATCCGGAAAGTATCGCTAAGTGCAGAAAATAAAGCACGTTAACGATTATTTTATTGGGGGAGTGTACCTGAAGGCAGGGGCACTTTCAATGGCCCGGGAGGCCCGGAAACTCACGCGTATTCGCTGGTTCCGGACGGAGAAAGACCCGAAAATTCGAGCTCCTCTAGCGCCGCGTCGTCGGTGATGCCGACCGACTGCTCGTCCTCTTCCGTCCAGGCGCCCAGTTCCCGCAACGCGGCGATTTCGGAAGAGAGGTTCGAGGGATTCGAGGCGATCTGCACGTACGGCGGCCGGGGAGCCGGTCCGCGGGCGGCGGGGCCCAGGCGGCCGACGACCACCACCGCGAGCACCAGCACGGCGAACGCCGGCGCCAGGGCCGGAACGGCGAACCGACGCCGGGCCGGGCGCGTCCCTTCGGCTTCGAGCCGGGCGGCCACCGAAGCGCTGAACCCTTTGAGCAGTTCCGGCGGAACGGCCTTGCGCGGGACCGCGTCGAGACGCCGGCGCAGCGATTCGTCCATGGAGTCGAAAGATTCTTTTTTCATCGGTTGCCTCCGTCGGGACGCCAGGCGTCCAGAATTTTTTTCATCTTCTGTCCGGCCTGCCAGAGATGCGCCTTCACCGCGCCCTCCGACAAGTCCATGCTCTCCGCGGTCTCGAGCACGCTCAATCCTTCGTAATATCGAAGAGCGAAAGCCGTCCTCTGCTGAAGCGGCAGGCTCTCGAGCGCCTTCTGGATTTCCGCCGACAATTCGCGGCCCATCAGCGTCTCGGCGGCGTCGGGCGCGTCGTCCGGCGCGTCCGGCAACTCCGCCTCGTCTTCGTCGGTCCGGCCCGTCCAGAGACGCACGAAGCCGCGCACTTTCTTCTTTCTCAGATGATCCTTGCAGGTGTTCAGCAGGATCCGGTAAAACCAGGTGTAAAACCGGCTCTGGACTTTGAAATCCGAAAGGCTCCGGTACGCCTTGACGAACGCTTCCTGCGCCTGATCGCGCGCGTCCTCCATGTCGCCGAGGATCGCGTAGGCCGTCCGGATCGCCCGCTCCTGGTACAGCTCGACCAGACGCGAGAAGGCGTCGATGTCGCCTTCCCGAGCCCGCGCGAGGAGATCCGTTTCGTTATTCGCGTTCCCTGTCATGCCGGGCTCCCTGAGGGGGTGCCGCACGGTTGTACCCTCCCTGCCCGTCTCCGCGCCCGACTCCCTCGCCGCGGTCGCGAACGCCCCTGTCTTCCCCCCGGCCGACCCCCTGTCCGCGGTCCCGGACGCCCGTTTCTTCCCCGCGGCCGGCAGGTCCGCGGCGGCCGTCTCGAAAGTCCTCGCGGCGGTCACGGAAATCTTCGCGGCGGTCCCCCGCGTCCTCCCGGCGGTCGCGGACGTCCTCGCGGCGGTCGCGAAAATCTTCGCGGCGGTCGTGCCCATCCTCACGGCGATCACGGAAATCTTCGCGGCGGTCGCGGACGTCTTCGCGGCGGTCGGCGTGATCTTCCCGGCGGTCCCTGATGTCTTCCCGCCGGTCGGCGATGTCTTCAAGCCGGTCCCCGCGGCCGCCGTCGTGCCGGGAGTCCCAAACGTCTTCCCGGCGGTCGGCGACGTCTTCCCGCCGGTCGCGGAAATCTTCGCTGCGGTCGCGGACATCCTCGCGGCGATCGCGAAAATCTTCACGGCGATCGCGGAAGTCCTCGCGGCGATCCCCCGTGTCTTCCCGGCGGTCACGAAGGTCCTCCCGGCGGTCGCGGAACTCTTCACGACGGTCCCGCCCGTCCTCGCGACGTTCGCGGTCGTCTCCCCGGCGCCCGCCGGAATCCTCGCGGCGGTCGCGGAACTCTTCCTGCCGTCCGCCCCCCTTTTCGAGCCGTTCGGCCAGTCCCGGATGGTTCTCCCTGAATTTTGCGTAACGCTCGGGGTCGTTTTGCTTCATCTCCTCGATCTTCCGGCGGCGCTGTTCCACCAGCTCCTGGAATTTCTCCGGATTTTCCTCGCGCAGCCGTTTCATTTCTTCGCGCCGGCGGTTCACCATCCGGTCCCGGACCTCCCGGAACTTCTCGGGGTCCTTTTCCTTGAGCTCCATGAGCTTTTCTTTGAGCTTCGCCTTGCGTTCGCCGACGACCTTCTTGAATTCTTCGGGGTTCTCCTCTTTGAGGCGTTTCAGCTCTTCGAAGCGCGCGCCCCGGTTTTCCCGCGAGGAGGACACGTCCTCCTGCGGCGCGCTTTCTTCGGCCCGCACTTGGTCCGCGCCGAACACGCCCAGGCACAGGAGACCCGCCAGCACCACGCCCGCCTTTCCCGTCCGGATCGAAAATCGTTTCATGACGAACCTCCTTGGCCCTTGGCCTTTCACTCTCTTAGACGGCTGCGGAGACGAAAGGTTTAATGACATAACTACTTTGTATCCTTGATCTTGGAACGCAAAACGGCTTCTATGGCCGGGATCAGCGCCTCCCCCATCCTCCGGTAGTGCTCGATATCCGGGTGCAGGCCGTCGGGGGACCCGCCCAGGCGCGAAGGGTCGGCGGGGTCGGCCGCGGCACCGGCGGTGTCGCAAAAGCCCAGGCCGTGTTCGCGGCTATAGGCCTCGATCCAGCGGTTGGTCTCCTGCATCCGTTCCCGCACGAGCTGCCCCTGCCCGTCGTACGGCAGGATCGTGCAGGCCACGACCTCGACGCCGCGCGAGGAGGCCTCGCGGTACATCGCCTCCAGGTTTTCACGGGGGTGTTCGGCCGGATAGTCTTGATAGAGATCGTTCACGCCGCCCAGGAGGACGAGCGCGCGGGGTTTCCAGGCGTCGAGCGCGGGGCCGAGCCGCCTGCGGATCTGGTCGGTGCGCTCGCCGTTGACGCCGAGGTTGACGACGCGCCACTGCGGGCGCGCCTTCTCGATCCAGTACGCGTACTGGCCCCGCGGATCGCCGCGGCCGTCGGGAGGCGCTTCGGCCGGCGAGCTGAAAAACGGCGTGCCGGCCGTCGTCGAATCGCCGAGCGCCAGGATCACGACGCGCTCGCCCGCGAACGCGGGCACGGCGAATCCCGCCGCGAAAAAAGCCGCCAGGAATCCGCGGAACGCGCCCGACGGCATTATTTTTCTTTTTTCAGCTTCTTGGGGAGCTTGTCGATCCGCGAGGCCAGCTCGAAATCGTTCGCGGTGAGGCCGTGGGCCTCGTGCGTGGAGAGAAACACCGCCAGCCGCCGGTACGAGACCAGGTGCAGATCGGGATGATGGTTCATCTTTTCGGCGACGGCGGCGATCCGGCGGATGAACTCGACGGCCGACACGAAGTCCTTCATCATGAACTCTTTGAGGATCCCGCGGTTCTCCTCGTACAGCCGCCAGCCGTCGAGCCCGCTCAATAATTTCTTCGCGTCGGTTTTCGAGAGCGCGACCGCGTGCGCGCAGCCGTGGGAGCAGGTGCCGTCCGAAGCATGTTGGGTCATGGGGGTCCTTTTATTTCAGAATGACGAGGCTGGAGGTGTAGCCGTGGACGTAATTTTTTCCGCCGATGGGGCCGATTTCGCCGTTGGCGAAAAATCCCGCGATCGGCATCGGGCCGCGCATCGACTGGATCGCCGAGACGTCGTGGTCCGGCTGGCCGTACAACGCCTTGCCGCGGCCGCAGCAGCTGACGAGGAAGGCCCCCTGCGGGTGGCCGTTGGCTCCGTGGACTTTCTCGAGCAGGACCTTCAGGTCTTCCGACGAAGTCTGCGCGTCGCGGATCTGGAACTGCATCGTGTGCCCCACCCGCAGGTGCTCGCCGACCATGAGCGCCCCGCTCTCGGGGTCGAAGCCCATGATGTTGCGGATCAGGAAATCGCCGCGCTTGAAGCTGGTCTGCTGTTCGTTCATCACCAGGCCCACCGAAAGCGACTGCTCGGCGAGCGCGCGGTCCTTGGGCGAGAGGCTCTCGAGGAGCTCGCGGATCACGATGAGCGACGGGCGCCCGGCGAGCTCGTACAGCACGTTGTCCTCCGCCTTCGTGATGCTGTAAGGCTTGCCGACCGGCCGGCAGCCCTGCGAGACGATGATTTCGAAATCGACGTTGCCGACCATCGCCACTCCGATCGCGCCTTCGGCGAGGACCGAGCCGTTCAGGCAGAGCCAGTTGGAGGCGCCCATCACTCCGCCGGAAGCCAGTCCGCCGACGACCGGCAGGCCGCGGTAGCCGTCGTTGAACGCCGCCAGGAGCTTCCCGATGTCGGTCGAGCCGGGCTCGGCCAGGCAGAGAAACCTCGGGCGATCGGTGGGATACAGATCGAGCAGGTTGATGAGATCGTTGCCCCCCGCCAGCGACGCCGTCTGGTCGGCGGAAAGCGAAAAAGGGTACAGCCTCACGTCGGGCAGATGCATGGCGAGGATCGAGACCGCGGGTTCCATCTCGATCTCGTTTTTCGTGCCGATGACGCCGCTCGAGTTGCAGCCCAGGAGCACCCGGTACGGAAGGAGGTCGGCGAGTTTTTTGGCGAACGCCTGGGCGTCGAAATTCTCGTAGGTTTCCGAGACGAAAAAAAGGGCCAGGTCGCAGGAGGCGCCCTGAAGATCCTTTTTCACGCGCGCGGCGACCTCTTTGGCCGCTTCGCGCCAGTCTTTGTTCCTCGAAAGCGCCGAGGAAAACGCCTTGGATTCCATACGTCCCCCTTTTTTATAGTTTATCATAAGAAAATGGGCTTGAAGGGCTTGGGGCTTTTTTTATTCAGGCCGAAGGGCTTCGGCCCCGCAGGGAACGCACCGCCTCGACCCCCAGGAGGGCGGCCAGGACGAAGAGAAGCGCCGAGACCGCCCCGATCGGGTCGAGACGGCCTCCGGCGGCGAACAGGGACGCCAGCGGGCGCATCAGGATGAGGAGCGACCAGAGAGTCATCGAGAGCATGAACACCATCGGGATGACGCTCACCCACCAGGACTTTCCGGCGCGCCGAAGCCACAGCGACAGGATCATGAGCGTCAGTCCCGCCAGGAGCTGGTTGGAAGTCCCGAAGAGCGTCCAGAACACCTTCCAGGCCGGGATCGCCCGCCCGGCGGCGTCGGTCATCTTGAGACTGACGCAGAAAAGCGGCAGCGCTAGGCTGGCCAGCGTGGCGAAGACTTTGCCCCACGCGTTCCGCCAGCCGGTCAGCTCCTGAAAAATGTAACGCGCCAGACGGGTCGCCACGTCGAGCGTGTCGTAGATGAACGTCGTGAACGCCAGGAGAGCGAACGACCGCGCGAATTCGCGCGGGACTCCGAAATGGCTCACGAAGCGGCTCAGGCCCTCGGCGTAGATGCGGTCGGGAGAGCCCGAGGCGAGCGCGTCGCCCTTGGCGAGGATCATCACCGTCGCCAGCGCCACGAGCGCGACGAAGCCTTCGAGCAGCATGCCGCCGTAGCCGACGAGCCGGCAGTCGGTTTCGCGCGAAATCTGCTTGGACGTCGTTCCGGAGCAGACGATGCCGTGGAAACCCGAGCACGCGCCGCAGGCCACGGTGACGAAGAGCGCCGGAAAAAGCGTCAGCCCCGCCGGGTTCACGAATCCGGTGAACGCCGGATAAAGGATCTTCTCCCCGCCGAGAAAAAGCCCGACGACGCCCACGGCGAGCGTGCCGTAGAGGAAAAAACCGCCGAGATAGCCGCGCGGCTGGAGGAGGATCCACACCGGCACGAGCGAGGCGACGAAGCAGTAGACGAGGAGGACCACGTTCCACGCTTTCTGCGGGTCCGCGAAGAGCCCCGCGGGAAGGCGCAGCGGAAACGAAGGCCCCGCCGCGATGGCGACGAGGACGAGCGCCAGGAAAAGCGCCGTCGCGGGCCCCAGCGGCATGCCGCGCTTCAGCGCCAGACCCATGACGACGCCCAGGACGAGGTACAAAAGCGAGGAGGAGGCCACGCTCCCGCCGAGCTCCGGATCGACGAACGATCCGCTCGTCAGGTCGGTGAACGCCGTGATGACGTAGATCAGGGAAAACCAGACGAAAAGGAGGAAGAGGAAATGACCGCGCGGACCCAGGTAGGTGCGCACCAGCTCCACGATCGAGACCGCCCGGTGGCGCACCGAACCGGCCAGGCTCGAGAAGTCGTGCACCGCGCCGAAAAACACGGCGCCCAGCACGATCCACAGGAGGACCGGAAGCCAGCCGAACCAGATCCCCGCGAGGATCGGCCCGACGATGGGCCCGGCCGCCGCGATCGCCGAAAAATGCTGGCCGAGGAGAAACCCCTTCTTGGCCGGCACGTAATCGACGCCGTCGTTCAACTCCTCGGCCGGCGTCCGGCGGGCGTCCTCGAGACCGAAATGGCCGGTCAGGAAACGGCCGTAGGTGAAATACGCTCCGAGGAAAATCGCGCCGACGCCCAGCGCGACCCAGTACAGGCTCAAGAACCGCCCCCCGGCGAGGACCGCTTGGCGGCCTTCTCGAGCTTCAGCTTCCGGCAGGCGAGATCGAAGAGGTCGTTTTCGGAAAGGAAGGCTTCGCTGTATTCGGCGACGCCGGAGCTGAAGGTGACGGTGAGCGGCGGAGCGCCCGCGGCTTCGAACGGCTCGCGCCGCAGTTCGGATTCGAAGCGCTTCAGCGCGACGGCCGCCTGCGCGGAGCCGGATTCGGGCATCAGCACGACGAACTCGTCCTCGCCCATGCGGATGAGGACGTCCGGCTGCCGGAACACGCGCCGCATCACGCCGGCGAAGGTCCGCAGCACGAAGTCTCCGGCGAGCCGCCCGAAGGATTCGTTCACGGACCGGAGGCCGTCGATGTCCAGCACCGCGAGCGAAAACGGCCTGCGGTATCTGCGGGCGATGTTGAAGAGGATGAAAATTTCTTTCCGGTAGACGTGAGGATTGTGGAAACCGGTGAGCTCGTCGGTCGTGGAGATCTTCTGGTAGAAGCGCCGCCGGCCGAGCGCCGCCTCGATCCGGCCGAGGATCTCGGCCGCGTCGAAGGGCCTGGAGACGAAATCGTCGGTCGCCTGCGCGAGCTCCTTCCACCGGGAGGAGGCCGTGTCTTTGGTCGTGAGGAAGATCACGGGGATCGACGCCGTCTCCTCGTCGGCGGCCAGCGTGCCGCGCACGTCCACGGTGCCGGGTCCGGCGTCGAGGAGGATCACGTCCGGCCGCACTCCGCGGGCCTGTTCGAGGACCCCGAGCCCGGCGGCGAAGACGTCGTAGCCGGCCTCGGCGAGCGCGGCGCGCATCGCGGGCGGAAATCCGCTTTCGTCGGCGGCGAGGAGGACCGTCTTTTTGTCCATACGGCGTATTCTAATCGAAAAAACGTCTTTTCGGGAGGGAAAAAGGCGGGAAGGACGCCCGCTTCAGGAGGAGGCGGGGGCGCTCGCGGCGCTCTGGCCGTCTTTTTTCTTCGAGCGTTTTTGCTCGTAGAGCGACTCGTCGGCGCGCGCCATCAGGTCCTCGACCGACAGGTGCGTGTCTTCCGGGTCGAAATAGGTGACGCCGACGCTGACCGAAAGCCGGTAGCGGCTCTGGCTGACGTTGTTGTATTTCTGCAGGTTCTCTTCGAGATGCCGCTGAAGCGTCTCGGCGGTGTCGGGGTCCGCCTCCATCGCCATGATCGGAAACTCGTCGCCGCCGATGCGGCCGATCAGGTCCGACTTGCGGAACGTCTCGCGGAGGGTCTTGGCCGTGCGGATCAGCGCCAGGTCCCCTTCGTGATGGCCGAACGTGTCGTTGATCTGTTTCAGATTGTCCAGGTCGGCGAAGACCAGGAGCAGGCCCTTGTTCTTGCGCTGGGCGAGCTTGAGGTACTGCTCGGCGAACGTCAGGAAGCCGCGGCGGTTGTAGAGCCCGGTCAGCTCGTCCACGAGCGAGAGGTTGCGCAGTTCCGACTGCGAACGGTTGCGCTCGATCGCGTAACGGATCACGCGCGTGAGCATCCGGGGGTTGACGCTGCCTTTGACGAGGTAGTCCTGGGCGCCCTGGCTGACCGCTTCCAGCGCGAACGACTCGTCGTCGTATCCGGTGAGGATCACGACCGGCACCGCCGGCACCTGGGTGTGGAGTTTCGTGAACGTGTCGAGTCCCTGGCTGTCGCCGAGCGAAAGATCGAGCAGGACCAGCTCCGTGTCGCCCGTCCCGAGTCTCTCGATGCCGGCCTCGAGCGTCGAGACGTGCTCGACTTCTACGCGCGGTTTCCCCGGCGCCTGCGCGACCGTCTCCCGAAGGATCATCGCGTCGTCGGGGTCGTCCTCGATGAGCAGCACCCGCGTCTTCATCTCGTCTGAGATAGCCATCGGATCAGGCCCCTCCGTTTGTCGGCAGTTTCACGACGTTGAACCAGTAATGGTCGATCGCTTTCACGACGTCCACGAAGCGGTTGAACCCGACGGGTTTTCGGATGAAGGAGTTGACGCCCAGCCCGTAGGTGTACTGGATGTCTTCTTTGGCGTTGGAGGTGGTCATCGCCAGCACCGGGATCGCGCGGAACCGCGGGTCGGATTTGATTTCTTTCAGCGCCTCCCGGCCGTCCTTGCGCGGCATGTTGAGGTCGAGCAGGATCAGCGTCGGGCGCGGGGAGCTCGCGGGGTCCCCGTACTGCTGGCGCCGGTGGAGGTAGTCCAGGAGCTCCTCGCCGTCCCGGACCCAGCGAAGGTCGGTGTCCAGCCCGGCCTCGCGGAACGCGTCCCGCGTCAGCAGGAAATCGTCTTCGTCGTCTTCGGCAATAAGTACCACGATCGGTTCTTTTTCGGTCATTGAGCGGTCAGTCGGGGGTTGGGGATTCGTCCGGCCGGACGGTCCGCACCGGGGGGATGCAATACCATGTTGACGAATGACTTATGATAACACAAAGACCTTTTTCTTTCCACAGGAAATGTCAAACGGCGGAAGACGGCAGGGTGAAAATGAACGTCGCCCCCTCGCCCGGACGGCTCGTCGCGCCGATCTCGCCGCCGTAACGCTGGACGATCTTCTGGCAGATCGCCAGGCCGATCCCCGTCCCCTCGTACTCGTCCTGCCCGTGCAGGCGCTGGAACGGCTTGAAGATGCGGTCGAGGTACTTTTCCTCGAAACCGATGCCGTTGTCCGCGACGGTGATCTCCCAGTAGCGGTTGCCGAGTTCGCGCGAGCGCACGCGGATGTCCGGCGGCACTCCGGGCCGCGCGAATTTGAGCGAATTGCCGATCAGATTTTGGAAAAGCTGCCGCATCTGGACGGCGTTGGCGCGCACGGCCGGGAGCTCTTCGACGCGGATCTTCGCTTCCGTCTGGATGACACGCAGCTCCAGGTCCTTCAGGACTTCCTTCACGATGTCCGAAAGCTCCACCTTTTCGACGGGGGTCGAGACCGACGTGACGCGGGAAAAGTTGAGCAGGTCCTCGATGAGGTTCTTCATCCGCAGGCCCGCGTTCTGCATGCGCTGGAAATAGTCGAGGTCCTTCCCCCCGAATCCGTTCGGCGCGCGCGACTTCAGGCGGTCGCTGAAGGTGATGATCTTCCGCAGCGGCTCCTGCAGGTCGTGCGAAGCGACGTAGGCGAACTGCTCGAGCTCGCGGTTGGAACGCGCGAGCGCGTCGGACGCGCGCCGCTGCTCGTCGAGGCTGCGCGCCAGCGACGCCGTTCGCTCCTGGACGCGCTGTTCGAGCTCCTCGTGCGCGCGGCGCAGCGCCTCGTCCTTGCGCTTTCGTTCGGTGATGTCGCGGATGATCGCCGTGAAACGGGGTTCCGGGCCGGCCTCGCTCTGGAAGAGCGACAGCTCGACCGGAAACACGCTCTCGTCGGCCCGCTGGGCCGTGATCTGGATGCTCTGGTCGAGGAGCGGACCCTGGCCCGTCGCCAGGAAGCGCTTCATGCCTTCGTAATGACTCTGCCGGTATTCCTCGGGGATGATGAGGGGCGCCACGTCCCGGCCCAGCGCTTCGGCGGCCGAATACCCGAACAGGCGCTCGGCGGCCGGATTCCAAAGCGTGATGCGGCTCTGCGCGTCGATCGAGATGATCGCCGTGTTCGCGTGCACGACCAGCGCCTGAAAACGCTCGTTCGAGCGCGCCTCGGCGGCGGCACGGCCCGCCTCGAGGAGCTCCGCTTCCCTCTTTTTGAGCGCCTCCGTCATTTCGCCGAACGCGCGAGCCAGCACGCCGAACTCGTCCCCCTGCCGCATCAACCCCTCCAGCCGGACCGGTTCGCCGCGCGCCAGGCGCTTCGTCGCCCCGACGAGCCGGCGCACGCGCCGCACGACGAACCACTCGGTGCCGATCCACGCCGCCGCCAGCGACAAAAATCCCGCCAGCGCCAAACCGAGCAGGCTTCGGCGGAACACGGCCTCCACCGGCTCGAACGCCGCGCGCTTGGAGACTCCCGCGGTCAGATACATGCTGTGCTTGGCGGCGCCCGTCAGCGGCGTGAACGCGTAGAGGCGCGTCACGCCGTCGAGCCCGCCGGTTTCGACGGTGCCGCTCTGGCGCGAGAGCACGGCCGAGACGAGCGAATTCTCCGGCATGTGCCGGCCCGACCAGAAATCCGGGTGGGGGTAACGGGTGAGGACCGTCCCGTACTTGTCCAGGATCGTCACGTCGGTGCCCGGCGAAACCTTCGAGGAGCGGATCACCTTGTTCACCCAGCCCAGGTCCAGCTCGATGAAAACCACGGACCGGATCTTCCATTCCTTGTCCATGACCGGGAAACCGAACTGGATCGTCGGCGTGCCGGTGATGGGGTCGCGCTGGAAATCGCCGATCACGAAATCCCGCTGCTGGAGCACCTGGCGGAAGAACGGCAGGTCCTTCATCGAGACCGGGACCCCGGACTCCGGCGGCGGGATGGCGCTGGCGATCAGCGTGCCGTCGGTGCGAAGGAGGCCGATGTTGAGGTAGAGCGGATACTGCGCCAGGAGCGTCGAGAAGAGCGGGCCGCAGGCTTCCGCGTCCTGCTTGTAGACCTGCGGCAGCTGCGCGACGGCGACCAGGAGCTGCTGGGCCAGATCGATCAGGCGCTCCTGGCCGATCGCCAGCTCCCGGGCCAGGCGCAACGCGCTTTTCTGCGTCTCGGCGGCCGCCAGGCGCTTCTGTTCGTGCGCCTGGTAAAACAGGAGGCCCATCGCGGGCAGGAGCGTCACGAGGATCAGGAAGAAGAGACTCGTTCTGAGCGTGGACGGAATGCGCACGGCGTCGGCCTCGGTCGGATCGGATCAAAAAAACTTTTTTAGGAGGCCTGCCTCAGCAGCATTTCGGTGTTGTCGACCAGCTCCTCGGGGGAAAGGGCGGTCTCGGGATCGAACGTCGCGGCGGCGGCCGTCAGCGACAGCCGGTACGGCCGCGTCGCGGAAGCGTTGTACCGCTCGAGATTCTGCTTCAGCCGGGAGGTGATGACCTCGCCGGAGTCTTTGCGCGTCTCGATCGCCATCATGAGGAAGTTGTCGCCGTCGAGCCGAGAGAGCACGTCGGACTTTCGGAAGGTGCGGGCGAGGATGTCCACGGCGTCCGCGAGCGCCAGATTCCCCTGCGCCTCTCCGAAGCGGTCGTTGATCGCCTGGAGTCCGTCGAGATCCGCCCGCACGACCAGGAGATCGCGGCGGCGCCGGCGCGCGAGGTTCGCCATCTGCCTCGCGAGACTCAGGAACCCGATCCGGTTGTAGAGGCCCGTCTGTTCGTCCATCAGAGCCGCGCACTCGTCGAGAGCGGCGGAAAGCGGTTCGTATCGGTCCATGTCGGTTCCCTCCGTGTGGTCGATGAAACCAAAGATGGATGAAGCCGAAATCGGAAAAGGGAGGTCGCTTCCCTGGGAAGCGAGGTTTGATCGGATTGACTGTATTTTATCACGAAGGGCCCGCTTTCTCAAGCGGGAACCGCGGACTAGCGCTGGCCTTTTTCCCGCCCGAGGGCCTGGTCGGCGCGGTTCATCAGGTCCTCGACCGTGACGTTGGCGTCCTGCGGGTCGTAATAGGCGTGGCCGATCGTCAGCGACGTCTTGTACCGGCTCGTCGCCTGGGAGTCGTACTTGATGAGCTTGTTCTGCAGGCGCTGGCGGATGACTTCGTACTTGTCGCGGGCCGCCTCGGCCGTGATGATCGCGAAGTGCCCCGTCGAGATGTGGCCGATCACGTCCGATTTGCGGAACGTGTCGCGAAGCGTCTTGGCCGTCCTGAGCTCCGCCAGGTCACCCTCGTGCTGGCCGAAGGTCTCGCGGATGCGCTCGAGGTTCGTGATGTCGGCGAACACGAGGATGAGGCCCTCCCGGTTGCGCTGGGCGAGCTTCATGTACTGGTCGGCGAACGTGAGGAACCCCTGGCGGTTGTACAGCCCGGTGAGCTCGTCGACGAGAAGGAGGCTGCGCAGTTCCTGGTCGGTGCGGTTGCGCTCGATCGCGTAATGCACCGCGCGGGGGAGCATTTTGTCCTCGAGCGTGCCCTTGACGATGTAGTCCTGGGCGCCCTGGCGCAGGGCCTCGAGCGCGAAATTCTCGTCGTCGAAACCGGTCAGGATGACGATGGGCATGTGAGGCGCCTGGGCGCGTACGCGCATGAACGTGTCGAGCCCCTGGCTGTCGGGCAGGTTCAGGTCCAGGAGCAGCATGTCCGGTTTGTCTTTGGCCAGGCGGACGAGTCCCGATTCCAGCGTGGGGCTGTGCTCGACGCGGAATTGGAAGGACGGGTCGCGGGTCAGCATCTCACGGATGAGCAGCGTGTCGTCCGCGTCATCCTCGATCATGAGGATGGTGAGAGTCTTGGCTTTTACCGTGGTTTTTGCGTCATTCATCGGATTGGAAGAGTGAAGTGGAACGTTGCGCCCCGGCCCGGCTCGGATTCGACCCAGATGCGGCCGCCGTGGCGTTCGACGATCTTCTTGCAAAGCGCCAGTCCGACCCCGGTTCCCGCGGCTTCCTGCCTGGACGGCAGCCGCTGGAACATGATAAAGATTCGCTCGCTATATTGCAATTCAATTCCGATGCCGTTGTCGGTCACCGAAAAGTGCCATTCGTCGTCCTTGCGGCGGGCCGACACGTGCACGCGCGGCGGGCGTTCGGCGCGGTATTTCACCGCGTTGTCGATCAGGTTGCGCAAAAGCTGGGACATCTGGGCGGCGTTGGCCATCACGGTCGGCAGCGGGTCGTAGGTGACCGCGGCGCCCGTCTCCTCGATCGTCTCGCCGAGCGCGTCGAGCGTCTGGCTCATGACCGCGCCCACATTCGTCGGCTCGAGCGCGATCTCGCCGCGTGCCGCCTGGGCGTATGACAGGAGGTCGTCGAGAAGACGACGCATCGTGCCGACGCCGTTGGAAATCTGGTCCATGAAACGGCGTGATTCGCCGTCGAGGCGCAGCCGCGAACGCCCTTCGAGCAGAGTCAGGTAGCTGGAGATCCGTCCGAGCGGCTCCTGGAGATCGTGCGAGGCCGCGTTCGCGAACTGTTCGAACTCGCTCCGGGCCCGCCCGAGCTCCTCGGTCCGCGCGTCGAGGAGGGCCTCCGTCTCCCTCTGCCTCATCCATCCGCCGGCGAGCCGTCCGAGGTCGGCGAGCAAGGCCGTCAGCGCCTCGTCCGGCCGGCGGGCCTCGGAAAAGAAAAATTCCATCACCGCGAGCGTCTCGCCGCCGGCCGACGCCGGGAAGGCGACCGCCCCCCGCAGGTTGTCCTTCGCCGCGATCGGGGCCCTCGGAAAATTGGAGTCCGCCGAGACGTCGGGGATCCACGCGGGCCGGCCGCCGGTAAGCACGCGGCCGGGCAGGCCCACTCCGGCGGCGAACGTCCGCTGGCGCGTCACCGATTCGAATTCCATGAATCCCTTCCCGGGCGCCCGCCAGAAATCCGCGCAGCGGAGCACCGCCGCCCGGCGGTCCGTCTTCCAGAACACCCCCGCCTGGGCGCCGAGACTGCCGCCGACGAGCGCCAGGAGCTCTCCGTAGGCGGCCGGCTCGGTCGAAGTCTCGAGGAGGGCGAGAACCCGCGACCGCAGTTCCAGGCGTTCCAATTCGGCCCTTCTCTCCCCCAGCTCCCGGGCGAGCGACTCGGCTTCCCCGGCGGCGCGCCGAAGCTTGTCCCGCGACTCCTGGAGCCCGGAGGCCGCCGCTTCCGCCTCCATCACGGCGCGGACCCGGGCGGCCGACAGCGAGAAAACGATGCCGAAAAGAAGCGCGCTGAAACCGAGCCCGCAGCAGAGGATGGCCAGCGGCAGGCGGGACTGCGCCGGACCGAAACCCGGCAGCGAGGTGAAGCGCAGCGTCCAGACGCGGTCGGCGATGCGGATCGGCGCCCGCGCGGTGAACGCCGGCTGATAGTCGGGGTCCAGCACCTCGATCTCGTTGAAGTTGTCGTAGAGCAGGTTCTCCTTCTTCGGCTCCGATCCCTCGTAGACTTCGAAATCGATGCGGGAGTTTTTCAGAGCCTCGCCGTAGATGTTCGTCAGAAGGTCGTTCACGCGGAACGCCGCGCCGACGAAACCCTCGAGCGCCCGGCGGCGCTCCTCGACCGTCGACGCGGGAGCTCCGTTGGCGTAAATCGGCAGAAAAAGAAAGAACGAGTCGCCGGCCCCTCCCTCGCGGAAGAGCGTCAGCCGCGGCGTCGCGACGGCGCCGCCGCCGTCGCGGGCCTTTTCGAGCGCCGGACGCAGCGTTTCGTCCGCGCCCAGGTCCCGGCCGAGCATCGCCTCGTTTCCGGGTTCCGGATGGAGGTATTTCACGACGAAATATTCGTCCCGCGGGCCCGGCGGGAGGATCTCGAAACGCGGATATCCGGCGGAACGCACCGAAACGTCCGCGCGGACCGATTCGACGAACGCCGCGCTCGAGGCCGCCGGCACGCGCTCGACGAAGCTGACCGCCGTGATCCCCGGATAGCGGCCGCGCAGGTTCTCCTTCTCGACGTAGACGTTCCATTCCTGGCGTTCGACGGACTTCGAGGCCGCGAAGAGCGCCTGGGTGCCGTGGAGACCGTTGAGATACAGACCGATGCGCTCTTTGAGAAGCGACTTGGCGCGCCGCACCTCGCCGTCGAACTGCAGCGCCGAACGCCGGCGGATTTCCTGCTGCGTGAAATGCCACGCGAGAAACGTCGCCGTGAGCGAGAAAAGAAGCACCCACAGCGGGGCGCGGCTGAAGCGGGCCTGGCGGGGCGTCACCGGAGCTCCTCGAAGACGAACCCCATCCGCTTGCCGGTCCCGGGATCGGTGACCGCGGACGTCATCGCCTCTCGCTGGGGAGCGCTGCATTCGTCTTCGCTCTTCACCCGCAGGCGCCGCGGGGGGCCGGAGCGCGAGTGCACGCGCGCGAGGATCTCCTGGCCGAGATAGCAGCCCTTCGTGTACGAGACGCATTCTTCGTCGAAGACGTTGAGGAGGAGCTCGTCGTCGTAATCGACGCCCTGCATCGGCAGGCCGTTCCGGACGCGGTACAGCGTGTATTCGTCGAGCCCGACGCCCGCCCCCGCTTCCGCCGACTGCGAGGCGCTCAGGAGGAGCCGTCCGGCCTTCTGGGGGATCGTTCGTTCGCCGGGTCCGGGTTCGTAGCGTGAATCGAGATCGTGATAGGCGGACAACGGGGTTTTTTCCATTGAGACCCCGCACAGATCGAGAAACCGTTCCAGGTGGGAGGCCAGGCGCCGGACGAACGGGCGGCCGACGGCCGCGAGGACCTCGCCGGGGCCGAGCGAGAGCTGGTCGAAGACGGCGACGATCCTGCCGCGCAGGTCGACGAAGGAATTCAGCGGACGGTCGGGGGTGTTGGTGGTGTAGGCGCGGATGAATTCGGCGGCGCCGGGACGGAAGGCCAGCACGTCTTTGTCGAGGCGATAAAGACTCATGGGGTCGTCCTTGCTTGTTTCGAAAACGGACCCCTAGTTTATCACAAACTCATCTTTTTTTCTCGGTCACCCAGAACTCCATGTAACGGCCCAGGAGGAACCGCGTCTGCGTGTCGAGAGCGGGCATGGCGCTGAGGAACGTGGCGATGAACGGCACGAACGTCCACTCCACCGCGAACAGGATCCGCGACCAGAGCGGATGGCGCATCTTCCTGTCCGGCAGGAGGTAAAGGCTGAGGGCCATCGTCGTGACCAGCGACAAGAGGGCGAGGTTGAAGATGGTCCCGGTCACGCGCGGCGCGCTGTAAAAAAGGACCGAATTGGAGAATTCCGCGCCCGCGAAGAGGCCCGGGAGCCAGCCGATGACCGCCAGGAGGAACGCCCAGGTCGCCCAGGCGACGTGCCCCTCGAAGAGCTTCACCGCGTGCTTGAATTTCATGTACGCGGGGATGCGGCGGTTCACGAGAAAACCGCGCATCACGATCGGAAAATTTTCGACGCCCCACGCCCAGCGGCGCTTCTGCTTGTAGACGTTTTTGACGGTCTTCCACCAGTTGTCCGACACGGCGACGTCCATCGAGAGCGTCACGTACATCGGGACGACCCGGTAGCGGCCGTCAAAATGCAGGTACGCCTTCCAAAAGATGGCCGAATCGTCGGAGATCATGTCGACCGGCCAGTAGCCGCAGTCGACGAGCGCCTTGAAGCTCATGCTGTGGCTGGAGAACGTCACGAGCTTCTCGGGGTTCGTGGCCTCCATGAGCTGGAAGAACGAGGAGCCCATCTCGAGCACGCGCGCGTAACCCGGCGCGTCCCAGAAGTTGTTGTGATACACGGGGATCGGCTGGAAGCTGGCGCGCGTGCGGCCGGGTTCGGCGAGGAAGTGGTAGGTCAGGCACCCGAAATAATCGGGGCTCACGACCGTGTCGGCGTCGAAGCACGAGGCGATCACGTTCTCGAACGGGATCCCCTTCTTCTCGAAGAGCCGCGCCGCCTCGCGCGCCGCGTACGTCGCGTTGGCGCCCTTGACGCGCGCTTCGCCCGCGATGCCGTCCGGATGCGTGACCACGAGGAAATCGAAGAAACCGTCGAAGCTCTTGCGCGCTTCGTGGACCTGCCGCTTCACGTCTTCGGGCGCGCGCTCCTCGAGCGCGATGACGACGAGGATGTTCTTGAGCGGATAGCGCTGGTACACGATGCTTCGCAGGCCCGGCTCGAAAATCTCCCGCGTCTCCTTGGCCACCGGGAAGATGACCAGGTGGTAGATCTCCTTCGACGGCGGAGGCGCGGCGGAGGCGCCGGCGCGGCGCAGCGACTCGATCTGGCGCCGGTGGGCCCCGAGCGAAAACTTCTCCTTCCAGCCCGCGGCGGGCGGCAGTTCGGGCCGGTACGCATCGAGGCGGTCGATGCCCCGGACGCGCGCCACCCAGTCGGTGTTCTTTTCGATGGACAGCCGGATCGTCGCCAGCACGATGAACACCGTCGTGTAAAAAATGCGGAAGAGCCAGTGCAGGTCGAACGCGATGACCGCGACGGCCGCCGCCAGCGGATGGCGGAACGACAACCAGACCATGCCCAGGAGGATCGACCAGCTCGTGAGTCCGGGAAGGATTTCGAGCGCGCGCTGCAGCGTCCGGTCCCGCCCCGTCAGGCCGCGGCCCGAGAAACGGAACGTCATGGCTCGGCCGCTCCTTCGGGCTGGCCTTCGGCCCCGCGGCCCAGGAGCGACGGCCGGGGCGGCGCCAGGCGCCAGGAAACGAGCGCGCCCGCGCGGTCCAGGTAGTAGATCTTGCCGGTTTCCTCGACGAACGCGAACGCGGATCCCTCTTTCACCTCGAGGAGCTCCTCCAGATGCGCCTTCACGGGCACGTCGGCCTCGAGCAGGAACACCTTGCGGCCGTCCTGAAAGAGGACGTGGGAACCCCCGTGCGCCCAGACGGCGCGGACGAGCTCGCGCCCCCTTCCCAGCCACGTCAGCCACGGCAGCTCGCCGGAGAAGTCGACGGCGCCGATGCGGTGCCGCTCCCGGACCAGCGCCTTGGATTTCCCGCCGGAAACGTACGGGACCACTTCCTCGACGCCGCCCTCGGCCAGCGGATAGGAAATGCCCGCCGCCAGGAGCGGGCCTTTCTCGCTCCAGAAAAGCATTTTCTCCCGGTCGAGCACGAGGATGCGGTAAAACGCCTTGTTCCGGGCCAGATACGAGGCCAGGAGCGGCTCCTCGGACACGAGCTCGGCGTTGGTCCCGTCCCGGTCCATCCGCGTGACGCGGCCGAGGCCGTCCACCACGTAGACTTTCCGGCCGGCCAGCCCGTAGCCCCGCACGCCTTCGGCGAACTTCGGATAAACGGCCGACGATTTGACGTTCACGCGGCTCAAGAACCCGTCTTCGGCGAAGAAGAGCTCGTCGCGGTCCGCCGGATCCCACTGCAGGTGCGCGAAACGTTCCGGGAACAGATGGGAGAGGTCTTCGATCTCGTGGGGTCCGCGCCCGAGCTTGGCGCGCACGCAGAGACGCCGGTCCTCGCCTTTCAGCGCCAGAAAAAGGTACGGGCTCTCGGGAACCGGCTCCCAGAACTCGATCCGGTTGGACAGAAACACGGAGCCCGGCGGGAGGAGCGGGCGCGTGCGGCCCGTGCGCCAGTCGAGGACGACGGCCTCTCCGGCCCGGGGGCCCGAGCGCGCCAGAAGGAACGGCGCGTCGCCGGTCGCGGCGAGCTCCTGGAACGGCCCTTCGGCGAGGCGTTCGGTCTCGGGCTCGGCGGGCACCAGGAGCACGTTTTCGAGCACCGTCGCCTTCTCCTCCTCGACCTCGACGGACGACGACCAGCTGCGGTGCCCTTTGAGCTGGAGGGTGACCGGATAACGGCCCGGCGGCAGGTTGCGCACGAAGGTCGGCGTCTTCTGCGGGTACGGCGCGCCGCCGACGAGCACCGAAGCGCCCGGCGGGGCCGTGGCCACCGACACGAGTCCCGTCTTGATCACGCCCTCGTTCGGAATGCCGGCGTAGCCCAGCGCGTAGAGCACGATGAGCGGACAGACCACGAAATAGACGGCCGTGAAAATCCAGAAGAGGAGTTTCCTCAGGAAAAGTAAAATGTCGACGCTCCCTTTTACGCTATAATACGGCCATGGCTTCCATCTTCACGCGCATCGTCGAGGGGTCCGCGCCCGCCCACAGGGTTCTCGAGGACGAACGCCATTTGGCGTTCCTCGAGGCCAGCCCGCTGGCCGAGGGACACACGCTCGTGATCCCGAAAAAAGAGACGGATTATCTTTTCGACCTGGAAGATGCGGAGCTGTCCGCGCTCATGGTCTTCGCCAAGAGGACCGCGGCGGGGATCCGGCGCGCCGTCGACTGCCAGAAAGTCGCCGTGCTGGTCTACGGCCTCATGGTCCGCCACGCGCACGTTCACCTGGTGCCGGTGCGGGGGATCCCGGGCGAGCTCAATCTCTCGAACGCCAAAAAAGCCGACGACGCCCGGCTGGAGCGCACGGCCGCCCGGATCCGCGAGGCGCTCGCCTCCTCCCGCTAGTTTTTTTCCTTCCGGAACCGCTTCCCGACGTTCTCCCAGAGCTCGCGCACCGGGTTGGCTCCGTCGCGCCTCAGCGACGTCATGATCGGCAGCATGTAGCGCTCGACCGGCGCGAAATCGTCGGTCAGGGGCGGCTGGTCGTTCTCGATTTTTTTGAGCCACAGGTGATGCAGGTACCCGTCGAGCTCGGTGTCCCGGCTGTAAAATTTGGGCTTCTTGTCGGATTTGAGCGCCACGAGGATCACGTTCTGCACTTCGGAGCCGTCGTCGGGCTTGGCCGCGGGAAAAAGCATCACCCTCGGGAACACGCGGGCGAACGTCGCGGCCTCGGCGCGAAGGAACCGTCCCTTGTCGCCCTCGATCGACGAGATCAGGTTGAGGATCACGACGCCGTCGTCGGAGAGCCGATCGTGCATGCGCCGCACGACCTCGAGCGTCGTCAGCTGGTGAGGGACCGAATACGAGCGGAACGCGTCCCCGAAGATCGCGTCGTAGGTCTCGGTCGTGCGGTTGAGGTACGTGCGCGCGTCCTCGTGCCGGATGCGCAGCCGCGGGTCGTCCTTCATGCGGAAATGCTCGCGCGCCAGGCCGGTCAGCCCGGGATCGATCTCCACGACGTCGATGCGGCCCTCCGGATAATGACGGAGGAAATCCTTCGGATACGAATAGGCGGCCCCGCCGATCATCAGCGCTTTCCGGAGGTCCGGCTTGAAATGGCCGGCGAGCCGGTAGTAGCGCGTGTAATCGTCCGCCAGGTCGTCGCTTCGGAGCAGCATCCGCGAGCTCATCTCGTCGTTGATCTGCATCACCTTGATCGGCGCGCCCGTCGACCCGTCATAGGCGTCGTAGATCCAGACGCGGTTGTAACGCGTGTTCACGTCGAGGAACGAGGGGCCGCGCAGCCAGGCGCCGAACGCGTCCGAAGCGGCGGCCGAGCCGGCGAAGAGGATGAGGACCGCGACGCGGACCGCCGAGGCAGACATGGAAGCGGCGAGCGAGGCGCCCGCCAGGAGGGCGGCCAGAAAAAAGAGGATCGCCGAATTCCCGAAATGCGAGATCAGCACGAACCCCGCCAGGAAGGTGCCGGCGATGCTGCCCACCGTGGAGAGCGCGTACAGCGAACCCGCCGTGCGGCCCGCGCTCTCGACCGCCCGCATCTTGAGGCGCACCGCGTATGGCGAAACCATCCCCAGGAGAACGCTCGGGACGCCGAAGAGGATGAGCGTCGCCAGGACCGCGGCCACGCGCAGGTCGTGCACGCTCACCTGGATCGCCGCCAGGAGCGGGTCCCCGAAGAGCGCGATCAGCGACACGAAGACCGCGGCCAGGAAGATGATCCCGGCGAACGTCCGCGCCGAGGGATGCGTGTCCGAGGCGCGCCCGCCGAGCCAGTACCCGAGGCTCAGGCACCCCAGGATCACGCCGATCAGGCTGGTCCACACGTAGATCGACGTGCCCAGGTACGGCGCCAAAAGACGGGATCCGACCATCTCGAGGGCCATGGTCACGGCGCCGCAGAGAAACACCGCGGCTTCGAGCGCGTTCTTCTTCATTTTTTTTCCTTTCCGGGGAAACGGGGGTCCATGTCCTCGAGGGTGTCGGCGACGGCCTGGGAGACGAAGGCGTTGCGCACCCACTTGCGGTCGGCCGGGACGACGAACCACGGCGCTTCCGGGGTCGAGCAGCGCTCGAGCGCGTCCTCGTAGGCCTCGCGGTACCGGCCCCAGAACCGCCGCTCCGCCTCGTCGCCGGGGTTCACCTTCCAGCGCTTGCGCGGGTCGCGGCGGCGCGCCTCGAGCCTTTTTTCCTGCTCGTCCCTGCTCACGTGAAGGAAAAATTTGATCACGCGCACGCCGTTTTCGGCCAGATGCTCCTCAAAGCGGTTGATCTGGCCGTAGCGGCGTTTCCAGACGTCCTTCGGGACGAGACCGTGCACACGCACCACGAGCACGTCCTCGTAATGCGAACGGTTGAAGACGCCGATCAGGCCCCTGGCGGGAACCTCGCGGTGGACTCGCCAGAGGAAATCGTGCGCCGCCTCGTCCGCGGAGGGCACCTTGAAAGACGTCACGCGGCAGCCCTGCGGGTTCACGCCGGAGAAGACGTGGCGGATCGTGCCGTCCTTGCCGCTGGTGTCGGTGCCCTGGAGAACCACCAGGAGCGCCCGGCGGCGCTCGGCGTACAGCGCCTCCTGCAGGTCGAAGATGCGGCGCTTGTTGCGTTCCAGCAGCGCCTCGGCCTCGCGCTGATTTTCGAGACCGGCGCGGTCGTCGGCGTCCCCGTCGCGCAGCTTGACCCGGCCGCGCACGCGCCGGCGGCGGATCTCCGCGGAAAGCCCCATCACCAGTCGATCGGGCGCCGGTCGCGGAAATATTTGCCGCTGGGGCCCTTGTCGGGCAGGGTCGAAAGCCAGACCGCGGTGTCGGCGCCCTGTTCGGGCGTGCGGTCCGCCTCCGGGCCGCCCATGTCCGTGCGGCACCAGCCCGGGCACATCGAATTCACGAGCACGTTCGTCCCCTTCAGCTCGGCGGCGAGGATGAGCGTCATCGCGTTCAGCGCGGCCTTGGAGAGCCGGTACCCCGGATAGCCGCCCTGCATGCCCTCCATCGTGCCCAGCCCGCTGGACAGATTCACGATGCGCCCGTAGCCGTTTTTCAGCATGAGAGGCACGAAGACCTGCGACGCGGAAAGCGCGCCCAGCGCGTTGACCTCGAACGTGGTCCGCACGGTCGCGGGATCCACGTCGAGCCCGCGGGTCTTCTTGTCGAGGAAGACGCCGGCGTTGTTGATGAGGACGTCGAGGCGGCCGAATTTTTTTTCGACGAACTCGCGCGCGCGGACGACGCTTTCGCGGTCGGTGACGTCCATCGGCTGGAAATGGACGTCGAACCCCTCTTTTTTCAGCGTGCCGGCCGCTTCGGCGCCCTTGGCGGCGTCGCGCGCCGTCAGGACCACGCACAGGCCCTTTTTCGCCAGCTGCCGGGCGATCTCGAGGCCGAGGCCGCGGTTGGCGCCCGTGATGAGCGCGATTTTTTTCGGGTCGGCGTCCATGGCTCTCCTAGGCTTCGACGAGGTCGATGTTGTCCCGCGCCCAGACGCGGACGTAGTCGATCTCGTGGTATTGGGGGAACACGGTCGTCTTGTCCGGGTAGCGGGGCCAGTTCCCGCCGACCGCCGTGTTCAGGATGATGCGAAACGGAGGGCCCTTGGGGACGTTTTTCGCCGTGCGGTGCGTCAGGACGCCGTCCACGTACCAGCGGATCTCGTCCGGCTCCCACTCGACGGCGAACGTGTGCCAGCCCGCCGAGAAATCCGGCCCCTCGAAACTGGTGACCTCGTTGCGCGGCCCCTGCGGCGTGTCCCAGTGGTTCGACCCGTACACCTTGCGCGGATTATGGCCGAGCATTTCCATGATGTCGATCTCGGGCGGCCATCCGTTGTCGTCGGGCATGAGCCAGTGCGCGGGCCAGATCCCCTGCCCCTTCGGGAGCTTCGCGCGCACTTCGAACCGGCCGAAGACCCGGGCGAATTTCCCGCGCGTCTCGACGAGCCCGGAGGTGTATTTCCGGCCGCCCTGAGGCTTGTCGAGGCTGGCGAGCGTCAGCACGCCGCCCTTCACCGACACGGCCTCGGGAGAATAATACTCTTCCTCGTTGTTCTTCTCGAGGGCGGCGTCCTCGGCCGTCCACTTGGAGGCGTCGAGACGGTCGCCCTCGAACTCGTCGTGCCAGACGAGCGCCCATCCGGGAAGGTCCGGTACCCGGGGCGCGTCCGTCTTTCCGGCGGCGGACGCCGCGACGGTCAGCCCCAGGAGCCCGCAGACCGCCAGAAAAGCCGCTCGCACGGGGCGAGGATCAGTGAGCCGCCGCCTGGCGTTTCAGCTCGTCGTAGCGCTGGTAGGCCTGGACGACCGTCGGGTGGTCCTTGCCGTACGCCTTCGTGAGGATGTTCAACGCCCGCAGGGAGAGGTCTTCGGCCGTCTTGTAGTCGCCCTGCGCCGCGTGCAGGAGCGCGAGGTTGTTCAGCGCGACCGTGACGTCCGGATGGTCGGGACCGACCAGGCTTTCGGAGATCTTGAGGGCGCGCTTGTAAAGCGATTCCGCGTCGGCGTATCGTTTCTGCTTCTTGTAGAGCATCGCCAGATTGTTGAGCGCCAGGGCCGTTTCCGGCTTCTCGGCCCCGTACGTCTTTTCCGCCAGCGCGAGCGATTTTTCGGCCACCGGCACCGCCTCGTCGAACGAACCCTTCTGGTACAGCTCGGTCACCCGGTTGTTCAGGTCGCTCCATTCGTCCGCCCAGGCCGGGGCCGCGCCGAACGCCAGCGAAAGGGCCAGCGCCGTGATTCCCAAAGTCTTCTTCATGTTCGCCTCCTTGCGATTTCGGTTATTTTACCACGCCGGACGGGGCCTTCAGGCCTCTTCGTTCCGGACGCCCTCGATCCAAATGCCCTTGTCGCGGTACTCGAGCTTCGTGATCCGCACCGGAAACGCCTCGGCCTGCACGCTCCGGTAAAACGAGTCCTCCAGCCGCCGCAGGACCGCGCGCGGCAGGACCACGGGTCCCGCCCTCATCTCGGTCAATTCGAGGAACAGCCTCTCGTGCCGGTCGAGGCCGATCCGGCCCCGGGCGATCAGCGTGACGTCGAAAAAGCGGTGCTTGACCAGCGCCGTGACGGTGAACCCGCCCGCGTCGATCGACAGCTTGAGCGCCGAGAGCTCCGCCCGGTCGGCGATGCGGCGCGCCGGCTTGTCGTTCAGCTCCTCTTCGGTGTAGAGCCTGGCGAAGACCGGAGGCCCTCCGCGCGTCATCTCCTCGATCTCGCGCAGGAAAAGCTTCATGATGCGCGGGAAGACCGGACCCGTGAACGCGAGCACGCCGCCGTCGTCCCGCATGCGCTCCTCGCCGGCCACGTCGACCGTCTCCCCGGCGTTCACCGCGCGCAGAAAAACGGGCTTTCCTCCGGCGTCGAGCCGGTAGACGTCCACGCGCCCTTCGGTCACCCGCACCGTCGTCGTGATGGCGGTGTAGCGCTTCCGGGGCCAGAAAAGCCAGGCGGCCCACGCGGCCTCGGCGAGCACCGCCGCGATCAAAACGCCGATCAAAAGCTTGATTCGCCCGTCCATCAGGCCGGCCTCATTTGTTCTTTTCCAGCGTCAGCTCGCTGTTTTTCCTGTCGATCTTGAACGTGTACCGGCCCAGATACGACATGCCCAGGAGACCGTCGCGGTAATTGGCCCCCGACTGGGCCTTGAGGAGCACCGCGGCGTCGACGTTCTTGGCGGTCATCCCCTGCACTTCGACGCTCTTCAGCGTCACCGGCATCGCCTTGACCTTGCGGCCGTCGGCCACCTCGACGAGAAAGGGGTTCGACTTCCGGATCTGGATGCCCAGGCGGTCGGCCATCTTGCGCGTCAGGAGGACGTTCGACGCGCCGGTGTCGAGGAGCATCGTCGCGTCCTCTTTCCCGTTCAGCCGCACCTTCACGAAGATCCCGCCGTCCTTGGTCTGGACGTCGATCTTCTTCGGCGCGTATTCTTTGGCCTCCTCCTTCTTGCGGCGCGCCTCCGCCGCGGCGGCCTCGGCCTGCGCGGCGGCGGCCTTTTCCTTCTCGAAGCTCTGCAGCAGACCCTGCGTCTCGGCCTCGTCGGAGCGCTCGATGCGGCGGATCGTGTCCTTCTTGAAGCGCGCCTTGCCCTGGCCGAGGTCCAGCTGGACTTCCTTGTCGTCCTCGCTCAGGACGATCCCCTCCAGCGTGTGGCCGTTCTTGAAGTGGATCGTGTCCGCCTCCGCCGGACCGGCGGCGGCCAGGAAAAAGAGCGCGGCCGCGAGGGCGCGCTCAAACCGCATAAAATTTTTCCGCCTGCTCCTCGATGAGGTCGGCCTCCGCCTGTTTGAGCGTGAGGAACCGTACCGCGATTTCGTAGGCCGGCGGATGGCACTTGGACAGGCATCGCAGCACCTGGCCCGTGCACAGAAGCGGCGGCCGGTTCAGCGAAAAATTGATCTTGAGGTCGAGGATCGATCCGGAGGGGATTTCGGAATCGTAGGGAAACAGCAGCCCTCCGGCCGAGATGTTCTTCACGAGCACCAGGTCCCAGACGGATCGGCGGCCGGAGCCCTCGACGCACAAACTGACGGAATAGGGCTTGCGGATCCTTCTGTACCGACGCCGTTCGGACCCCGGAGGAAGTTTGTCCAAAGAAAATCAGGCTTTTTGCAGGAGGGAAACGCGGTTGCCGCGGGCCGGGCCCGAAGGACGCCGCCCGAGCCAGCCGGCGACGGCGCGCCGGTCGCGGGCCGACCAGGCGATGTTGGCCCGGATCACTTCCAGCGCCTGACGCGTCGCGCGCTCGGTGCCGGGCACGCGGTGAGCGGCGAAAAAACGCGCCGCGTCGTCCAGGTCCGGCTTCGTGACGAAACCCGAAACCGACCCGGCGAGCGTGGCCGACAGGAGGCCGACGTTGCCGCCGGCGTAGAGCTTCTCGACCGTCTTCCACTCGCTCTTCAGGAATTCCCACGAGAGTTTTCGGGCCTTCGCGTTGGCCCCGAAGCCCGTGAACGCCATGAACTTGTCCTGCGAGCGCACGGCATCGGACATCACGAACGCGAGCGTCGCGCGCACCAGCGGCGCGTCGCCGAACCGCGTGAGCGCCCGCAGCGTGCGGACCTTTTCCTCCTGCAGCGGCGACTTGCGGTAGATCTCGAAAAGCTTCTCCTGTTCGGTCCGTCCGCCGTGCTCGGCGGCGACGGCGAAGACCGCCCCGCGGAGGTTCGGGTCGAGCGTCCCGCCGGCCGCGAACGACCGGAAACGGCCCGCCGCCTCGTTCACGACGGCCGTATCGCCATAGTGACCGAGCCGGCCGAGGACGAGCGGGCGCAGCAGAAGGTCGAGCGGCGTGTCCTGGGCGCGCGTCGTCCAGCCGAGCCGGCGCCCGATCCGCCCGAACAGCGTCCGCGCGAACGCCGCGTAAGGCCCCGCCTCCTCCCGTCCGAGGATGTTTTCGATCTGCGCCACGATGCCGCCGACCGTCGACCATACGTTGTAGTCGGTCTGTCCCTCGCATCCCGCCAGGATGTCGAGCACCTGCGTCGTCTGGAGCTCTCCCGCCCGCGCCAGGACGAACGCGTCGTCGAGGAACCCCAGCCGGTCGGGAACCGCGAGCTCGCCGTCGAGGGCCGGGATGAGCCGCCCGAGGAGCTCGGGCGAATAGGCCACGCGGTAGAAACCGCTCTGGCCGGGGTTCAGCTTGATCCAGTCCTGCGCGGCGCACGGAACGGACAGCGTGGAACGGCGCGTGCTCATCATCGCATAGAGAGGTTTTTTCGAGCCGCGCGACCGGGCGCCCACCGGCACCTTCCAGGAGGCGCGCGCCTTGTCGGCGGAGCCGTCGAAGAGGAACCGCTTCTGGCCCAGCTCGAGGACGCGTCTTTTTCCGGCGGATTTTTTCTCGCGGACCGTGAGGACCGGATAGCCCTCCTGTTTCGTGAAGCTCGCCATCATCGCCTTCACGGGCTTTCCGGAGGCCTTCTCGAGCGCCGACCACAGGTCGACCGTCTTCGCGTTCGCGTACGCGTATTTCTTCAGATACGCGCGCAGGCCGCGGCGGAAGACCTCCTCGCCCAGATAAAATTCGAGCATGCGGTTGACGGACGAGCCCTTGCCGTAGGTGATGGAGTCGAAAATCTCCCGGATCTCGTGGGGGTTCTTCACCGGGATCTCGATCGGGTGGCTGTTCTTCAGGCTGTCCGAATGCATGGAGCCCAGCGTCTCGCCGGAGACGAACTGCGTCCAGGTGTCCCACTCGGGGAACTGCGCGTCGACGGCCTTGGGGCCGACGTAGGAGGCGAACCCTTCGTTCAGCCACAGGTCCGTCCACCACTCCATCGTCACGAGGTTGCCGAACCACTGATGCGCGAGCTCGTGGTCGACGACGCTCGCGACGCGCTGGCGCGCGGCGGCCGAGGAATTCACGGGGTCGACGAGGAGCGCGGTCTCGCGGTAGGTGACCAGGCCCCAGTTCTCCATGGCGCCCGAGGCGAAATCCGGGAGCGACACCATGTCCAGTTTCGGAAGCGCGTACGGGATCCCGAACCACTGCGCGAAATAAGGGAGCGTGTGCAGGGCCACGTCGAGCGCGAAACGCCCCTGCTCCTTCTTGCCGGGCGAGGTGTAGACGCGGTGGAGGACGCCGTTTTTGTCCTTCGCCTCGAGAAACTCGAGCTCCGCGATGACGAAACAGAGAAGATACGTCGACATGACGGGCGAGGGGGCGTACGAGAGCGTCTTTTTCAGCGGGCCCGGGCCGGCCGATTCGCTCTCGACCGGCATGTTGGAAAGCGCGGTGAGCGCGCGCGGGACGGTCAAGGAGACGCGGAACGTCGCTTTCTTGTCCGGCTCGTCCCAGCAGGGGAACGCGCGCCGGGCGTCGGTCGCCTCGAACTGCGTGGCCGCGCCCCATTTTTTCTGCCCGCCGGCCTCGTAGGAGGTGCGGTAGAAGCCGTGCAGCTTGTCGTTCAGCTCCCCTTCGAACTCGAGCTCGAGAAGCCTCGCGTCGCGCGGGGCCGTCCGCGCGCCGAAGTCGATCACCGCGGTCTCGCGTTTGGCGTCGTAGCGCACGGACCGCGACTCGAGCCGCTTCTCGGCGGCCCCGCGTCCGGTGACCAGCGACGCGCGCGTGATCTTCAGGTCCAGCGCGTGGAGCTCGATCGACGAGAACGGTTTCGACGCGCGAAGCTCGACCGTTTCGTTGCCGGTGAACGTGAAATTCTCCAGGTCCGGCTCCAGGTGGATCCGGTAGGAGACCGGCCGGACGTTCGGGTCGAGCCGGTAGGGGTTTTCGGCGGCGCGCGTCAAGAGCCGAGGAGCTCCCGGGTCGATCCGGCCAGCTCGATCCGGCTTTGGACCTCTTTCACGCCTTCAATCCGCCGCGCGCGGGATTCCACGAGGCGGATGTCGTCGCGGTTTTTGGCCGCGCCCTCGAGCGTGACGACGCCGTTCTTGGAGCTCACCTTGAGGCGCATCGGCAGCTCCGCGATCGCGGGATCCGCGCGGAACTCGGAAAGGACTTTCTGGGAGAGGTTGTCGACGAGGAACGCGCCCTCCGAGGCGGGCTGGCGGCTCTTCGGGGTGCGGCGTCCGCGAAGGTCGGGGAATTCGCGCACCTTGGCTTCGTTCATCCGCAGGCGCTCCGAAGGAGTCACGGGCTGTCCCGAGCCGATCTCGGCGGACGCGGCCGTGAGGAAAACGGAAAAACCGAATACGAAAGCGGTCATGAGGCTCGTCAAATTTTTCATCGGACCCCCCTTTTTTGTCGGTGGTCCCATTATAACAAAAACCCCCTCTTTTAGCGAAAGAGGGGGCTTTCAAAAAACGTCTTTATTTTCAGCCGAGTTCGGTCTTGGATTCGACGTCGGACATCGCGGTCTCCTCGTCGGGGTCGACCGCCTTGCCTTTTTTCACGCCGCCGAGTCCGCAGGCCAGCGCGTCGGACACCTGCAGGAGGGCGAAAAACCCGAGCAGGAACAGCGCGAAACCGTATTTCTTTTTCATGGAGGAACTCCTTCCTTGAAAGAAGTATACCCTATTTCTTGTACTTTTCCAGAATGCGCTCGACGTCCAGGAGGTGGATCGGCTTGGCGAGGAACTCGTCCATGCCCGCCGCGCGCGCGAGGCTGTCCTCGACGAACGGATAGGCGGTGATCAGCACGGTCCGCGTGCCGGATCCGGAATCCTTGATGACCTGGAGCACTTCCATGCCCGTCATCTCGGGCATCGTGAAATCCAGGAACGCCAGGTCGTAGTGCTTGGAGCTCAGGAGCTGGCAGGCCATGCGGCCGTCGTCGGCGACGTCCACCGAATGGCCCTTGCGGCGGATCATGGCCGAGAGAATGTCGGTAAGCCCCTTTTCGTCGTCGGCGACGAGCACTTTCACGGAGACCTCCTGATAAGGAAAGTTTATCCCATGGCCCCGCGTTAGTAAATGGGGTAAAATCGGCTCATGGTACGCATCGATCTCGTCTATGAGGGAAATCTGCGCTGCCGGCTGACTCACGGCCCGTCGGGCCGTGCGCTCGAGACCGACGCGCCGAAAGACAACCAGGGAAAGGGCGAGTCGTTTTCCCCGACCGATCTCCTGGCATCGGCGCTGGGCTCCTGCATGATGACGGTGATGGGGATCTACGCGCGGAAGCACGGCCTCCCCCTCGACGGCTCGACGCTCGAGATCACCAAGGAAATGGCCGCGGACCCCCGGCGCGTCAGTCGCCTGACCCTGAACTTCCGCATGGCCGCGGGGATCGGGGTCTCGCACCGCGCGGCGCTCGAGAAAGCGGCGCTCACCTGCCCCGTCGCGCTGAGCCTCCATCCCGGCGTCGAGACGCCGGCGCGTTTCGACTATCCGGACTGACCCGCCGGCGGGACGCTGAATCCGGCGTAAAGGCCGTGGGTGTCCTTCTCCCGGACGGTCACCGCGAACGCGGAGCCGTCGGAGGCGGCGTCGAAGGCCTCGATCGGCCCCGGCGCCCGGTACGAGACGGGCTCACGGCCTCCCCCGCCCGCGAAGAGAAACTCCGCATTTTTTCCGCCGGTCCACACGACTTCCCCCGAGACTCCCAGAAGGCGCGGGGCGCCGGAACCGGCCGGGCCCAGGCGCGAAACTGCGCCGGCCGAGCCGTCGGCGCCGACTTCCGTCTCGAAAACCCCTCCCGCGGCCGAGGATTCTTCCCACGCGACCCGCGCGCGCACGCCGCCCGAGGCGGCGGAAAGCGCCCGGATCTCCGAGCCGGCATCCGGCGCGCAGAGGACTCCCGGCGCGCGCTTGATTTCGCCGATCACGGAAACTTCGGCTGACATCATCCGTCCGCCGTCGATCCAGACGACGAGGTAATTTCCGTTTTCGAGCCGCGCCAGGCCCGCGCGCGCGGCGGGAGCGCCGGGCGCCGCGAACGACGCGCCCTCTCTCACGGGGCTTCCGTCCAGGCGGTAGGCGCGGAACGTGACCGTCTTGCCCGGGTCCACCGAGACGAGCGCGAGGACGTTTTTGTCGATGCGGAAGGTCTTGAGCCCCGCCGGACTGTCGACCAGACGCGCCGCGGCGCCGGGCGCCCCGTCGGGGTCGATCGGCACGAACGCCTCTTCGGAAAAAAGGAACGCCGCGCCGTCCGACACGCAGGCCTGCACGGCCGCGCCCAGGCCCGGCACCGGGCGGCGCGAGAGCGCTTTGCCGTCCGGCCCGAGGACCCGAAGGACGGGCTCCTCGTTTTCGGCGCCGGTGGCGACCAGCACGAGGGACCCGGCGCGGGCGACGACCGGCCGCTCCGGCGCCAGGAGGGAGTCCAGGCGGTTTCTGAAAAAAACGGCGGGCTCACGCGCGACGAGCGCCGCCGGCGCGGCGGCTTCGCGGGAGCGGATTGACCAGAGCCGGAACACGGCGACGGCCGAGGCGAAGAGACACAGGAGAAAGAAAAATTTCTGGCGGGGCGTCATGAGTCGATTTTATCAACTCACGGGCCGATTCCCAAGGGGTTTAGCGTCGGGAGGGTTCGAGGGCGAAGGCCCGGAACCGTTCTCCGATCCGGTCGCGGACTTTCCGGAATTCGTCCCGCACGCCTTCGGTGACGCCGACGCCGTGCGGCGGGTCCGGGAACGGCCAGTGCAGGCGCACGGACGGCCCGGGAAAAACCGGACAGGCGTCGTTCGCCGCGTCGCACACCGTGATCACGTAGTCGAACGGGCGGTCGATGAATTCGATCAAATGCTTCGAGCGGTGTCCGGAGATGTCGATGCCGATCTCCGCCATGACTTCGATGGCGGTCGGATTCACGAAGCACGGGATCGACCCGGCGCTCTCGACCTCGAAGCGTTCTCCGCCGTAATGCCTGAGAAACCCTTCGGCCATCTGAGAACGATTGGAGTTGCCGGTGCAGAGGATGAGGACTCTGGTTTTCATATTTTTTTGATCGCCTCCAATAAGATTATCGCGAAAGGACCGGCGAGACCACACGAATTCACAGCGGCACGCGGCGCAACCGGAGCGCGTTGGCGATCACGGACACCGAGCTGGCGCTCATGGCGGCGCTGGCGATCATGGGGCTCAGCAGGATCCCGAAGAAAGGGTAAAGCGCCCCGGCGGCGAGCGGGATGCCCAGCGCGTTGTAGACGAACGCGAAGAAAAGGTTCTGGCGGATGTTCCGCATCGTGGCGCGGCTCAAATTCCGTGCCTTCGCGATGCCCCGCAGGTCCCCCTTCACCAGCGTGACGCCGGCGCTTTCCATCGCGACGTCGGCGCCGGTGCCCATCGCGATCCCGACGTCCGCCCGCGCGAGCGCCGGAGCGTCGTTGACGCCGTCGCCGGCCATCGCGACGCGGCGGCCCTGCGACTGGAGCTCTCCCACGAAAGCCCCCTTCTCTTCGGGCAGGACGCCCGCCCGAACCTCCTCGATGCCCAGCCTGCGGGCCACCGCGCCGGCCGTGGCTTCATTGTCGCCGGTGGCGAGGATGAGACGCAGGTTCGACCGGTGGAGGGCGTCGACCGCTTCCGGCGTGGACGCCTTGATCGCGTCCGAAACGCCGAGGATCCCCAAAAGTTTTTTGTCTTCGGCGAGAAACATCACCGTCCGGCCGTCGTCTCGAAGCGCCGCGGCCTTCTCCGCGAAATCCGCCGTCGGCACGCCGAGCTCTTCCATCCATCGCTGGTTTCCGAAGACCAGATTCCGGCCGTCCACGCGCGCGCGCACGCCCTTGCCCGTCACCGCGCGGAAGTCCGCGGCCTCGGCCAGACGGAGCCCCCGGGATTCGGCGCCTTTCACGACGGCCTGCGCCAGAGGGTGTTCGCTCGCCCTCTCGAGGCTGCCGGCCAGACGCAGGAACCCGTCCTCCTCCGTCCCGCGCGCGGGAAAGACGCCGGCGAGCGCGGGCCTGCCTTCCGTGAGCGTGCCCGTCTTGTCGAAAACGAGCGTGTCCACTTTTTCGAATCGCTCGAGCGCGTCGGCGTTTTTGATCAGGATGCCCGCCGCCGCCCCTCGGCCCACGCCGACCATGATCGACATCGGCGTCGCCAGGCCCAGCGCGCAGGGGCAGGCGATGATGAGCACCGCGACGGCGTTCACGAGCGCGTAGGCCAGCCGCGGCTCGGGGCCGAAGAGCGCCCAGACGGCGAACGTCGCCGCCGCGGTCAGGATCACGGCCGGAACGAACCAGGCGGACACCGCGTCGGCGAGGTTCTGGATCGGCGCGCGGCTCCTCTGCGCCTCGCCGACCAGGTTCACGATCCGGGAGAGCAGCGTGTCGCCGCCCACGCGTTCGGCCTCGACGACGAGCGTCCCGGTGCCGTTCACGGTGCCGCCGATCACCTTCGAGCCTTTCTCTTTTTCCACCGGGATCGATTCGCCGGTGACCATGGACTCGTCGACAGAGCTCGATCCCTCCGTCACGAGCGCGTCTGTCGGAATTTTTTCCCCGGGACGCACGCGCAGCCTGTCTTTGACTTTCACCGATTCGAGAGGCACGTCGCGTTCTCCGTCGGGTCCGACGAGTCTCGCGGTCTTCGGAGCCAGGTCCAGCAGCGCGCGGATCGCGTCGCCGGTCTGCCGCCTGGCGCGCAGCTCCAGCGCCTGGCCCAGGAGAACGAGCGCCGTGATCACCGCGGCCGCCTCGAAATAAACCGGCACCGCGCCGTCATGACCGCGGAACGCGGCCGGAAACGCCGACGGCGCGAACACGGCCGCGACGCTGTAACCATAGGCGGTGCCGACGCCGAGCGCGATCAGCGTGAACATGTTGAGACTGCGCCGGATGACCGACTCGTAAGCTTTCTCGAAAAACGGCCAGCCCGCCCAGAGGACGGCCGGAGTCGCCAGAAATCCTTCGATGGTATTCATGCGCCGCGCCGGAAGGACCCCGGAAAGGGGCCTTCCGGGGATCATTTCGGACAGGGCCAACAGAACGATCGGAACGGCGAGGCCGGCGGCCGCCCAAAAACGCCGCGACAGGTCGCGGGCTTCCCGGTCGTCGCCGGACGGCTCTCCGGCCCTGGGCTCGAGCGCCATGCCGCACTTGGGACAGGACCCGGGGCGATCCCGCACGACTTCGGGGTGCATGGGACAGGTGTACGTGCCGCCCGACGGGACGGGCGTTTGCCTGGGAACCGCGTGGGAATCGTGGCAGCAGCCGCTCATGAACCCATTTTACTCCTCCGCGTCCGCGAAATCCGAAAGCTCTTTCGGAGGAAGCGCGGCCCGGAGCGCGTTCAGGATGGCCAAAAGGTCGATCCCTTCCTGGAGGACGGCGCCGGCGACCGGCGTGAGGAATCCCGCGCTCGCGGCGAGCATCGCCAGGAGACTCAAGGCCATGCCCCCGACGGCGCTCTGGAGCGCGATCGCGCGCATCCGGCGGCCGATGTGGAGGAGCTCGTCGACTTTCGCGAGCGAGGCGTCCATCACCACGGCGCCCGCGGCGTGGCTCGTGACGTCGCTGTTGCGGCCGATCGCGACCCCGACGGTCGCCGCCAAAAGCGCCGGCGCGTCGTTCATCCCGTCTCCGACGAACAGCGTTTTCGCCGCGCGGGTTTCCTCCCGCACGATCGTCACTTTTTCTTCGGGGGTCTTGCCGGCGAAGATCTCGTCGATGCCCACCTGCTCCGCCAGATACCGGACTTCGCTCTCGCGGTCCCCCGAGACGATCAGCGTGCGGCTGAAATGGTGCCGCGGGCCCAGATGCCGGATGAACGAGCGCCCCTCGGCGCGCGGCGTGTCGCGGAACCTCAGCACGGCCGCCCAGACGCCGTCGACGAGCACCGCGCACTCGAGCCCTTCGGAAGAGCCCGGCAGCCCGCCGCCGGCGCGCTCGGCGGTCGCCCGGTTGGTGATGAAAATCTCCCGTCCCGAAACCCGGCCCCGCAGGCCCTCGCCCGGCACCTCGCGGATCTCCGAGACTTCGCGCGGCGCCAGGCCCCGCTCCGCGGCTCCGCTTCGGACCGCGCGGGCCAGCGGGTGCTTCGAATACTGCTCCAGGCTCGCGGCCAGCCCGAGCACCTCGTCCTGCGGGAATCCGGGCGCGCAGAGCGTTTCGGCCAGGTGCGGTTCTCCGTAAGTCAGCGTGCCCGTCTTGTCGAACACGGCCGTCTTGCAGTTTCGGATCTCTTCGAGGACGGAGGGATCACGGACGAGGATGCCGCGCCGCGCGCAAAGCGAGATCGTGCCCAGGATCGCCACCGGGATGCCGATGAGGAGCGGGCACGGAGTGGCGACGACGAGCACCGAAAGAAAGCGCACGGCGTTTCCGCTGGCCGTCCATGCCGCAGCCGCGATGAGAAGCGCCAGCGGCGTGTAAAACGCCGCCAGGCGGTCGCCGAGGCGCCGGATTTTCGGCCGGTCCCGCTCCGCCCTCCGCAGGACCTCGACGATACGCGCGTACCGCGAATCGGCCGCCGGTTTTTGCGCGCGAACCGTGAGCGGAGTTTCGCCGTTCACCGCCCCGGAAAGGACGCGCGAACCCGGCGCCTTGTCGATGAGAAACGGCTCTCCGGTGAGATACGCCTCGTCCATCCGGCCGTGACCCTCGGTCACCTCGCCGTCGGCCGGACAGATTTCGTGAGGCAGGACGACGAGCACGTCTCCGGGGGCGATGTCCTCGATCCGGATCTCTTCGAGCGAAGGGCCGCGGCGCCGGTGCGCGGCCGTCGGCATGCGCCGCGCCAGGGCGTTGAGGACCGAGGAGGCGTTCGCGAGCGCGTACGCTTCGAGCGCGGCGCCGCCGGAGAGCATGAAGACCACGATGGCCCCGGCCAGATACTCTCCCAGGAGAACCGACGTGACGATCGAAAGGCCGGCCAGGACGTCGGCGCCGAACTCCCTGCCCGCCAGACGGCGCATAAGGTCGGCCAAAAGCGGAAGGCCGCCGAGAACGAGCGCGGCCAAAAGCGGAAGACGCGAAACGGATTCCGGGACCCGGAAGACGGAACCCAGCAGGAGGGAAAAAGCGATCATCCCGAGAGAAAAAACAGCGATCAGGCCGTTCTTCCGCGCCGGGGCGGGCATGGCTACCCCGAGGGCGAGGCGACCCGGGAGGCCTGCAGGACGGCGTGTCCGATCAGGCGCGCCGCTTCGTCGTAAGGAATGTGGTCGGTATTGACCACCAGGTCATAGAGAAGCGGGTCGTCGATGTTTTTTCCGAAATATTCCTTCAGGTAATGGCGGCGGCCTTCGTCCTCGGTCTTGACGAGCGTCTCCGCCTGGTGGCGGTTCAAGCCAAAATAGCTCTCGACGTGCCGGATCCGGACCGGCAGCGAACCCACCAGCCGCACATGGAAGCCTCCCGGAAGCTTCCGGGTCATCACGTTGGCGCCGCGGCCGACCAGAATCACGCGGCCGAGGCTCGCCAGCCGGGCGATCGTCTCGGAGGTCTTTCGGACGAGCACCCAGGCCGCGGGGTGCAGGCCGAGGATCTCGTCCAGCGTGTCGCTGATCTGCGAGACGCGGTCCTCCGGCATGAACTCCTCGATCCTTTCCGACAGCGCGTGGTCCTGCAGGACCCGGTGCACGAGGCTCTTGTCGAGGACCTCCCACGCGCAGTCCCCGGCCCCCTTGTCGTGCTCGCGCAGGTACGCGCTCAATTTCCGCCCGATCGTGACCCCGCCGGCGCCGGTCTGCCGGGAGATCGTGACGAACGGCGCGGCGTTTTCTTTCGGGTGCGGGCCGTCATGGAAGTTCGCCTCGATGTACGAACGGTACGCCGACAGGATGTCGCTCATTTGGAGGCCCTCCTCGGTTGGCGATCCCGGAAAAACAGGTGCAGGCTCCGCAGCTGTTCCCTGTTCCTTCCCTCCGTCGCTTCCTGCAGGAGGTCGTGAAGGGCCCGGCAGGCGTCGACCGTCGTGAAGATGCCGACGAGCTTGGCGTTCTCCATCACGATCGCCGAGCCGAAATGCTTCTGCGCCATGACGCCGACGGCGTCGCGGAGCGGCGTCTCGGGATGCACGATGTAGGGCCGCTCGGAGCAGACGTCGATCACGAGGATCTGCTTCAGATCCATGGATTCGATCCCGTTGGCCAGGTTCACCTCGCGCTCGCTCAGGATCCCGATCACGATCCCGTTGTCGACCACCGGAAGGTGACGGATCCCGAACCGCGTCATCAGCTTGCGGGCGTTTTCGAGATTGTCCTTCGCCTCGATCGTCTGCGGCTGGAGCGTCATGAATTGCTCGATCAGGGGCTCGCGGTATGTCATGGCTTTCTCCTTAGCAATCAAGATCCCCTTCCCTCACCTCAGCAGCGCTTCGGCCAGCGAATGCGGAACCGCGGCTTCCCGGTTGGCGGCCGTTAGATTGGACATGTTCTCGAAAATCCCGTCGAAATCGTCGTCCAGCGACTGCTCGACGAGAGTCTTCTTTCCGGTAGCGACGTCGTACGTGGTCCGGATGTCCGGCATGCCGTCCCGGTTGCGGTCCTGCTCCCAGCGATACAGGACCCCGTTCTTGAGATAGGACCAGTAGTCGGGGACTCCGTCGCGGTTCAAGTCCTCGATCACCCTCCACGGCACACCCGTGAAGTAATAGCTGATCCACGAATCGATTTTTCCGTCCCGGTTGGTGTCGAGCTCGGCGTGGTCGCGGCGGCCGGCCTTGTAAAAGATCGTCCCGTCCGCACGTCCGTCCCGGTCGTTGTCCACCACGGCACGGACGACCCGCCCTCCCTCATACAGCACATCCGCCTCGCGGAAACCGTCCCCGTCCATGTCGACCTTGCGGCTCTCCAGCGCCCACGCGGCGGTCCCGGTAAACAGGACTCCAAAAAACGCGGCAATCAGGTATCGTTTCATCGTCAGCCTCCCCAGACCTCCGGAGTCTGGTTGTCGTCCTTGCGCGGCGTCGTGTGGCCGCGCTTCCTGGTTTTGGCGGCGCCCGTCTTCGAACGGCGGACCCGGCGAATTTTGATGTTCATGACACTCTCCCTCTTTTGTTTCTGATACAAGCTTATCGCAATCCCGAGAACTGAAAAACCGGGGGAAACCCCGTTTTTCGCAGAGAGGGAACCCGGATGGAGGATCGGGGAAATCCCGATAAAAGGAAGGCTTAGGGCTGGAAGCCGGCCCTAAAAGACCACTGCAAGAGGGTAAACGTCATGAGCGTGATCCAGAAGGACCCCAAAAGATTCAGCGCCAGCCCCGCCTTCGCCATCTGGAGGATGGACAGGCGGCCGCTGCCGATGACGACCGCGTTCGGCGGGGTGCCCGCCGGCATCATGAACGCGAACGAGGCGGCCAGTGTGGCCGGGATCATGAGGAGATAGGGATGGATCCCCAGCGTCGGCGCGGCCGCGGCCAGCACCGGCATCATGAGCGACACCTGGGCGGTATTCGACATGAACTCCGAGACGAACGTCGTCGCCGCGCAGAGCACCCAGACGAGAGGGACCGCGGGCAGGACGGAAAACGCCTTGAGCCCTCCGGCCAGCGAACCCGCCAGGCCGGTGCTCTGGAAGCTTTCCGCGACCGCGAAGCCGGCGCCGAAAAGAAGAAGCACCTCCCAGGGCAGGCGCTTCGCCCAATCCCAGTTCAGGAGCCTGCCGTCTTTTCCGCGGCCCTCCGGGATCGCGAAGAGCGCCAGCGCCGAAACCATGGCGACGGTGCCGTCGTGAACGCCCTTCAGGCCCAGAAGACCCGCCCAGCCGCGGATCCGCAACGCGCCGAGAGGGATGTCCTCGCGGAAGATCCACGCCGCGACGGTCAGGAAAAAAATCGTCATCACCCGGGTCTCGGCCTCGGAGAGCTTCCCCAGGGCCGCGATTTCCTCGTCCAGCACCTGTTCCGAGTCCTCGGCCTCGCGGCGGGTTCCCTTGCGGATCACGAAGAAGCTCAGATACGCCCAGGTCAGGACGAGAAACCCGGCGGAAAGCGGAAAGGCCCAGACGAACCACTCCATGAAGCCGACCGGGGGAAGCGCGGGCAGAAGCTCTTTCGCCTGGCCCGCGAAGATCAGGTTGGGCGGCGTGCCGATGAGCGTCGCGGCGCCGCCGATGCTCGACGCGTACGCGATGCCGAGCATCAGCGCCGTGTCGAAGCCGGCGGTCCGGTGGTGCTTCGACTCGATGCGTTCGATGACGGCCATGCCGATCGGGAGCATCATGACGGCCGTGGCCGTGTTCGACACCCACATCGAAATGCAGGCCGTCGCCAGCATGAAGCCGCCGAGCATGCGGCGGGGGCCGGTCCCGCACAGGCGGATCGTGTGCAGCGCGATGCGCCGGTGCAGCTCGCACTTCTGCATCGCCAGGGCCAGCATGAAGCCGCCCATGAAGAGAAACACGTTCGGCTCGGCGTACCGCCGCGCGGTCTCCTCCATCGTCAGGACGGAAAGAAGCGGAAAGAGCGCCAGCGGCAGGAGCGACGCGGCGGCGAGCTCCACGGCCTCGGTGGTCCACCATACGCCCATCCAGGCGATGACCGCGGCCGCACGCCTGGCCTCGGGGGAAATCGCGGGCAGGGGGCAGAAAAGGACCGCCGCGAAGAGAAGCGGGCCGGACCAGAAGCCGAGGCGCTTCCTCAAAGCGCTATCGCCGGCTCTGCGCCCACTCGACGGCGGCGCGGGTCAGCTTGGCCGCGTTGTCGAGCTGGAGCTTGGTCTTGATGTGCTCCCGGTAGGATTCGACGGTCTTCACGCTCAAATTCAGCTTCTCGGCGATGTCGCGGGTCCGCAGGCCCTGCCCGATCAGGTTGAACACTTCGAGCTCCCGGTCGCTCAGGTTTTCCACGGCATCGCCCTGGATCCGGGAACCGCCGGCCATTTTGTTGAGGACTTTCGACGACACGTCGGCGCTCAGGTACACGTCGCCGCCGAGCACCTTGCGGATCGCTTCCACGATGTTTTCCGTGGTGGCCTCCTTCATGATGTAGCCGCGCGCGCCGGCCCGGATCGACCGCTCGGCGTAAAGCGCCTCGCTGTGCATGGAGAGGACGAGGACCGGCAGGGACGCCTGGCGGATCTTCAAGTCCTTCACCAGCTGCAGGCCGCTCTGGTCCTTGAGCGTCAGATCCACGACGGCGATGTCGGGGCGCGTTTTTTCGATGCCCTCCAGCGCGGACGGGATGTCCGCCGCCTGCCCGCAGACGGCGAGATCGCGCTCCTGATCGATCAGCTCTTTCAGGCCCTGCCGCATGGCCGGATGGTCGTCGACGAGAAACACTTTTTTCCGGCGCGCTTTCGGCGCGGATTTTTTCATGACAGCGGAAAGACGCAGTTCACGACGGCTCCTCCTTTCGGCCGGGGGCCGATGTTCAGGGTCGCTTTCAGGATCGCGGCCCTCGAGCTCAGGATGCGCATGCCCAAGCCCTTTTGTCTGGCGGTCGGCTTCACGAACGGCTTGCCGTCGTTCTCGATCCGCAGCTCGGCCTCGCGCGGGCCCTTCCTGCGGAGACGGATCCAGATATTCTTGCCGCCGCCGTGCTTGACCGCGTTGTTCACGGCCTCGCGGGCGATGCGGTACAGATGCATGACCGCGGTGGCGTCCGAGACGGTCACGGGGCCTTCGGCCTCGAACGAGCACCGGATCCCGACGGTCTTTTCCGTGTCGCGCGCGAGAACCCGGATCGCGTCGACGATGTCGCCGTGCATCTCGAGCGCGTAGAGACCCTGGGCGAGCTCGCGGGTCTGGGTGATGGCCTGGTTGATCATCCCAACGACCCGCTTCAGGTCCCGCGCGGCGGAGGAGGGCGAACGCTGGAGCTTCTTTTCCAGCACCTTCGCCATGATGGCCGTCGTCGCCAGATGCTGGGCGAGGCCGTCGTGCAGTTCCTGCCCGATCCGCACCTGCTCTTTCCGGCTGATCTCGCGCACCATCTGCTCGAGATGCCGGCGATCCGTCAGATCGCGGATGACGCCGGTGAAAAAACGCCGCCTGCCCTTTTTCCTGCCCTCGCTGACGCCGAGATAGATCGGAAACTCCGATCCGTCCTTCCGGCGGCCGACGACTTCGCGGCCGATCCCGATGATCTTGGCGCGCCCCGTGCGGAGATATTGGGCGATGTAGCCGTCGTGCTCGCGGTCGTAAGGGTGGGGCATCAGCATGCTGACGTTCCGGCCCATCAGTTCCTGGGAGGCGTAACCGAAGATTCTTTCGACGGCGGGATTGACGGTCTGGATGATGCCCTTTTC
>DATJEK010000052.1:0-9379 GCA_035496715.1 Candidatus Eiseniibacteriota bacterium | reverse complement strand
CCAACAAGGGCAAGACCGCGACGCTCGAGGCGCTTAAAAAAATCTGCTCCGAGCACGGAGTCGGAGAGGTCGTGATCGGGCTCCCGGTCAACATGAACGGCACGCAGGGGCCGAAGGCGAAGGAGATCCTCGAGCTCGTGCCCCAGCTCGAAAAGTCCCTGGGCGTCCCCGTGACGGTCTGGGACGAGCGCCTTTCGAGCGCCCAGGCCAACCGGCTGATGACCGAGGGCGGCCTCTCCAGCCGGCGGCAGCGGGGAGCGGCCGACCGACTGGCGGCGACGCTGATCCTGCAGGGTTTTCTGGAATCCAGAAGGAGTTCGGCATGAATTTCGAAGTCAGCGCGCTTTCCAACGGCACCCGGGTCGTCTGCGTCCCCATGAAAGAACGGCGTTCCGTCGCGACCGGCATCTGGGTCCACGTCGGCGGCCGGGACGAGGAGCCGCGCCTGAACGGCGTCTCCCATTTCCTCGAGCACATCGTGTTCAAGGGGACGGGCCGGCGCACCGCCAACCAGATCAAGGAGTCCGTCGAGGGGATCGGCGGCAGCCTGAACGCGTTCACCTCGGAAGAATGCACCTGCTTCCTCGCGAAGGCCGCCAGCCGCCATTTCGCGGAGGTCTTCGACGTCCTCGCCGACATGGTCGTGGACGCCTCGATGACGCCGGCCGACGTGGAAAAAGAGCGCACGGTCATCATGGAAGAGATCAAGATGACCCAGGACCAGCCGTCGCATTTCGTGGAAGAGATCCTCTCCGAGATCCTCTGGCCCGGCCATCCGCTGGGCCGCCCGCTGACCGGCACGCTCGAGACCGTGGGCGGGCTGACGCGGGACGACCTGTGCGGATACCGGGACGCGTTCTACAACCCGGCGCTCCTGACGGTCGTCGCGGCGGGCGACATCGACGCCGCGCGGCTGACCGCCGCCGCGGAGAAGTCGTTCGGCCGGGCGAAGGCGAGGACCGTGAAGAAGCCGGATCCCTTCCGCGCGGGAGCGGCCGCCGCGCCCGCCGTCCGGGTGTTCCGCAAGAGCACCGAGCAGACGCATCTGGCTCTTGGCATGCACACGTTCCCCAAGGAGCATCCAGACGAATTCGCGCTGGACCTTCTTTCCGTCATCCTCGGCGGAAACATGTCGTCGCGCCTCTTCAACGAGGTCCGCGAGGAGCGGGGCCTGGCGTACGACATCGGATCGTCCGTCCGCAAATACCACGAGACCGGCGCGTTCGTCGTGTCGGCCGGAGTGGACACGAAGAAGCTCGGCGAGGCGATCAAAGTGATCCGCGCGGAGCTCCTGCGGATCACGCGCGAGCCCGTCGAGGCCGGAGAGCTGAAGCGCGCGCGAGAATTCTACCTCGGCCAGCTGGACCTGGGCCTCGAGAACAGCATGAACGCGATGCTCTGGGCCGGCGACAACATGGTGAGCCTCGGCCGGTGCCGGACGCCCCAGGAAGTCACGGGCCTCGTCGAAAAAGTCACCCCCGACGACGTGCGCCGGGTCGCCGCGAAGCTCTTCGCGGGCGGGGCCGGGGAGCTGGCGGTCGTCGGACCCGTGCCCGAGGGCGCGGAAAAGACCCTGACGGGGGTTCTTTCGGCCTGATTTTTTTGCTATAATATTTTTTTGCCCCCTTCTTAAGGAGATTTACGCGTGTCGAAGAACGTCAAGATCGCGCCGTCGCTTCTGGCGGCGGATTTCTCGAACCTCGCCGGCGAGATCGAGAAAGTCGAGCGGGCCGGATGCGACTGGCTCCACATCGACGTGATGGACGGCCATTTCGTCCCCAACCTCACGGTCGGGCCGTTCATCGTGAAGGCGATCCGCAAGGTCACGAAGCTGCCGCTCGACGTGCATCTCATGATCGAGAACCCGGCCGACTACGTCGGACCGTTCGCCGACGCCGGGGCCGACAGCATCACCTTCCACGCCGAGGCCTGCGAGGACATGGGCGCCGTGATCGACGCGATCCGCGCGCGGAAGGTCCGCTGCGGGGTGTCGCTCAAACCCGCGACCGCGCTCGATCCGCTCCGCGGAGTGCTCGACCGGATCGACCTCGTGCTCCTCATGACGGTGAATCCGGGCTTCGGCGGCCAGTCGTTCATGCGCGAGGTTCTGCCCAAGATCGAGACCCTTCGAAAGACCTTCTCCGGCGACATCCAGGTCGACGGAGGCATCAACAAGGACACCGGCCGCGAGACCGTGAAGGCGGGAGCGAACGTGCTCGTCGCCGGCACGGCGATCTTCGGCAGGCCGGACGTCCGCCAAGCCATCGAGGACCTGAGATGTCAGTGATCAAATTCGGGACGGACGGCTGGAGGGCGCTGATGGACGCCGACTTCACGACGGAAAACGTCGAGAAGGTCGCCCAGGCGTTCGCGGATTTCCTCAACGCCGGGGCCGCGGGCAAGAAAGCCCCGCGCGTCGTGATCGGCTACGACTGGCGGAAAAACTCCGAAAATTTCGCGAAGTCCGTCGCCGACGTGCTCGCCGGCAACGGCATCGAGCCGCTTCTCTCGACGCAGGCCTCGCCGACTCCGGCGGTGAGCTACGCGGTCGTCGACGGCAAGTTCGACGCCGGCGTGATCATCACCGCCAGCCACAACCCGCCCGGATACAACGGATTCAAGATCAAGAACGACTTCGGCGGCTCCGCCGAGAAGCGGATCACCGACGGCGTCGAGGCGCTGATCGGCAGGAACCCCGTCCGCCGCGCTTCAGGCGCGAAGACGGCCGACCTCAATCTTAAATATCTCGAGTACCTGAAAAAGTACGTCCGCCTCGACGCGATCAAGGACGCCCCGTTCCGGGTTCTGGTCGACTCCATGCACGGCATCGGCGGCCGGAACATCGAGCGCGTCCTCGCGGGAGGCAAGATCCGGGTCACCACGATCCGGGGGGAGCGCGACGTGACGTTCGGCGGCCGCGCGCCCGAGCCGATTCCCGCCAATTTCACCAAGGCCGCCGAGATGATGAAGACGGGGGAGTACGACCTGGGCATCGTCACCGACGGCGACGCCGACCGCGTGGGCGCGATCCGTCCCGGCGGCGAGTTCATCTCGCCCGGCATCATCCTCTCGCTCATCATGGCGCACTTCGTGCAGGACCTCGGCCGCAAGGGCAGCGTCGTCACGACCATCTCGAACACGCGTCTCATCTACAAGATGGCGACGAAGCTCGGCCTCAAGGTGCACGAGACGCCGGTCGGTTTCAAGTACGTCTGCGACATCATGCGCAAGGAGAACGTCCTCATCGGCGGCGAGGAGTCCGGCGGCATCGGTTTCCAGGATTATCTCTACGAGCGCGACGGCGTGCTCTCGGGCCTGCTCCTCATCGAAATGATGGCGATGCGCGGGAAGAACGTCGACGCGATCCTGAAGGACGTCGAGAAGGAATTCGGCAAGCTCTTCTACGTGCGCCGCGACCTCGAGTACCCCAACGAGCTGAAGGCCAGGCTCTTCCAGACGCTGGCCCAGCAGCCGCCCAAGACTCTGGCCGGCCACGCCGTGAAAGAAGTCAACGGCCAGGACGGCATGAAATTCATCCTCGACGACGACAGCTGGCTCCTCTTCCGTCTTTCGGGGACCGAGCCGATCCTCCGCGTTTATTCGGAGGCCACCTCCGAGGCTCTCGCCGAATCGCTGGTCGCGCAGGGCAAGGAGCTCGCGTTCAACCTGCCCGCCCCGGCCGCCTCCTGACGGGACCCGCGACGACCCTTCGATGAAACATCATTCGATCCGCAATTTCTCCATCATCGCCCATATCGACCACGGGAAATCCACGCTCGCCGACCGCATCCTCGAGCACACGGGAGCCATCGACTCCCGCACGTTCCACAACCAGATGCTCGACAGCATGGACCTCGAACAGGAGCGCGGCATCACGATCAAGGCGAGCGCCGTGCGCATCCAGTACAAGGCGAAGGACGGCAAGAACTACACGCTGAACCTGATCGACACGCCGGGCCACGTCGATTTCTCGTTCGAGGTCTCGAAGTCGCTGCGCGCCTGCGAGGGGGCGCTCCTCCTCGTCGACGCCTCCCAGGGCGTCGAGGCGCAGACGGTCGCCAACCTCTATCTCGCCGTCGAAAACAACCTCGAGATCGTCCCGGTCATCAACAAGATCGATCTGCCGCACGCCGACCCGGAGAAGGTGAAGCACCAGATCCACAAGGCGCTCGGCATCCCCGAGAGCGAGATCGTCCTGGCGAGCGCGAAGCTCGGGCAGGGCATCACCGAGATCCTCGAGGCGATCGTGCACAAGGTCCCTCCGCCCACCGGAGATCCGTCGGCCCCGCTCCAGGCGCTCATCTTCGACTCCAAGTACGATTCCTACAAGGGCGTCATCGTGTACCTGCGCGTCTTCCACGGCTCCCTGAAAAAGGGGATGAAGGTCCGGATGATGGCGTCCGGGCGGGAATACGACGTCCTCGAGATCGGTTATCTGGCCCCTCACCAGGTCCAGTGCGAGGGGCTCGAGACCGGCGAGGTCGGCTATCTCTGCTGCAACATCCGAAACGCCAAAGAAGTCGACAACGGCGACACGCTGACCGACGCCGCCAACCCCGCCGCCGCCGCGCTCGCCGGGTACAAGAAGCTCCAGCCGCTCGTCTTCGCGGGGATCTATCCGGTCAACTCGGCCGACTTCCAGCTCCTCAAGGACTCGATGGACAAGCTCGCGCTGTCGGACCCCTCGTTCGTCTACGAGATCGAGAGCTCCGCGTCCGTCGGCTTCGGCTTCCGCTGCGGGTTCCTCGGCCTCCTGCACATGGAGATCGTCCAGGAGCGCCTCGAGCGCGAGTACGACATGAACATCGTCGTCACGACGCCGAGCGTCGTTTACAAGATCGTGAAGCGCTACGGCGGCGAAGTCCTCGAGATGGAGAACCCGTCCAAGATGCCGGACCCAAGCCAGATCGAAAAGCTGATGGAGCCGTACGTGAAGGCGCACATCATCATCCCGCCTTCGGCCATGGGGGCGATCCTGGAGCTCTGCGAGTCGCGGCGCGGCACCTACAAGCACACCGAGTATCTCGACGAGGACCGCGTGCGGCTCGAGTACGAGTTCCCGCTTTCCGAAATCATCGTCGACTTCAACGACCGGATCAAGTCGATCTCCAAGGGCTACGGGTCGATGGACTACGAGCTCATCGAGCACCGCGAATCGGACCTGGTGAAGCTCGACATCCTGATCAACGGGGAGATCTGCGACTCCTTCAGCTGCATCGTCCACCGCGACAAGGCCGTCAACAAGGGCCGGGGGCTCTGCGAGAAGCTCAAGGAGCTCATCCCGCGGCAGATGTTCGAGGTCGCGATCCAGGCCGCGATCGGCGGCAAGATCGTCGCGCGCGAGAGCGTGCGGCCGATGGGCAAGAACGTCACGGCCAAGTGCTACGGCGGCGACATCACGCGGAAACGCAAATTGTGGGAAAAGCAGAAAGAGGGGAAGAAGCGCATGAAGCAGTTCGGACGGGTCGAGATCCCGCAGGAGGCGTTCCTGGCGGCGCTGAAGGTGGAGTGATGAAGCTCCTCAAGGACCTCTGGAACAACGAGAATTTCCGCCGCGAGGCGAAGGAGTGGGCCCAGTCGATCGCGATCGCGCTCGTCCTGACGCTCGTGATCCGCACCTACGTCGTGCAGGCATTCAAGATTCCCTCGGGCTCCATGCGCCCCACGCTGATCGAGGGGGACAAGCTCTTCGTCAGCAAATTCCTCTACCGCTTCCACGACCCCCAGCGCGGCGACATCGTCGTGTTCAAATACCCGATGGACAAGAAGAAGGATTTCATCAAGCGCCTCGTCGCGTTCGGCGGCGAGACCGTCGAGATCCGGGACGGCCGGATCCTCGTCGACGGCAAGGCGCTCGATTCGCCGCTGCCGTTCGGGCAGTTTTACTACTACAACCACGACCCGTTCGGCGGGCCGGGAGAGAAGATCAAGGTTCCCGCCGACTCCTATTACGTCCTGGGCGACAACAGCGCCAATTCCACGGACAGCCGCTTCTGGGGTTTCGTGCCCAAGAAGAACATGATCGGCAAGGCGATTTTCCGCTGGTGGCCGCTGAACCGCATCGGGCCGCTCTCCAAGAAGTGAATCTCGCGAACAACCTCAGCCTCCTGCGCGTCCTCCTGGCGCCGGCGTTCGTGATGTGCCTGGTGTACTCGACTCCGGACCGGTTCTACCTTCACGACCTGGCCCTCGGGATCTTCGTCGCGGCCTGCGTGACGGACGCGCTCGACGGGTGGCTGGCGCGGCGCATGAACGAGCTGACGGAGTTCGGCAGCTACATCGACCCGATCGCGGACAAGCTCCTGCTCCTGTCGGGGTTCCTGTCGCTCTCGTTCATCGGGCATCTTCCGGAGGCGATGCGCATCCCGGCGTGGGTGACGATCCCCGTGATCGCCCGCGATTTCGTCATCCTGATCGGATCCATCATGATCTACGTGACGACGGGCCATCTGAAGGCCGAGCCGCTTCTCATCTCGAAAGCGACGACGGTGCTCCAGATGACCTCGCTGACGGCCGCGCTCCTGCCGGCGCCGGTCGGCGTGCGCTACTCGCTCTACGGCGCGACCGTTTTCCTGACCGTCCTCTCCGGGGTGCAGTACGTCCGCCTCGGCGGCAAGCTCCTCCAGCCATGACCGAAGAGATCCGTCTCGTCTGGTTTCCGGTCGCGTTCCTCGCGGGCTCGTTCCCGACGGCCTACCTCGTGGGAAAGCACGTCTTCCACAGCGACATCCGCACGCAGGGCAGCGGCAACGTCGGCGCGACGAACGCGTTCCGCGTGTTCGGAAAGGGGGCCGGGGCCGCTGTTTTCGCGGCGGATTTTCTCAAAGGTTTTCTGCCGGTCATCGCGTATGCCCGCTTCGTTTCCGCGGATCCCGCGGACACGCTCTGGATCGGCCTGGCCGCGGTCCTCGGCCACGTCTTCACGCCGTTTCTTCGCTTCAAGGGAGGGAAGGGGATCGCGACCGGCTCCGGAGCGCTCGCCGCGGCGCTGCCGCTTCTTTTCGCGTTGACGCTGCCCGTCTGGGTCGTCGTCTTCGCGTTCACTCGCATCGTTTCGATCAGCTCGCTCGCCGCGCTGGCGGGACTTTTTTTCTACACGTTTCTTTTCCATCTGCCGCCTCGCGCCTCGATGGCCATGCTCGTCATTCTCTCCCTGGCCGTCTGGACGCACCGATCCAACATCGCCCGCCTGCGCTCCGGTACCGAAAAAAAGCTCTGATTTAGTAGACCAAATATCTAGTTAGTCCTTGTATTTGAGTTGCCCTGTGGTAAGCTTTGCTTAGTAGGGCCTATTTTTTTGTGCCCCTTCTTTAACAATTTTACAATCTACTATCGGAAGGTGGTCCGGTTCGATGAAAGATGCGCTGCGCGAAATTCTGATCCAGACGAAGGTGTCGGAGAACCACAAGCGGAAAAACCTCTCGATCGTCGAAACCATCGACCAGAACGGCTTCACGGCGCGCGCCGAGAAGAAATACAGCTACTACGTCTCCGAGCAGAGCCCCTTCAAAGACCCCGACGAAATGAAGACCTGGATGAACGTCCAGTCCCACGCCTATCACAAGAAGGACCGCCACGTCTCGATCCGCAAGATCTACGACGGGAAGAGCGGCGTCGGGCAGATGGTCTACCGCGTCATCGGCAGCTTCTACGTCGTGCAGGACCTGCACATCTTCGCGGTCGTGTTCATGCACTCGATCAAATTCGACATGGTCTCCGACAAGCTCCCGCTCGGCGGAGGCCTCAGCCTGTTCAATACCCCCGAAGCGCCTCCCGGCCTGATCTGACGGGCCGCGGACGCCCGCGCCCGATTTTCCTCATTGACCGTCCATAGCGGCTTTGTTATACTTTAATATTTCACGAAACAAGGACCGCGTCCCGGCGTAAACCATGATGCCTCAAAAGGATAGGATAAGCGTTCTCGGCGACGGCGGGTGGGGGACCACGCTCGCTCTCCTTCTGGCCGGAAAAGGCTACCGCGTGACGCTCTGGGGCGCGTTCCCGAAGTACGTGGACGAGGTCCGCAGGAAGCGGGAGAACGTGAAATTTCTGCCGGGATTCAGGATCCCGGCCGGCGTGCGGCTCGAGTCAGACCTCGCGGCCGCCTGCCGCGGCGCGGATCTCATCGTGCTCGCGGTGCCGTCGCAGTTTCTGCGCGGCGTCGTCAGGCGCATGAAGGCCGAAGGGGCCGGCGGCGCGCCGCTGGTGATCGTCGCCAAGGGCATCGAGACGGGCTCGCTCAAGGTGATGTCGCAGGTCGTGCGCGACGAGCTCGGGAACGTGAGCGTGTGCGTGCTCTCGGGGCCCACGATCGCGCGCGACGTCGCGCGGAAGCTCCCGGCGGCGGTTTCGGTTGCGTCGTCGAACCGGGCGCTCGCGGCGAAGGTCAGGAAAATTTTCTCGACGGACTATTTCAGCCTGTTCGAGTCGGACGACGTCCTGGGCGTCGAGCTCGGCGGCTCGGTGAAGAACGTGCTCGCGATCGCCTCGGGGATCCTCGAGGGGCTGGGCTACGGTTCGAACACGCGGGCGATCCTCTTCGCGCGCGGCGTCGCCGAAATGGCGCGCCTCGGCCGGAAGATGGGCGCGCGGCGCGAGACCTTCATGGGGCTCTCGGGCCTCGGGGACCTGGCGACGACCTGCCTGTCGCCGTCCAGCCGCAACCGGAGCCTGGGCGAGGCGATCGGCAAGGGGAAAAAGCTCAAGGCGCTCCTCGCCGGGACCGAAATGGTCGTCGAGGGCGTCGACACCGCGAAAGCCGCCGCGAAGCTCGCGAAAAAATTGAACGTGAAGATGCCGATCACCGAAGCCGTGAACGGCGTCCTCTTCGAAGGCAAGAAACCGGACACGATTTTGAAGGCTCTTTTGAACTGCGGGCACCATCGCGAGCTGGACTGACCGTCGCTGGAACTCGGGCGTCTCCTCTCGGTCGCTTGGACACGCAGCGGTTGGTGAGTTTCGCGACGATTGGACGCTCCCTGCGAGAGCCGCCACTCGTCCCGGCGAAAGATTGGGCGGCTCGCGAAAGATGAGCCGGGCGAAGAACTAGCTCCGCGAGCGCAGCGAGCGGCACCCTGTCGGTGCGCTCTGGCGCTGCGCAGCAGCGCCCTGTAGAGCCAGACAGACTCCAGGGTGTGGTCCCTGTAGAACGACAGCGGGGAGATCGGCAAGCTTTTAAACGGAACAATTCGACCGGTGAACCCTACACCGGAGAATCTGGCGGGCAGTAGGATGGCCTGCGAAAAAAGTTTACGGGGCGCCACGAGCGCAGCGAGTGGCCCCCTGTTGGTGTGACTCCCGGCGCGCTTGCCGCGCCTGTGGAGCCGGACAGGCTCCCGGGGGTGGCTCAGATAGAGCCAAAAGTTCGAATTGACGCTGA
>DATJEK010000051.1:0-12272 GCA_035496715.1 Candidatus Eiseniibacteriota bacterium | reverse complement strand
CGTCGAGGCCGGGATCCGAGAACTCCGGAGCCGGCTCAGGGTCCGCGCGCTCTATTCGTTTCCCGCCGTTTTCCTGACGTTGCTTTTTTTCTATCCGTTTCTGACGCCCTGGAAGGGCGCGGAGCCGCGTCAGTTCGACGGAAAACTCTTTCCCTGGATTTTCCCCCATCCGACGCTCGAGGAGCGGCTGAGAGAATCCTCCGTCGATCCGCAAATGCAGAAGCTGGGCGATTTTCTCCGCGGGGAGACCAGCCCGAAGGACACGCTTTTCGTTTGGGGATTTGCTCCGGAGGTCTACGTGCGTAGCGGCATCCGCCCGGCATCCCGTTACATTTACTGTAATCCTTTGACCGGGCTGATTCCCTGGATCAATTCGGATCCGCGCGTCGATACCAGGGGACAGGCGATCCCGGGATCGTGGAATCTTCTGATGGCCGATCTCGAGGCCTCCAAACCGAAGTTTATCGTCGACACGTCGTACGGCGGTATCGGTTACTACGCCAAATATCCGATCCATACTTACGAACCGCTGCACCGGCTTCTGCAGGACCACTATACCGCCGATAGCGTCACAGAGGGTAACTGGCGGATCTACAGACGGACTAGTTAGTTATTGATTCTATTAACTAACTGTAACCTTTTTAGATAGAGGCAGTTGCGCCGCCCCCCGTTAAGCAATCTTTTATTGTAATCTATCCTCTTATTATGTATACTCTTAGCGAATCCAGCCGTGGGATCGGCTAGCTTCGTCGCACATTAGAAATGGATTGTCCGATCTTTTTTTAGGTCAGTTTCTATAAAATTTTCTAATGTCTTATAAGAAGCTTTTCTAAATGAGGTAAGTAAGTGACCGAGAATCTCGAGAACGAGACAATTTCGAAACCTTACCGCTCCAGATACTCCCATCCTTTCCGGGCGATCTCGCTGATCGTCCTACTTTCTTTCCTGCTGCAGGATTTCGTTTCCGCCGAAGGCGGCACGCCGCTGTGGTCCAACGTCATCCAGACCAAGAGCGAAGACAAGCGGGCGAAAGCCGACGAAAACAAGCTCAAGGATTTCGCGATTCCTCCCGACTCGGGCCTGGCGCGCAAGGTCGCGGTGAAGAGCTCGGGCGACGTCATCATCAACATCCAGGATGCCCACTCCAAGCTCGGGGCTCAGGAGTCCATCACCCGGATTCTCGACAACCTGGTGAAGAATTACAACCTGAACGTCGTGGCCCTCGAAGGCGGCGAGGGGCGCGTCGACAGCTCGGTCCTGTCGAGTTTCCCGGTGGAGGAGGTCCGCCGCAAAGCCGGTGAGTTCCTGATGCGTGAAGGGCGCATCTCGGCCGGAGAGTTCTATTCGATCGTCTCGAAAGATTCCGTCCGGTTCTACGGCGTCGAGGACGAGAAGCTGTACAACGAGAATCTGGATTCGTTCAAGATCCTCATCGAGAAGAAGGCTTCGATCCGCAAAGAACTGAAGGGCCTGAAGCGCGCCGTGGCCGAGCTCCAGGGCAAGGTCTACTCTCCGGCCCTGCGCGAGATGACCGGCCGCAAACTGCTCCACAAGAACGGCGACATCCAATTCACGGATTACTGGCAGTATTTCAGCGCGCTCGCCTCCGCCAACGGCGTGGATTACGCGGTGTACCCCAACCTGCGGAAGCTGGCCTCGACCGTCGAGCTGGAAAAGGAAATCGATTTCAAGAAAGCCGGCGCCGAGCGCGACGCGCTGATCGAGGAGCTCGGCCGGAAGCTCCCGAAACCCGAGCTCGAGAAGCTCGTCCTCCAGGCGCTTCAATTCAAGCAGAACAAGATCACTCCGGGCGCGTTTCATTTCTACCTGAGCCAGCTCGCCAACGGCGCGGGCATCGATCCGCTTCAGAACAAGAACATCATCCTCTACGCCCAGTACGTCGTGCTGTACGAGAGCATCGACCTCATCGCGATCTTCGACGAAGTCGAGGCCTTCGAGAACCAGCTGCGCGAGAAGCTCTTCACGACAGACGACGAGCGGGCGCTTTCCCATCTCGAGCACTGCGCGAACATTCTTTCCCAGCTTCTCGACACGACGCTCTCGAGCAAGGACTACGAGTTCTACGCGAAGAATTCGGCTTCCTGCGAGGTCGCAGCCCTCCGCACGCAGCTGTCCGAACTGTCGGGCCGGTACGGCGTCCCGGCGGAATTCTACGTCGATTTCGCGACGCTGGAGAGCGCGATCCCCAGCGCGCGCAAATTTTACGAGCTCGCCGACCGGCGCAACAAGGTGCTCCTCGAAAACACCGTCGCGCGCATGAAAAAAGAGGGCGTCCGGGTGGCCGCCCTCGTCACCGGCGGCTTCCACTCCGAGGGCATCTCCAAGCTCATGGACCAGGGGCGTCTCTCGTACCTGGTCGTGATGCCCAAATTCGACGAGAAGTCGCCCGACCGCCCGTACATCGCGATCATCACCGAAAAGCCCAGGGCGTTCGAAGAGCAGTTCAAGGATTCCGATTTCTTCATCTCGTCTCCGCTGGCCTTTTCGGACGACACGAATCCCCGCACGGTCCGTATCGGCGTCGGTCTTCTTCTCGTCGAGGGAGCCCGTCTGTCCGGCACGCGGCAGGTCCCGAAAGACATGCTCGACGCCTACCAGGCGGCCTATCGTAAAACCTACGAGGCCAACGGGCGCGTCTCCCGGCTGACGCCGGAGGCTTTTTCGGAACTGATCAGCGGGGCGCGGCTCGTCCGGACGGACGGCAAGGACGCCGTGGTCCTCCGCGACGCGGACGGCAAGGAAAACCTCTACCTGTACAGCCGCGACCGCGAGCGCGTGACCGGCATCGAGATCCGGGAAGCCGGTGCCGAGCCCGCCGCCCAGCAGGTGGATCTCGGGACGATCGAAGAAAATCTTCGCGGCGCGCTGAAGGAAATCGAACGGTACAGGCTCTATGAGCAGCAGCGCACGCAGGCCCGCCGCGAGAACAGCCGCGTCGAAACCCGCTCGCTCGCCCGCCGTCTCGCCAAGGAAGCGCAGGCCGCGCGGGAAAAGAACTGGACCGTCGACTCCCGCTGGTTCGCCGAGCAGGCCGACGCGCTCGCGCAGAAGACGGGCAACCGGGACTTCGGCGACCGCGAAAAAGCGCAGGTCGTGCAGATCGCGCGCCACCTCGACCGCCGCGCGCAGCGGCAGGCCGCCGAGAAGGTCGCGGAGGCGAAGTCGCTGGAGGCCGCGGCCGGCGCTCGCCTGGCGACGACCGAGCAGATGATCAGCTATTTCGAGCAGCTCGAGGGCATCATGAAGCGCACGAGCGGCGAAGCGGACCGGAAAAGCCGCGAGGCCGTCGCGACTTTCAACGAGCGGGTGCTGATCAAGGCCCAAAAGGACCTGGAGGCGAGCGTCAAGGAAATCGACCAGTCCTGGTTCAAGTTTTTCAAGCGCGACCGCCGCGCCCGGGAGGCCGCGCTGGCGGAAGCGATCAAGCAGCAGGTTGCGCAGCTGCAGAGGCGTTCTTTCGCGGGCAGCCCCGACCGGCTGGACGCGACCGCCATGGCTTCGTGGCTGAGCGGCCAGCGGAACAACCTGGCCCGGCTTCTCGCCGGCGCGCCCGACGCCGAGGAGCGGATCGCCGCACTGAACCAGACGGTCCGCGCGGTCGGGAAGGCTTCGAAGGCGGCGAACGACGAAGCGCTCCGCGTCATCCGGAAGGAAATCGCTTCCAAGCAGAAGAACGCTTCGCTCAAGGGCATCAGCGACCGGCTGCGCACGATCGCGCCGAACGCCGAATCCAATCCCCCGGCGGCCCAGATCCTCTCGGAGGTCCGCGACATCCTCGGCGCGCTTCGCGCGTCGACCGCTCCCACGGCCGCCGTCGTCGCCGAAACGCCGGGCGGCTGGCGCCGCGCCATGACGTCGGACGAATTCGCCGCGACGACGCGCCGTCTCTTCGACCGGTTGCGCGGCGACACGGTGCCCTCGACGGCGTTCGCGGCCGGCGAATTCGAGGCGGCTCTCGCGGCGCTGAACGGCTCCGACGATACCGCGCGCAAATCGCTCCATACGGCGCTCGCGCTCGCCTGGGGGATCGATCGGCCCGGCGTCGAAAAAGCGATCCAGTTTTTGAACCAGATCGCCCGGCTCCTGCACGACGACTCGGTCGCTCCGCGCAAAGTCTACGACCGTCCCGGCGTCCGCGGATTTTTCGAGGAAGTCCAGGAGCTTTCGAAAGAGATCACCCGGTTCGAGCGCTCCGCGGGTTTCGACTTCGCTTCGGCCACGGGCGTGGAGCTCGGGTCGTTTTTCGAAGAGCGCATGCGTCTCCTCGACCGCCGTCAGGGGCAGAGCGAGCGCGAGGCGGAGAGAGAACGCCGGCAGCAGGCGGTGCGCGGCCGGGTCGCGGAGCTGGAGACGCGCTTCTCCGGCGTCGTGTTGGCGGCCGCCGGCGATGAAGCGGCGCTGGACCGTCTCATCGGCAACGCCATTCCCGAAACGCGGACCGCCGTCGACGCGGCGAGCCGCAGCCGGCTCATCGACGCGCCCGAAGCGACGCTGCTGAACGGCCGGATCCAGACCGTCGAACGCGCCGTGCAGCGCCGGCGCCAGGAGATCCAGGATGCCGTCGCGGCGGAAAGCCGCTCCACGGCCACGCGCATCACGGCATTGGAACGTCAGCTCGGACGCGCCGCACGCTCCGCGGTCGACGCGGCGGACCGCGCGGCCTTCAACGCCGCCGAGACCACGTTCAACGGACTGCTCACCCAGCTCAAGGCGCTGAAGGCGCCCGGGACCCGCTACAACAAGGTCGAGACGCAGCTTCTGACGAAAAAATTGGAATTCATCGCCGCCGAGGCCGCATCGGCGACGGCGGCCGATCAGATCGACGTCCTGAACGCGCTCGCGGCGGAGTTCGAGACCGTGCGCGTGCGACTGGCCGCGCTCGGGGCCGCGCCGTCCGTCTACGAGACGGTGGGAAACGACATTCACACCGGTCAGATGTCCGTGCTTCTCGAGAGGTTGACCCAGGCGGAGCAGGCCGCGACCGGCGCCGCGACGCTGCCGGCGCTGTCGGAGGCCCGCGGCCGCTTCAATGATCTGGCGACGGCGTTCGAGACGCTCACGGAAAACCCGCAGGAAGTCGTGCGGGACGGCCGCGACCGCATCGCCGCTCACGAAGAAGAGCTCAACCGCCGCCGTGTGGACGCCGAAGGCCGCATGGGCGCCGCCGAGCGCGCCGCGCTGGGCGCCGGGAGCGTCCGTTCGCTCGCCGATCCCCGCCGGCTATTCGACGAAGCCGCGGCGGAGATCGTCGCGATCGTCGGCAGCGAGCCCGAAGCGGTGCGCGACGCCCGGGCACGCGTGGCCGCCCACGAAACGAAGCTCCGGCAGATCCAGCCGGTCGAGCAGAACCTGGTGGCCGCGGGCCGCCGCGCCGTGGCCGCCGCCGACCGGGCCGCTTTCGACGAAGCCGAGCGGGCATTCGAGGGTTTCCTGAAGAATTTGAAGGACCTGGGCGCGCGGGAGGGCCGGTATGACGAGGCGGTCATCGAAGTCCTCACGAAGAAACTGGATCTCATCGCGCGGGCAGGCGAGGCCGCGGTCCTCGCGCCGGCGCTCGACGCCGCCGACGCGGACGCCGCCGCGGTCCGTGTGCGCCTGGAAGCCCTCCGCGTCACGGACGAGTCCGTCGCTCCCGAGAGCGCCATCCGCCGCGCGGCCCGCGAGACGCTCGCGCGGGTCGAAAACGAACTGAGGGACGCGAGGATCTCGCTCATGGACCGCGCGCTGGAAGCCGCGCGCCGCGAAGCGCTCGACGCCCGCGATCTCCCCGCGTTCCGCGCCGCCGAGGCCCGCTTCGACGCCGCCGCGACCGCGCTCGAGACGTTCCTTGCCTCGGGGCCGCAGAGCATCGTCACGCAGGGACGCCGCCAGCTGAACGACAAACGGATCACGCTCGAGGCCCCGCCGACGGCGGTCCAGCGCACGCAAACCCAGCGCCTGGCCAATCACGTGCGCGCGGCCGTGGTCCGCCTTTACCGCAGCGTCGAGGCGGCCATCACCGCTTCCGGACGCCCGGCCACGGCGCCGCAGACGGCGTTTCTGGAGACGCTGCGCGATCTGAACCTTTTCTTCGAGCGCTTCGCCCAGGGACAGGCGGTCTCGGTCGAGGACCGGGCGGAGATCTCCCGCCGTCTCGAGCGGATGCGCCGTACGGCCTCCGGCCTGCCCGCGGGCACCAAGCCCGCCGCCGCGGCCGAGCAGCTCGTCGAGCGGATGACGGCGTTTCTGCGGCAGACCGCCCCCACACGGCCTCTCGAGGAGGCCGTTCTCGAAGCGGCGCAGGCCGCCGCCGGCGCGACGACCCTGCCGGTGTTTTTGACCGCGGAGACGGAATTCACCAACCGGATGGCCGCGCTGACGGCCGCGGGTTATCCGGAAACGAAACTTTCCAAGCTCAAGCTCTCCGTTCAGAAGACGAAAGTGAATCTCCTCGCGGCCGCCGCCCAGGCCGCCTCGAGGGAAAATTTCGACGCCGCCGAGGCCGATTTCAACGCCGCGCTCGCCGTTTTCCGGGCTCTCGGAGCGCCCGGCGAGGACCGGCGCGGCCCCCGCGACACCGTCCGCCGCAAGCGGCTGGAATTTTCCGCCCAGGAATACGACGCCGCCCGGCAGGAAGTCCTGGAGACGACGAACCTGCCGGATTTCGACCGTGCGATGGAGCGGTTCGACCGCGCGAGCACGGCGGTCGAAAAGCTCACCGGCCCCCAGCCCAGGATCGCCGAAACGCGCGAAACGCTTCTGCAGCACCGCGCGGGTCTCGCCGCCGAAGAGACGGCCGCGCCTGGCCCCGGGCGGATCGCCCAGATCCGCGGCCGACTGGCCGCGCTTCAGGAGACGAAAGACCGGATGGAGGCTGAAGCGCTGTCCGGACCCGCTTCGCCGGTTCGCATGGATCTTTCCGTGATGATCAGCATGCTGCGCGGCGCGCTCGAATCCGAACTGCAGCTCAATGATTTTATTCTCCGAATCAACCGGCGCCTCGCCGGTGAGGGGGATACGCTCCGCCGCGAGCGGCTCGAACTCCAGCGCACGGAATTCCTGCGCCAGCTGGGTCTATTAAGGAGAGTCCAGATGGCGGCGACCGAAGCGATGCGGATCCTCGAGGAAGGGCTCGCCGCCGGACAGCTCAAACCGGACGACCTGCCTGCGGCGGCCCGCCTGCGGCTCGAACGCCTGAACGCGCTGATCGCGGCCCTGAACCAGCAGCTCAACCTTTTCCGCCAGGCGCTGGCGCTCCTGGTGAAGCAGAACGACGCGCTCGTGCGCGCGGTGGCGGCTCCCGTTTCACCCGCGTCGCTCGAGGAAACCCGGCAGGACCGCCTGAGCAAGCTGACGTTCGAGTACGGCGACCTGGCCGACAACCTCGTCCTTCAGGCCGACAACCTGCGCCATCGCCACACGGAGGCCGACCTCGCGCAGCAGGCGCCCGCGGACAGCATCGAGCGGGAACATTTCCTCGCCCACCGGGAAGACCTGAGCGAGTCGTACGGGCTCCTGCGGCGCGCCTCCGACCTCCTGCGGCGCGAAATCGAGATCCTCGAAAAGGCCGTCGCCGGCGGCCAGTACCGCGCGCTGACCCGGCGGGAGCGGGCGACGATGGATATGCTGGGGACGTCCCGCGGTCTTCTGGGCCGCCAGCTGGATCTCGTCGAGCGGATCGAAACGCTTTCCCAGGAACAGAGGCGGCTCGTCCGCGAGGGCGGCCGCACCAACGCGCCGGCGGCTCTGGACGAAATTTCGCGGCGCACCGGGCTTCTCCAGGACCAGATCGAAGCCGCGCGGGCGCAGGTCGGCCTGCTGGGCCGGGCCGCCGAGTTGAACCGCCTGCGCGCTTCCACGACGAACGAGGAGATCGCCTCCGCGCTGGACGCGCAGTCCGAAACGGCGGCGCTCGAGATCGGCCTTCACGAACGGCTGGCCGCCCTGGCCGAGCGCGACATGGGCGAGGCCGAACGCCGTCAGGAACGGCAAGTCATTCTTTCCGAACTTCTCATGATGCAGGTCCACGAAACGCAGGACCGGCAGCGGGAAAACCGCGCCCGCGCCGAGGGTTTCCAGGCGCGCGACGGCCGCCGCGCCCTTCTGGGGCGCCTGTCCGAGCGCCTGGGAGACCTCGCGTCGAACCTGTCCGCGCAGCTGGAATTGACCGAGACCGCTTTGGTGCCGCTGGAGACCCAGCTTCTGACCCTGTCGGACGCGGAAGCCAGACGGCCGGTGCTCGAGGCGCGCCGCGACGCCGTCCTCGACCAGCGCGACGCGCTGCATGAGCTCGAACGCATCCTGCGGGAGGAAATCGAACAGCTGGACCGCGTCTTCCGCCAGTCGGTGAACGCCTCGGTCGCTTCGGCCGAGCGGGCGGAGGCGGTCCGGAACGCGCTGCGGCCCGACGCCGCGCGGGACGGCCGCAAGGCCGAAATCGGCCGCCGCATCCAGGAGAGGGCGGAACGCGCCGAACAGCTTTTGCAGAATGAGAACGCCGTCATCGACGGGTTGGCCGCGCTCGAGGCGATCCTGTCCCGTCCGTCCGCCGATTTCCGGAACCCGGCCGCGCTCGATTCCGAGACCAGGCAGATTCTCGACCGCCTGACGGGGATTTTCGGCACCGACCGCGGGCCGGAGATCACTTCGTTCCGGCAGCGGATCTCGGTCAAGCGGCTGGAAGTCGAGCGGCTGTACCTCGAACGGCGCGGCCGCGCGTTGAACGAGATCGTCACGACGATCGACGGCATCCTGGCCTCGATGGCGCAGATCCGGTACGAGACGCTGGGCCGCCGCGCCCAGTCCCGCGTGTTCGCCTCCGGCGACACGCCGTCTCCCATGGAAAGCGGTCTCCGCGCGACGCAGTCCCTGATCACCGCGGCCCAGACCGACTGGGCTTCGAGCGCCCGCGCCAGCCTGCGGGCGGCCTCCGCGGAGGTCGCGCGGCTCCTGCTCCTGCTCGACGAGGCGGGCGGGATCGAACCCAGCCTGCGCGGCCAGGCGGCCACGACGTCCGACGCCGCGTTCACGCGCGTGATCAACGGCATCGACGGGCTCGACCGGCGGCTCCGCGAGTTGAACGATTTGGTGGCGGCCGATCTTCTCGACCTGAGGGACGGGGAGCGCGAAGGCGCCCGCGAGATCGGCGAGGAGGCGCGTCGCGCTTCCGCGGATCTGGGCACGCTGCGTGACCGGCTGGGAGCCTTGCGCGACCGGCTGAATCCGGCCGGACCGCCGGCCGTTTCCCCGGGAGGGGCCGAAGCGGCCCGTCAGGGCGGGGCGGCGCTGGGCGAGATGCGGTCCCGGCTCGAAGATTTGAAGAGGCGGATGGGGAAGAAGCCCGAGGGCGCCAGACTGGCTTCGCAGAACGAAGACATGCTTCTCGCCGCCGAAAAGTCGGCCGCGGAACGTCAGGCCGCGATCCAGAAGCGGATCGAAGGGCTTCCCCCCACGCAGCAGAGAGAGATCGACGCGCTGCGGAAACAGATCGAGCTCCTTCAGCGGACCCCCGAATTGAACCGCAGGATGGCAGCCGCGACGGAGCCGGTCTTGCTGGAAGCGCTGGACTCGCAGGCCGAGACCCTGACGATGCAGATCAGCCTTTACGAGCGTCTGGCCGAGCTCGAGGCGCTTCCCGAGAAGGAGGCCGAGCAGGTCCGGCGGGAGCGCAGCTTCATCCAGTCCAATCTCGTGAGAGCGCAGATTTTCGAGAGCGCGGCGCAGCAGCGGGAAGCGGCCGCCCGCGGGCTCGAGCAGGAGGCGCTTCGTTTCGAGGGCCTGATCGCCAATCTCGCCACCCAGCTCGAAATCCTCGATTCGACGCTTCTGCCGCTCGAGGACCGGTTGAGCCGGATCCCCGACAAAGAATACCAGCGGCGGGAAATCCTGGGCGACTGGCGCGCCGCGATCCTGGACCAGCTCGACGTGCTGGGCAAGCTCGAGACTCTTCTGAGGAGGGAGATCCGCGAGCCGGCGCCCGACGCGGCGCGCGAGGCCGAAAAGGATGCGCTGAGTCGCCGGCTGGTCGAGGCGGAAGTCAAAGTCTCGGAGAACGCCCTGGCGGACGCGCGGCGGCGGTTCCGGGACGACGCGGCCGTGCAGGAGGCGTTCGCGGGACTGGAGGAGCTTCTGTCCCGCCCCACGTCCGAATTCAAGGACGACTATCAGTTCGTCATGCGGGCCGATTCCCTGCTCAGGACGGCCGCCGAACGCGCGGACGGATCCCGGCGCGCCGAGATCGCGGTCTACCAGGCGAAGGTCCTCGCCAGACAGAAAGAACTGGAGAAACTGCACGTCGCGGAGCGGAACGCGCAGCTGGACAACCTGATCGCCTACGTGGACGAAATCCTGGCGGTGCAGCGGGAAATCCCGTTCGGTTCGCTCGGCCGCAGCGCCCGCGCGCGCGTGCAGTCGAAGGACGGGGCGCTCTCGCCGATGGAAACGCTGCTGGGTTCGGTCCGGTCGCTGCTGGCGGACGCCCGGAAGGACTGGGAAATGAACGCGGAGAACAGCCTGCGGGCCGCCACTTTCGAGGTCGTGCGTCTGGCGGTCCTGGTCGACGAGACCCGTCTTTTCGAATCGAGCCTGCGCTCGCAGGGCGAGGAGATCGAGCCGCTCGGCCGGGTCGTTCACGGCGTCGACAGCCTGGACGGCCGTCTGCGGGAATTCAAAAATTTCGTCCTGATGGACCTCATGGATCTGAAGGACGGGGGAGCGCGCCAGGGAGCGGCCGAGATCGCCGTGGCCGCCAGGCGCGGCGCGGCGGATCTGGGAAGCCTCAAAGACCGGCTCGGGGCCCTGCGGGCGAAATTCGATTCGGCGGGCGCGAGGCTGGCGTCCGCGCGGGACAAGGCGCGGATCGTGGATTCGACGCTCATCCTCGTCCAGGAGGCCGAAAGGATCCTGAACGAGATCCCGTCGCTCACCGAAAACACGCTGATCGAGGAGTCGCTCCACGCGCTCGAAGAGCTTTTGACGTCGGGACAGACGATCCTCGACACGTTCGACACGGTGGCCCGGCGCGACCGCGACATCCAGGAGCTGGCGACGATTCTCGACCAGACGCTGGAGCGGATCCGCCAGGCGATCGAGGGGATCCGCACGGGCCTGGCCCGCACCGCGCCCCAACCCGAAACGATCCCGGTCCCGCTTCCTCCGCCGACGCGTCCCATTGCCGCCCCGGTTCCCTCGTCCCCGCTGCCGGTTCCCGCTTCGCCGCTGCCGGTGACCGGCGGATCCGCGACGGGGACTTCCGGCCCGACCGTGACCGCGCCCATCCCGCCGTCGCCGACGATCACCTCGCCGGCCGTCGCGACGAGGCCTCCCATTTCGCGTCCGGCGAGACCGCGTCTTTCCTGGGGACGCTGGTTCCGCGACAACGCGCTGAAGTTGACGCTGGCCCTCTCGCTTCTCGGCGCCGTGGGTCTGGCCGGATTTCTCTTCACGCGCCCCGCGCCTCCGGTCGCCGTGGACAACCGCGGCCTGCCGGAAAAAGCGCCCGAACCGATGTCGCCGCTGGCTCTTCCGCCGACCTTGAATCTCGGCATGCCCGTCGTGAACCTTCCTCCCTCGGTGTTCGCCCCCGGCAAGGGCTGGCAGCGCGAGCGCGACCGCGCGCAGGGACTGCGGGCGGACATGCTCGACCAGTCGATGCGCGCCCGGGCGGTGTTCGGAGCGGGCAAAAATCACCTGGCCGAGATCCCCCAGCTGGCGCGCGACCAGGAAGGCCTGCCGATCGTGACTCGCAACGTCGGCGGGAAGACCCATCTGGTTTACGCCGACGGCACGACGCAGGACATCACGGACCCCGCGCTCCAGTTCCAGTTCCGCGAAACAGGCGCGTTCTTCAACGACCCCGCGCGGCCGTTCGCGATCCAGAACCTGGACAACCTCGCGTTCGTCGACGTCAACGTCAACGGGACGATGGTCCCGACCGCGCGCTTCACGGACGGAAAGGCGCCCCTGGGCATCGACGGCCGCCCGATCACCGGCGTGCCGATTTTTTACCTGAAGGCGGATGCCGACAACCTGCTGGTGGGCGTGCGCGACAGCCGCGGCAAGGCGACGCCGGCCATTCCCAAGGGCTCGAACGCGGCCGACTATTCGCATTACAACAAGGCCACCGGCAATCCCGTCGTGTACCTCGATCCCGCCGCCGGCCTGAACAAGGCCCAGGAGGATCTGGCGACGCTCCAGCGGAGGATCGCGCTGAGCGACGCGTTCTCGAGGGATCCGGGCTTGCTGGCCGTCGAACGCACGGAATCCTACGAGAC
>DATJEK010000050.1:0-6631 GCA_035496715.1 Candidatus Eiseniibacteriota bacterium | reverse complement strand
GCATCCGCAGGGCCAGGCTGATCGCCGAATGGTCGAGGAAATACAGGCTCTCCTCCAGCTTGGCGTTTTCGGAAAACTGCCGGACGATCCAGTGCAGAGGCGGCTGCCCCTCGTACGCGGCGCTCGGGCGGAACATCCGTTCCGAGAGCCCCATCTCGCCGAGCGCGTTCAAGGCGTAGCTGGCCGGATTGGCGCGGTTTTTCGCGTCTTTCGGGGTCTTGAGCCCCGGCAGGAAATTCACCATGCGCTCGACCATGCGCTCGGTGATAAGATCCGAGCGCCCGAACATCCACAGCGTCTCGAGAACGTACGGATACGTCACGGACGCCGGGAACCAGTTGGCGGCGGGATTCACGCGGTCCAGCAGGGAGGCGTACTGCCGCAGGTAGCCGTCGAGATCGGGGATCACGCGATCCAAAAGCCCGAGGTTGTAGAGCGCCACCAGGAAATACTGGTCCATGTGCGTGCGTTCCTCGGGGGCGATCTGCGACAGGTACGTTTGCGCCTCCGCGATGCGGTCTTTGGCGTACGAGGCGTATTCGGCGCGGCCGAGGACGGCGGCGGCGTTCAGCATCGTCAGAAGCGGATAGACCTTGAAGAAGGGCCGCGTGAGCGGGTACGGGGGCGTCGGCCAGATGTTGGTCTGGTCGGCGCGGTCGAGATAGTCGAACACCTCCTTCACGCGGTCACGGCCGTCCGCGAAGAGATATCCCTCGAATCCCAGGAGCTTCAGCACCGAGATGTACATCGCCGCCCCGCGGCCGCGGTAAAACGGCGCCGGCACCTGCTCGAGAAGCGCCAGCGATTCGGCGACGTAGTCTTTCTCGGCCGTCACGAGCCGGTCTTTCATCCCGATCTGCGTGATCCCCAGGAAAAGCCCGGTGTAGGCGCACAGCCGCTCGTAGGCGCCGTGGATGCCGTTCGTATTCGGCGGGATCTCGCTCGCCCGCTTGAGCGAATCCGCCACGAGGTCGCGCTCGGCGTTCACCAGAAGCGAGGGCTCGAGGCCCAGCTTCGCGACCGTGTCCATGAGGATGCCCGCGCCCATGACGAATTTGTAAGAAGACGCTTCCGCGTACAGGTCCGCGAGGACCTGGTCGATCCGGACCTTCAGCTGCGGGCCGGAAAGCTTCACCGCCGGGTCCTCGATGTCGAGGATCAGACGGGTGAGGTTCTTCGAAAAACGGTTGTAGGCGTTCGCCTCGGGGACCTTTTCGTCGAGGACCGTGAAGAGTCCCCGCAGATTCTCGGCGATAGCCGGATCGTAGTTCAGCGGATACTGACCCAGCCCCATCCCGCGCACCATCCGGCTCCACGGGCTCGAGATGACGCGCGACTCCATCGAGAGGTCCTGAGGCCCCCGCAGCCTCGCGGAGTCGGGCACCGCGGCCGGCCGGTCGGCGCCTCTCAGCCGGAGCGCCGCGCCCACGAGCGCGTGGTTGAGATAACGCAGGGTCCCCTCTTCGGTCTGCGTGCCCGGCGAAAAGTTCCGCACGGCCCAGATGAGCGGCGCGGCGCCGTCGAAAGAGGGGTTCGGCGCGAGCACCGTCTGCGGGCGTCCCGTCTGGACCGCCATCGTGACGAGATAGCTCGAACCGAAACCGAGGCTCGAACCCCACATCGCGTCCTTCTCGGAGGACGGGAACGAGCGCAAAACGCCGGCCAGCCGCTCCTGCGTCGAGGCCGGCAGGATGTCCCTGACGCCGAACATCATGGCGGTTTCCTGGATGTAATAGTTGGCGATCACGAACGCCATCGGACGCTTCGACGAGTCGATGTCTTCGGCGACCCGGCGCGCGCTCTCGCGCAGATACGCCTCGACGTCTTTGACGGTCTTCGGCAGTTCTCCCAGCTGATACAGGGCCAGAAGATAGAACTCGCCCTGGATGGCGCGCTCTTCCGGATTGAGCGCGGCGTTGAGCTCGGCGGCTTCCGCGAGGCGGTCTCTTCCGTAGGTCAGGTATTCCCGGCGGCCGAGCAGGGCGACGGCGTTCAGCGTCACGTTGAGGGCGAACAGCTTGAGAAATTCGCGGCTGCCGGGGATCTTGCCGGTCCCGAGACGGCCGTCGTCGTCGATGAAATCGAGGAGCTCTTTGACGCGGTCGCGGCCGTCCGCGAAAATGGCCGCCTCATAACCCATCGCCTTCAGGACCGAAAAGAGCATCGCGGCCCCCCGGCCGCGGTTGTGCCCGGTGGGAACGCCGTCGATGAGGGCCAGTGCCGCGGGGACGTGCTCCGTCACGCGTTCTTTCAGGCCCAGTTGGGCGACGCTCCAGAAGAGCGAGGTGTAGGCCTGGAGCTTGTCGTACGTTCCGATGACGTCGTCCGCCTGGGGCTGGATCCGGGCCGCCGTCTCGAACGCCGTGCGCACGAGATCCCGGTCGGCGTTGACCAGGAGCGACTCGCCGAGCCCGAGCTTCGCGAACGACTCGAATAGGATGGCGCTCAGGGTCACGTACCGGGAAGGATCGGTGACTTTGGCGAGAGCCGCGACGAGCTCGTCGGTCCTGGCCGCGAGCTCCGCGCGCGCCGGACGGGCGGCGGGATCGGCCGCGTCGAGGACGAAGCGCGTCAGCAGGTTGGAAAAACGGTTGTAGGCGTTGCCGGCGGGCACGCTCGCGTCGAGCTCCGTCACGACGGCGCGGATCCCGTCCGCGGTGGCGGCGTCATAGTCCACCGGGTACTGGCCGAGGCCGAGGCCCTTGGTCACGCGGCTCCAGGGACTGGGGATCGTGCGGGATTCGAGCGTCAGCTCCTCGGGGCCGTTCGGCAGGCCCGCCAGGCGCGCCCCCAGCACGGCGACGGGGACTTCCCGCGTCTCGAGCGCCGGAGCGGCGGCCGCCTTTTCGGCGCGGGTGAATTTGTCGAGGCGTCTCAGCTCTCCCGACTCGCGCACTTCCGACGGCGCGGTCCGGATCGCGGCCTGAAGGATCGAGAAGATCCGGTCGCTGTCGAGCTTGGCGTCCAGGTAGAGACGGTTCAGCCCCTCGAGGCTGTAGCCTTTTTTGATCAGGTCGAGACGGTTGACGGACAGGTCCTGAAGCAGCGTGAAGAGCAGCGTCATCGCCACGGCGTTTTTCACGTAACCCGGGAATCTCCGTTCGTCCTTCCTCCAGTCGTCGAGCGCCTCTTTCTCCAGCTCGATCGAAAGCCCGGCGGCTCCGCGGGAGAACGACGTCTGGTGGACGACGTCGTCGTCGAGCCACTGGTCGTTGAAACGGATCCGGCCGTCGCCCACCTTGTAGCGGTTCATCAGGATGAGCTGCGGGGAATAGGCGTTAATCGTCACCGTCGCCGAACCGTCGGCCGAGGCGTTCTCCAGCTGGTGAATGTAGGGCGGAACCGCCTCGAGAGTCCTGCCGGCCTCAAGCGTCTTTTCCTCGAGGCGGTAGGCGCCCGCGCGCGAACGGAAGTACTGCCGCTCGGTGAGAGTGCCGCGGAAGACGTGATAGGCGGCCTTCGAGCGGCCGTGGTCGTGGATGCGCGAGGGCGCACCCTTCTTCCAGCTGTTGAGGAAAATCGTGGGCTGGCCGGCCTTGCCGCCGAGGCCGATGCTGGCGTTGCCCGGATAGAGGGCCTCGTCGTCCAGCTCGCGCGCGAGCGCCTCGAACGCGTCGCGGTTTCCGGCCACGAGGAAGTCGAGCAGGCGCGAAAGCTCCCCGCTCGAATAGGGTTCTTCGCCCAGACGGGCGTTGCGCTCCGAGGTCCACTGGTCGATGGCCGCGTTCAGCTTCCCGACGCTTTGCGTGCGCGGGCTGTCGGGCTGGACGACGAGCCGGACGTTTTCCGCCCGCAGCTCGCTTTCGAGGCCCGTCTGACGGATCACCGCATCGACCGTTTCCGAAAAAAGAGCGTCGCTGACCGGCACGGCCAGCCGTGCGGCCTGGAGGCCGACCGACGCTTCGGCCGGCGCCTTGACGGGCGCGGCGGACGGGGCGGCGGCCGCCCGGATCGCCGCCAGCGGAATCGTGACGGTGTCGCTCAGCGAAACCTGGAAGCGTGTTTTCAGGTCGTAATAGAGGTTCACCGTGGGCCGGATCGTCATGCCCTCGGGACGCAGCTCGAACAGGTTGTAGGCGTTCCCGTACGCCCCCGCGTCCGAGATGTAATAGGCGGTCAGCGCTTCGAGAAACTGCGAGGGCTCCACCTGCGCCTTGCCGGCCTGCTGGCGGATCGCTCCGGCGGCCCGCGAGATGCTGACGTCGGCCGGCTCCCCCTGCGGCCGCTTGTACAGGAGCTCGCCGAGCGGGTCGCCGTCGATGAGCGACGTCACGAACGCGATCTCGCGCTCCTCGAAGCCCATCTTTTTCATCTCGCGGCGGACGATCGGGATCGTGTTGAGATACTGGTCTTTCTGGGGGCCGAGCGGCTTGCCGATGTCGTGGAAGGCGAGCGCCAGCCGCAGGAGCGGCAGCACGTTCAGCCCTTCGATCGCCGGCAGGCGGCCGGAAAACTTGAAACGCTCGAAGTTCATCATCACCAGGAGCGTGTGCGCGTAGAGACCGTCCTTGTCGAAATTGGCGCGGTAGCCGAGCTTGTCGGCGACGAAATCCAGGAGCGCCGCCGGGTCGTAACGCCGTCCCGCGGCGCCGTCCCACTGCAGAAGCTCGTTCGCCTCGGCGCGGTTGGGGTAAAGAATCGCCGTCAGCGCGGGGCCGTTGAGCGGATACGTCGCGGGGTCCGCCTGGGACAGCCGCTCGAGCGCGCCGATCACTTCCTTCTTGCTCTCCTGTTTCAGCGCCCAGAACGGAAGGTCTTTTCCGGCGATGAGGTTCACCTGGTCGGGGATCCAGGACGCTTTTTTCTGCCGCTCGAGCTGGGCCAGCTGCTCGGAGTCGAATTTGAGGAGGATCCTGGGCGTCGTCTGGACCTCGCGCGATCCGGAATTTCCGTTGGCGACGGCCCGGCTCAGACGGTTGGCGAGGAACGAGCTCCGGCGCAGCACGCCATCCGACTGGTTCACCATCTTCCAGACCGCCCCCGTCCACGTGTTGTGGAAGATGGCGTTCTCGCTGCGGCTGTCCGGGTGGTCGTTCGCGAAGCGGCCGACCTCCGTGTCCTGGTCCGCGGCGAGGCGGGCGCCGAGGAATCTGAAACCTTTCGTGAAATCGGTGTCCGGTTTTCCGGCGCCGCGCATCCTGAGCGCGTACCCGATGATCGCGTGGTGCATGTAGGGCATCGAGATTGATCCGATCTCTCCCGTGTAATGCCGGATCGACCAGAGGAAAGGCGCCTCGCCGTCGTAGTCGGGGCTCGGCTTGAAGAGGAGGTCCGCCTTGCCGATTTCGCCCATCAGCGTCAGCGCGTAGCTGCCGCCGTAGGCCGCGTTGCGGTAGGGCTCGTACCGCTCGTACTGCAGGAACGTGTCCATGATCCGCTGCACGAGGTCGTCCCGCAAAAGATCCGTGTATCCGAAATAGAGGGCCGTCTCGAGCGCGTAGACCGAATACATGTGGTAGAGAAGCGCGTCGAGCCGCGTCTTCGGGTACCTCGCCCATTTTTCAGACCAGTTGCGGATGAATTCCTTGAGGTCGGGGACGTTTTCCTGGAGCTTGCCGAGGTTGTAGAGCGCGATCAGGTAGTACTGGAGAAGATGCATCGGCGGCACGTCCATGCGCTGGACGAAACCGTTCGATTCGGCGATCCAGTCGCGCTTGTACGTCAGGTATTCGGGCTTGCCGATCACGGAAAGCGCGTTCAGCATCGTAAAGAGCGGGTAGACGTTGTGAAAGAGGTCCGTCTTGAGGCGCTTGGCGTCGGAGCGGTCGAGTTTCTGGTCCATGTAATCGAGGACGCCCTTGACGTAGTCCACGGGGCCGGACGTCGCGCGCTCGGTCAGCCCCAGCCCCGCGAGCGTCGTGAAGAGCGTCGAGCTGCCCCGGCCGCGGTAGTAGGCGCTCGGGACGCCGGCGATGAGGTCGAGGGATTCCTTGACGCGGTCGCGTCCCTCGTTGATCCGGTCCTTCATCCCGGCCTCGCCCAGCGCGTGGAAGAGCGTCGCGTAGGCCGTGAGCCGCTCGTAGGTTCCCTTGTCGTCCTTGGTCTCGGAAGGGATGCCCGGCAGCGCCGAAAAGGCGTTCTGCACCACGTCGCGCCGGTCGTTCACCAGGAGCGACAGGTCGAGGCCGAGCTTCGCGAAGCTCTCGAGAAGGACGGAGACCGCCGTCACGAACGAATAAGGATCGGCGATCTCCTCGATCTCGGCGACGATGCGGTCGGTGCGGAAACGGATCTCGCCGGCCGACAGCCGGACCGAAGGATCGTTCACGGAAAGGATGAGCTCGGTCAGCTCGTTCGCGAAATTGTTGTACGCGTCGCCCTTGGGGATCTTTTTGTCGAGCTCGGCGAGGGCCGCGCGCAGATTTTTGGCCATCTCGGGGTCGTAGTCGATCGGGTTTTGGCCGATCGCGGTTCCGCGCACGACGCGCACCCAGGGGCTGGGATACGCACGCGATTCGGCGCTCACGTTCAGCTCGCCGGGCTTCGCGGCGGCGAGGCGGGCGCCGAACGTCTCCTGCTGCGTCCTCGCCAGGAGCCACTCCGCCGCGGGTTTCAGGGTGTATTCGTCGAGGCCCTGGACGTCCTTGGTGAGGCTGTCGAATCCCTTGAAGTCGGTGCGGGCGGCCTTGGT
>DATJEK010000049.1:0-43249 GCA_035496715.1 Candidatus Eiseniibacteriota bacterium | reverse complement strand
TGCGCGAGCCGTCCGCACAGGCGTTCGAACAGATTTCCCGCCCGCCCTCGAAGTCGGGGGTGCCGGCGCGATAAAAGGAGGACGCCATGAAACTTTCCGCTCCGGTCCGTTACGCCGTCGTCGGCCTGGGCCACATTTCCCAGGCGGCCGTCCTGCCCGCGTTCGGGCACGCCGCGCGAAACTCCCATCTGTCGGCCGTCGTTTCGGGGGATCCGCTCAAGCGGAAAAAGCTCGGGAAAAAATACGGCGTCCCCGGCTGCTCCTACGACGAGTACGAGTCGCTCCTGTCGAGCGGGGAGATCGACGCCGTCTACATCGCCCTGCCCAACTCGCTGCACGCCGAATACGCCGTCCGCGCCGCCCGCCAGCGGATCCACGTGCTCTGCGAAAAGCCGATGGCGGTGACCGAGGACGAGTGCCAGCAGATGATCCACGCCGCGCAGGAAAACAAGGTCTGCCTCATGGTCGCCTACCGCCTCCACTTCGAGGAGGCCAACCTGAAGGCGGTCGAAATCGCCCGTTCGGGGAAGCTCGGCGACCTGCGCGCGTTCGAATCGTTTTTCTCGATGCAGGTCAAGGCGGGCGACATCCGCCTCCAGCGCGAGCTGGGCGGCGGGACGCTGTACGACATCGGCATCTACTGCATCAACGCGGCGCGCTATCTCTTCCAGGCGGAGCCCGAGGAAGTCACGGCGACGACGGCCAACAAAGGGGACGGCCGCTTCCGCGAAGTCGACGAGATGACGAGCGCGGTGCTGCGCTTTCCGGGCGAGCGGCTGGCGGTTTTCACCTGCAGCTTCGGCGCGTTCGACCAGTCCCGATACGAGATCATCGGGACGAAGGGGTCCCTGCGCGTGGAGCCCGCCTACGGGTACGTGAACGAGCTCGCGCACGAGCTCAAGATCGGCGAGAAGGTCACGAGGAAGACTTTCGCGCCGCGCGATCAGTTCGCGTCGGAGCTCCTCTATTTCTCCGACTGCGTGCTGCAGAACGATTATCCCGAGCCTTCGGGCACCGAAGGGCTGGCCGACGTGCGCGTCGTGCGCGCGCTCTACCGTTCCGCCGAGACCGGACAGCCGGTGAGGCTGGGCGACTTCGCCCGGTCCAAGCGGCCGAGCCTCGCGCAGGAAATCCGCCGGCCTCCGGTCCGCAAAGAGCCCGAGCTCGTGCACGCCGAGTCCCCGAAGGCTCCGAAATGAACCGTCTCGAGCCCGCCGGCCGGCGGCCGGGGACGCTCTGGGCCGAGGACGTGCGGCCGCTGCGGTTCGACGCGCTCGACCGCGACGTGAACGCCGAGACGGTCGTCATCGGCGGCGGGCTCACCGGAGTCCTGACCGCCTATTTCCTGGCCCGGAGCGGAAAACGCGTCGCGCTCGTCGAGGCCGGCGCGATCGGCGACGGGGAGACCGGCCGCTCGACCGCCCACGTGACGGCGGCCGTCGATTTCGGCTACGCCGGCATCCGGAAAATGCACGGCGAGGCGTCCGCGCGCGCCGTCGCCGACAGCCAGCGGGCCGCCATCGACACGATCGAAGCCGTCGTCGAAGAGGAAAAAATCGACTGCGGCTACGAGACGGTGGACGGGTATCTCTTTCTCTCGCCGGGGACGCCCGCCGAGACGCTGGAAGACGAATTCTCCGCCTCCCGGACGCTGGGATTTCCCGACGTCGAGCTCCTGCCGCGCGCGCCGCTGGCCTCGTTCGACACCGGCCCCTGCCTTCGCTATCCGCGCCAGGCGCAGCTGCATCCGCTCCTTTTCCTGCGCGGGCTCGTCCGCGCGCTCGTTCGCGAAAAAGTCCAGATTTTCACCGACACCCACGTGTCCAGAATCCACGCGCACGAAGTCACCGCCTCGAGCGGCCGCCGCATCCGCGCCAGGGACATCGTCGTCGCGACGCACTCGCCCATCAAGAACGTCCTCTTTTTTCTGAAAGAGGCCGCCTACCGCTCGTACGTGATCGCCTGTCCGGTCGAAAAAAACTCGGTGCCCGGGGGGCTGTACTGGGACACCGGCTCCGGGGAGGGGAACTCGTATCACTACGTCCGTCTGGCGCGGGGCGTCTCTTACGATCACCTCCTCGTCGGCGGCGAGGACCACAAGACGGGGCAGGCCGACGATTACGAGCGGCCCTACCGGGCGCTGGAAGAGTGGACGCGCGAGCGCTTTCCCGGCGCCGCCGCTCCCGAGTACCGGTGGTCCGGGCAGGTCATCGAGCCCGTGGATTCTCTCGCGTTCATCGGACGCAGCCCCTATCACGCGGACCGCCTGTACATCGCGACCGGTTATTCGGGCAACGGATGGACCTACGGCGCGACGGCGGCGTCGATCCTGCGCGACCTGATCCTCCGGCGCAAGAACGCCTGGGCGCACCTGTACAGCCCGACGAGGAAGAACGCGCGCGCCACGATGCATTTTCTCGAGGAAAATCTGAACGTGTTCGAAAAATTCGGCGCCGACCGTCTGAAGTCCGCGAAGCGCTCCTCGGAGAGCCTGGCGCCGGGTGAAGGGGCGGTCGTCCGCAAGGGGAGGAGCCACCTGGCGGTTTTCCGCGACGAGGCGGGGGAACGGCACTCCTGCTCCGCGGTTTGTCCGCACCTGGGCTGCCTCGTCCAGTGGAACGGCGCCGAAAAAACCTTTGACTGTCCCTGCCACGGGTCGCGTTTCACGCCGGAAGGCCGCGTACTGACCGGCCCGGCGACCCGGGACCTTCGACCGATCGAGCCCGCGCCCGCATCTAAATAGCTTTATCGCGGCCCTCCGGGACGATAAAATAAGGGAAACGGAGGGGACCGTACGCATGTGGATGAGATGGCTGCCCTGGCGGTTCCTCGTGCGGCGCGTCGCCCGGTCGCAGGGGTTCCTCGATCCGATCAATCTGCTGGCCAATCTTCGCCGTTTTTCCCAGCCGTCCGAAGTGATGGCCCCCACTGAACTTCTGCGCGCCGGAGCCGTGATGCAGGCCCGCGGGCTCATGAACAGCCAGGCCATCCAGCACAACCTCGACTGGATCTGGCCCTACTGGGTGCAGCGCCAGTTCGATCCCCACGACGTCGCGTTCGTCCCCCGCGCTTTCAACGTCACCCACATCAATCTCACGCACCGCAACTGGACGGCCGTCGGCGTGCCGGATTCGAACGAGCTGCCGCTCGTGGATCCGCGCGGGCTCGTCACGCCGTTTTTCGACGGCTGGTCGCTCGACGCCTGGATCCTGCCGGTCTCCGGGCCGCCCCTCCTGCCGTCGCGCCGCGACGCGGCCGAGCAGGAGCTCTGCGTCAACGGCCGTTTGTCCGTGACGACGAAGGTCGAAGCGGGAAAAAATTTCCTCACCTCGCGCGCGGACGTCGTCCATGAAGCGGGCCGCGTCGTGCTGCGCCTGCACCTCGAAGGCGCCTCCGAAAGCGGCGGCTGGCTCGTCCTCTCCGTGCGTCCGTACAATCCCGAAGGCGTCAGCTTCATCTATGAGATCGCCGCCAGCCAGGACCGGCCCGGGTTCCGCGTCAACCGGCTGGATTCCGTGTTTCTGACCGCGCCGCCCGAGCGCTGCCTGTTTTCACGGTACAAGGACGGCGACGTCTTCCTGAAAATCCAGACGCCCCCGCCGGATCCGGCGCCCGCGGAGGTCCGCTGCGACGTCGGCATGGCCACGGCCGCCGCGCTGTTCCGCCTCGAGCCGGGCCGGCCCAGGGAGATCGGCGCGATCGTCCCGCTCGGGAAAAAAATCGAATTTCACCTGAAGACGGGCGTCTCCGTCCCGCCGCCCCTCTCCTGGGAGGAGAGCCTGCGAGGCCACAGCCGGCTCGAGACGCCGGACGCGAAGATCGGCTCTCTCTACGAGATCGCGCTGCGCACGCTCGTGCTGCATTCGCCTGGAGACGTCTATCCCGGGCCGTACACGTACAAGCGGTTTTGGTTCCGCGACGCCGCGTTCATCCTTCACGCGCTCCTGGCGGCGGGCCTCGAGGAGCGCGTCGAGCGGGTGATCGACCGGTTTCCCTCGCGGCAGACGCCGTTCGGTTATTTCCTTTCCCAGGAAGGGGAATGGGATTCGAACGGGGAAGCCCTCTGGACGATGCGCCGCTTCTGCGAGCTCACCGGGCGCGCGCCGAAACCGGCGTGGAAGCATTCGATCCTGCGCGCCGGCCAGTGGATCCGCCGCAAACGCCTGCCGGAGACGCCGGATTCTCCGCACGCGGGACTTTTTCCGGCGGGATTCAGCGCCGAGCACCTGGGACCGAACGATTACTACTACTGGGACGATTTCTGGGGCATCGCGGGGCTGGAAGCGGCGGCGTATCTGGCCGAGAGGCTGGACGAGCCGGCCGAGGCCGCCGCGTTCCGCGAAACGGCCGCCGGGTTCACGCGGGCGCTGGAAGCCAGCGTCGCCCGCGCGCTGGAGGCGCTGGGCCCCGCCGAGGGCGCGGCGATCCCGGCGTCGCCCACGCGGCGGCTCGACGCGGGCTCGATCGGATCTCTCGCCGGCGGTTATCCGCTCAAGCTCTGGGCGCCGGACGACCCCCGGCTGTCGGCCACCGCGGATTACCTCATGCGGAAATTTTTCGTTCACGGCGGCTTTTTCCAGGAGATTAGCCACTCCGGCATGAATCCGTATCTCACGCTGCACGTGGCGCAGGTCCTCCTGCGCGCCGGCGACGCGCGTTACTTCGACGTGATGCAAGGGGTCGCGGCGCTGGCGAGCCCGACGGGACAGTGGCCCGAAGCCGTCCACCCGCGCACGCGCGGCGGCTGCATGGGCGACGGCCAGCACGTGTGGGCCGCGGCCGAGTGGCTCCTCATGGTGCGCAACTGCTTCGTCCGCGAGGAGGAGTCCGCGAACGAGCTCATCCTGGGATCGGGAGTGCCGCGCGAATGGTCCGCCGCCGGCGCCGCGCTCGAGGGCGCCCCCACGACCTGGGGGCCGGTGAGCGTGCGCGTGCGGCCCGAAGGCGCCGGCGCCCGCCTGACCTGGAAGGCCGAGTGGCGCGCCGCGGCGCCGCGCGTCTCGATCCGTTTTCCCGGTTTCGCGCCGGCGACGGGCGAGGGATCGGGCGGCGACGTCCTTCTCCGGCCGGAGGGCGCAAGACGATGAACATCCTCATGATGACCAACACGTACAAGCCGATCCTGGGCGGCCTGGAGAAGTCGGTGGAGTCGTTCACGCTCGAGTACCGGCGCCGCGGGCACCGCGTGATCATCGTGGCCCCCGAATTCGACGGCGCCCCGCAGGAGGAGGACGTCGTGCGCGTGCCGTCGATCCAGAACGTGAACCGCACGGAATTCGCCGTACCGATCTCGGGTCTGACCGAGACGATGAAGGACTTCCGGCCCGACATCGTGCACGCGCACCATCCGTTCCTCCTGGGCGCGACGGCGCTCCGCGTGGCTTACAAGAACGCGGCGCCGCTGGTCTTCACGCACCACATCCTCTTCGAGCAGAACACGCACTATCTGCCGGGCGGCGACACGGAGGCGTTCAAGCGCTTCGTGATCGAGCTGTCGACCGGCTACGCCAATCTCGCGGACCAGGTGTTCGCCCCCAGCGAAAGCCTCGCGGGGATCCTGCGCGAGCGGGGCGTCGAAAGCCCGTTGGAAACCGTGCCGACCGGCATCAACCTGGCCCTGTTCGAGTCGGGCGACCGGGCGCGGGGCCGGGCGAAATGGAAATTGCCCGAAGACGCGTTCGTCGTGGGGCACGTCGGGCGCCTGGCCCCGGAAAAAAATCTCGAATTCCTCGCCGAGGCGGTCGCGCGCTTTCTCGAGAAGCAGCCGCGGGCCCGTTTTCTTCTGGTCGGGAAGGGACCCTCGGAAGAGACCGTGCGCGCGGTCTTCGAGGCGCGCGGACTGACGGACCGCCTGCATTCGGCGGGCGCCCTGTCGGGCGCCGCGCTCGCCGACGCCTACCGGGCGATGGACGTCTTCGCGTTCGCCTCCCAGAGCGAGACGCAGGGCATCGTGCTCGTCGAGGCGATGGCCTCCGGCGCGCCGGTCGTCGCGGTCGACGCCTGCGGCGTGCGCGACGTCGTGCGCGACGGGGAGAACGGCCGCCTGCTCGCGGGCCAGAGCCTCGAGAGCTTCGCACAGGCCCTCGAATGGATCGCCGGACTTTCTCCCGCCGAGACGGCGAAGCTCGGGGAAGGCGCCCGCGCTACGGCGCGCGGCTATGCGATGCAGCGTTCGGCCGACAAGGCGCTCATGCTGTACGCCTCCTGCTCGCTGCGCGCGGACATCCGTCAGGTCGAGGACACGGCCTGGGCGCGTTCCATGCGCCGCATGAAAGCGGAATGGGATCTCATGAAAAATTTCACGCGCGCCACGAAAGACGCGATGATCGGCAAGGAAGAGGCCGCCTCCGCGGCGCCCTAGGAGAGAACCGTGGCCGTCAAACCCGCCGACGCGCTCAAGGTCTACCGCGCCAAGCGCGATTTCAAAAAAACGCCCGAGCCCTCGGGCGGAAAGCCGAAGAAGGCGAAATTTCCCTCGTTCGTGATCCAGAAGCACGCCGCCACCGCGCTGCACTACGACTTCCGGCTGGAAGTCGCGGGCGTCCTCAAGTCCTGGGCCGTGCCCAAGGGCCCGTCGTTCGATCCGGCGGTGAAACGCCTGGCGATGCCGACCGAAGACCACCCGATGGACTACGCGGGCTTCGAAGGCGTGATCCCCAAGGGCGAGTACGGCGGCGGGCCGGTGATCGTCTGGGACCGCGGACATTACATCAACGTCCTCGAAAAGGACGGCCGCGTTCTGCCGATGGAGAAGGCGATCGAGAAGGGACACGTGAAGATCTGGATGGAGGGCGAAAAAATGAAAGGCGGGTTTTCCCTCGTGCGGCTGTCGGGCCGCGCCGGGAGCCGCAGGCCGTGGCTCCTCATCAAGTCCCGGGACAAGGAAGCGGACCCCGGCTACGACCCCGTCGCGAAAAAACCGCGCTCGGTCCTGACGAAGCGGACGATCGAAGAGGTTGCCGCGTGCGTTTCCCGGCGGCGCTGACCGCGGCCGAACGGGGACTCGCGCGCGCGGCAGCCCAGCCGCGGTGGATGCAGCCGATGCTGGCGACCTTGACCGGCAGGCGCTTCTCCGACGCGGACTGGATCTTCGAGCCGAAGCTCGACGGCGTCCGGTGCCTGGCCTTCCGCCGGGACGCGGAGGTCGAACTCTTCTCCCGCAACAGGATCCCCGCCCGTTCCGCCTATCCCGAGATCGCCGACGCGCTCGCGCGCGAGAAACAGAAGCGCTTCGTGCTGGACGGCGAGATCGTCGCCTTCCGGGACGGGCTCACGAGTTTCGAAGAGCTCCAGAAGCGCATGAAGCGGGACCCCGGCCGCGAGAGGCTGGCGGAGGTCCCGGTGTTTTATTACGTGTTCGACGTCCTTTATCTGGCGGGCCATGACCTGACGCGGCTGCCGCTTTTGTCGCGCAAGCGCATCCTGCGCGAGGCCTTCGCGCTCAAAGCGCCGCTCGCGTACGTCACGCACGTCGAGAAGGAAGGCGAGCGTTATTACCGCGAGGCCTGCTCGCGGCGCTGGGAGGGGCTCATCGCCAAACGCGCGGCCTCCGCGTACGTCGCGCGGCGCTCGCCCGACTGGCTCAAATTCAAGTGCGTGAACGCGCAGGAATTCGTGATCGGCGGCTTCACCCCGCCGCAGGGGGCGCGCGCCGGGTTCGGCGCGCTGCTTTTGGGGTACTACGAGGACGGCGCGCTGCGGTACGCGGGCAAGGTCGGCACGGGCTACGACGACCGCACGCTCGAGTCGCTCGGCCGCCGCCTCCTATCCCTGCGCGCGGCGTCCCCGCCCTTCGACGCGGCCTCCCGCGGCGCGCTCCCGAAAACGGCCCGGTGGGTCCGGCCCCTGTTGGTGGCGGAGGTCGCGTTCACCGAGTGGACCCGCGACGGACGCCTGAGGCATCCGAGTTTCAAGGGCCTGCGCCGGGACAAGCCCGCGCGCGAGGTCGTCCGGGAGGCGCCGGCCGCGCGTTCTTAGAAAATTCTAATCTTAATTTAACGGCTCTTTAATCGCCCGGGCCCTAGACTGTCCTCGACGGTGAAAAACGGTTTCCAACCGAGGAGAATCCCATGGCCAATCCAGACGACGGGCAGGAAATGAACCGCGCCCCGAACGTGAAGCCGGCCGATCTTTTGCGGGAAGACCACAACCGCGTGAAGGAGCTTTTCCAGGAATTCGAGGACGCGGAGGGCGCCCAGGAAAAGAAGAGGATCGCGGAGACGGCGATCCGCGAGCTCAAGATCCACACGGCGATCGAAGAGGAGATTTTTTATCCGGCGGTGCGCCAGGAACTCGGCGAAGGCGACCTGGTCGACGAGGCCCTGGAAGAGCATCACGTCGCGAAGCTCCTGATCGAGGAACTGGAGTCCATGGACGCCGACAATCCGAAATACGAGGCCAAATTCAAGGTGCTGTCGGAAAGCGTCAAGCACCACATCGAAGAAGAAGAATCCGAGATGCTGCCCAAGGCCGAGCAGGCGGACATCGACGAGATCGGCGAAGAGATGATCGAGCGAAAACAGGAGCTTCAAGAGGAATTCGAACGCGCGGGGCAGAAGCCCCGCAAGGCCCGGAAAGCCCGGTCCCGCAGATAACGTTTCCCAACCTTCGGAGGCCGCCATGCCCGAGGATGCCGTGGGATTGATTCTTTCGCTCTATTCTTTCGCCGTGATAGGCTATATTTGCGCGGCGATTTTCTCGGAGTGGAGCAGGGAGGACTAGCTTCTGATGCGGATACGGCCGGGCGCGCTCTGGCGCGCCGCACGACGGGCCCTCAGTCGAAACGAATGGGCGATCCGGCTTTTGCGGCTTCCCCGTCCGGAGGCGGCGCACGGCGCCGCCGGGCTCGTCATGGTCCAGATCGACGGCCTGTCGGAAAGCCAGTTCCGCGTCGCGGTCGAAAGCGGCAACATGCCGTTCCTCAACCGGCTGCTCCACCGGGAACGCTATCGTCTCCACACGCATTACTCGGGCATCCCCTCCAACACCCCCGCCGTCCAGGGCGAGCTCTTTTACGGCGTCAAGACCTGCGTCCCCGCGTTCTGCTACATGGACCGCAAGAGCGGCCGCGTGTTCAAGATGTACGAGTCCGCCGCCGCCGCCGAAGTCGAACGGCGCCTCGAGCGCGAAGGCGGTCCGGGGTTGCTGAAAGACGGCAGTTCCTATTCGAACGTCTTCCGGGGCGGCGCCCAGGAGGCGCATTTCTGCGCGGCCAAGCACGGATGGGGGGCGCTTTTTTGTTCCACCAATCCGCTGGCGATGCCCCTGATCCTCCTCATGTACGCGGACATTTTCGTCCGTACCACCGTGCTTTTCCTGGTCGAGCTGGCGCTGTCGCTGTTCGACTGCCCGCGCGGCGCGCTGCGGTTCCGCCAGTGGCGCAAGGAAATCGAATTCATCCCCTCGCGCGTGGGCGTCTGTGTGCTCCTGCGGGAGCTGGTGACGGTCGGCGCGCAGATCGACATCGCGCGCGGCATGCCGGTCATCCACCTGAATCTCCTGGGCTACGACGAGCAGTCCCATCGGCGCGGCCCGACGTCCCGTTTCGCGCACTGGTCGCTGCGCGGCATCGACGACTCGATCGCCCGCCTGTGGCGCTCGATCCGCCGGACGGGCGCGCGTCACTACGACCTGTGGGTCTATTCGGACCACGGCCAGGAAAACACGCGCGCCTATCCGCAGGTGGAAGGGAAGACGATCGAGCGGGCCGTGTCGGACGTCTTCGGCGCCGCCGCCCGGGTGCTGGACGGGAGCGGCTGCTGCACGCTCGACCGCGGCCGCCCGGTTTTCCTGTCCGAAAAAGAGGAGGAAACGGATCCGGAGCCGGCCCCTCCGCCGGAATCGCTCGCCTCGAGTCTCGTCGTGACCGCGATGGGCCCCCTGGGACACATCTATTCGCCGCGGGGACTCGACCCCGCCGAAAAGGAGATCCTCGGCAAAGCGCTGGCCGAGTCGGCCGGCGTCCCGCTGGTCCTCAGCGCGGCGGCGCAGGGCAAGGCGCACGCCTGGACGAAGACGGGCCGGTTCACCCTGCCCGAGGACGCCGAGGCCGTGCTGGGCGCCGCGCACCCGTTCCTCCTCGAAACCGCCAGGGACCTGACGTCCCTCTGCCATCATCCGGACGCCGGCGATTTCCTTCTCCTGGGGTGGCGGCACGGCACCGATACGCTGACGTTCCCGGTCGAGAACGGCAGCCACGCGGGCGCGGGGGCCGAGGAGACGCGGGGGTTCGCGCTCCTGACCGCGGACGCGCCGCTGCCCGACAAGAACGCGGCGTACCTGCGACCGCTCGACCTGCGCGAGGCGGCGCTGCGCTTTCTCGGCCGGTCCGACTCCGGCCATTTTTTCACGAGGCCGAAAAACGCCGTCGCGCCGCCGCCGCGCGCGCTGAGGCTCATGACCTACAACGTGCACGGCTGCGCGGGCATGGACGGGCGTCTGTCACCCGAGCGCATCGCGCGCGTCATCGCGCGGCACGATCCGGACATCGTGGCTCTCCAGGAGCTCGACGCCGGGCGGCCGCGCTCCGGGCACGTCGACCAGGCCGCCGAAATCGCGCTCAAGCTCGAGATGGAGTTCCATTTCCATCCGACCTTCATCCTCGAAGACGGGAAATACGGGAACGCGATCTTCAGCCGTTACCCGATGCGGCTGGTCCGCATGGGCGCGCTGCCGCGGGCCCGGAAGGACTATGAGCCGCGCGGCGCGCTCTGGGTCTCGATCGACCTGGCGGGAACGCAAGTCCAGTTCATCAACTCTCACCTGAGCGTCTGGCCGGGCGAGAGGCTCCTGCAGGCGGAGGCGCTGGCCGGCCCGGAGTGGCTCGGCAATCCCGCGCTGACGGGGCCCGTGATCCTCTGCGGCGACATGAACGCGCTTCCGGGATCGCCGGCCTACCGGAAGATCAACGCGGTGCTGCGCGACGCGCAGCTGCATCTGAACGAGCACCAGCCGACGAATACGTGGTTCGGCTGGTATCCGGTCGGCCGCATCGACCACGTCTTCCTCGGCGCCGGCCTCGAGGTCACCTCGATCCGCGTGCCGACGACCGAGCTGGAAAAAAACGCTTCCGACCATCTCCCGCTGGTGGTCGGCCTGCGCGTGCCCGAAACGGCGTCCGAAGAGGCGCCCGGGCCGGCCGAACCGTCGGCCCGACCCTGGGTCATCCGCAAAGACCCCGCGACCGGCGAACCGCATCTCGAGAAGGAATCGCGCGAGAAACCCCGCTAGACCCGCACCAAAAGAGGGAGCCATGAACGGCACACTCATCGGCCTGAGACCGAGGGAGCACCTGTCGTATGTGAGCCGAGGCCGCAGCGTGCTCATCACGGGACGGGACGGACTCGTCACCGATCCCGCCGAACAGGGTTTCTTCGTCCATCAGACCCGCCTCTTGTCGAGGCTCGTCTATCTCGTGAACGGCGCGCCGCCGCTTCCCTGCGGCCTCTCGTCGGTCGAGCCGCACGCGTGGATGGGCTATTACCTCGCCGAATCGCCCCGCCGCGCCGACCGGGTCGAGGGATTCACGCCGGGTCCGGCCGGCCCGATCGCGCAGGAGTCGATCGAACTCAACGTGACGAGGGTCGTGGCCGACGGTCTGCACGAAGACCTCCGCGTGACGAACCACACCCGCTACCCCGTCCGTTTGACGCTGTCGGTCGATCTCGAATCCGATTTTGCCGACAGCTCGAAGCCGCTCGAGCCGCCTCCCGGAACGCTGACGAAGCGATGGAAGCGCTTTTCGCCGTCGGAGGCCGAATGGCGTCTCTCGTTTGAGGCCGCCGCTTCCTATCACGAAGACGGCGAATCGGGAGAAGTCCGGCTGCGCCGGGACGCGACGCTCCGGGTGCGCTGCGAGCGGGGGTTGAGCGCGGACGGGCCGCCGCTTCGTTTCGACCTCGACTTGTCTCCCGGCGGCGTCTGGCAGGCGTGTCTGGCTCTCGAGCCCGAATTCGAGGACCGCAAGACCGTGCCGTTCACCGCCTGTCCGGGGTCCGGCGGCGGCCACGCATACGACCGAAAAACTTCCGTTTTTATAGACCGCGCGGCGCGCTTCTCCTCCGCCGGGAGCGGCACGCTGACGCCGCTGGTTCTGGAGACGCTCGACCGCGCCAAGCGCGACCTGGCGGCGCTGCGCCTTTACGACCTGGGCGAGCACGGCGACGGGTGGACGATGGCGGCGGGCCTCCCGGTCTATCTTTCGCTTTTCGGAAGAGACACGCTGACGGCGTCCTGGCAGTCCGCGATGCTGGGGCCCGAGATGATGCGGGGCTCTCTCACCGAGCTTCCGCTCTGGCAGGGAACCCGGGACGTCCCCTGGCGCGACGAGGAGCCCGGCAAGATGCTGCACGACGCCTACACCGGCATCCAGCCGCTCACGAACCGCAATCCCCACGGCCGGTATTACGGCTCCATCACGACGTCGGGGTTCTATCCGGTGGCGCTGACCGAGTTGTGGCATTGGACCGGAGACCGGAGCCTCGTGCGGCCGTTCATCGATCCCGCGCTCAAGGCCCTGCGCTGGCTCGACGAACGCGGCGACCTGGACGGCGACGGGTTCTACGAATACCGCACCCGGTCGCGCATGGGCGTGCGCAACCAGGGCTGGAAGGATTCGGACGACGCCCTCGTGCACGAGGACGGCTCACAGGCCCGGGCGCCGATCGCCACCTGCGAAGAACAGGCGTTCATCTACCTGGCGAAACTCCATCTCTCCGAGATGCTCCGCTGGTTCGGGGACGACGGTCTCGCCGCGCGGTTTTTCCGGGAAGCGGAAGAGCTGAAAAAAAGGTTCGACGGCGCCTTCTGGCTCGAGGACGAGGGATTTTACGCGATGGGCCTCGACCGCGACAAGCGTCCGATCCGGTCGATCGGCTCCAACGCCGGCCATTGCCTCGCGGCCGGCATCGCCGAATCCTCCCGCGCCCGGCTCGTCACCCAGCGGCTTTTCGCCGAAGACCTTTTCTCGGGGTGGGGCGTGCGGACCCTGTCCTCGGCCCATCCGGCCTACAACCCGTTCAGCTATCACCGCGGCTCCGTCTGGCCGGTCGAGCAGGGCACGTTCGCGCTGGGTTGCCTGCGTTACGGCATGACCCATCACCTGCAGTCCCTCTGCCGGGCGGTGTTCGAGGCGGCCTCGCTTTTCGAAAACCGCCGCCTGCCGGAGCTGTTTTCGGGGCACCCGCGCGACGCCGCGCATCCGTTCCCCGCCATGTATCCCGCCGCCTGTTCGCCGCAGGCCTGGTCGGCCTCGACGGTCTTCAGCCTCCTGCAGTCGCTGCTCGGGCTGTATCCCTACGCGCCGCTGGATCTTCTCATCGTCGACCCCCGGCTCCCCGACTGGCTTCCGGAGATCACTCTCGAAGGCCTGCGCGTGGGGCGCGCGACCGCGGACCTGCGCTTTTTCCGGGGCGTGGACGGCGCGTCGGATTTCCGCGTGCTCGACTGCCGCGGCCCGCTCCACGTCGTCCGCCAGCCGAGCCCCTGGTCGCTCACGGCCGGCGCGGGTGAGCGGGTGCGCGACCTGGTCTCCGGCCTGAGGATCAAAAAATGAAACGCCCGCGGCCCTTTGAGGACCGCGTCGTCGTGATCACGGGAGGTTCGGCCGGCGTGGGCCGCGCCGCGGCGCTGGCCTTCGCGAGGCAAGGCGCGCGGGTGGCGCTCCTGGCCCGCGGCAAAATCGGTCTCGAGGCGGCGCGCGAGGAGCTGTCGCTGCGCGGGACCCGGGCAATCGCGATCGAGGTCGACGTCGCCGACGAGGCCGTCGTGGAGCTCGCGGCGGAGCGGATCGAAGAGGAACTGGGCCCCATCGACGTGTGGGTGAACAACGCGATGGCGGCGGTCTTCGCGCCGTTTCTGGAAATCGATCCCACGGAATTCCGTCGGGTCACCGAAGTTTGCTATCTCGGCACGGTTCATGGGACGCTCGCCGCGCTGAAGCGGATGAAGCCCCGCGGCCGCGGCGTGATCGTGCAGGTGGGATCGGCGCTGGCCTACCGGTCGATCCCGCTCCAGTCGGCCTACTGCGGGGCCAAGCACGCGGTCCGCGGATTCACCGATTCCCTGCGCTCGGAGCTCCTGCGCGAGGGCTCCGGCGTGAAACTCACGATGGTCCAGCTGCCGGCCATCAATACCCCGCAGTTCGACTGGGGGGCGAACCGGACGGACCGGCGCCCGCGGCCCGTGCCCCCGATCTTCCAGCCCGAGGTCGCGGCGCGGGCGATCCTGTGGGCGGCCCGCCATCCCCGGCGGGAGCTCATCGTGGGCGGGTCGTCGCTTCTGGCGATCACGGCCCAGAAATTCCTGCCGGGCGTCCTCGACGTCTATCTCGCGCGCCGAGGGTATGACGCGCAGCTGACGGATGAGCCGGAGGGACCGCGCGCCTCGAACCTCTTCCGGCCGGTGGAAGGCGACCGCGGCTCTCACGGACGGTTCGACCGGCAGGCTCGAGCGCACAGTTTTCAGCTTTGGATCAATACCTTCCGGCTGCCCGCGGCCGCGGGACTTGCGGGACTCATCCTGCTCGCTCTCTTCCTTAAAAAAATTTAATTGTAATCTAACCCTCCTTTAATCGCCCCGCGCCTATACTGGCTCTATAAGTCAAAAGAAAATAAAGACTTAAGAAAGGGAGGTGACCGATGGCCGCTCAACCTGCGATCCATACGCATCCCGGAGAACTGGCGCACGCCCCCGCTTATCAGGCCTACCAGATTCTCCATTTCGGGTTTTCGGTCCTGCCGATCATCGCGGGCCTCGACAAATTCGCGCACTACCTCGTGAACTGGGACATGTACCTGGCGCCGAGAATCGCCGCGGTCCTGCCGATCGACGCGCATCGCTTCATGCTGATCGTCGGCGGCATCGAGGTCCTGGCCGGCATCCTCGTGGCGGTCCGCCCGAAGCTGGGCGCGGCGGTGGTCGCGATCTGGCTCTGGGGCATCATCGCCAATCTGCTCATGGCCGGCGGGTTTTACGACGTCGCCTTGAGGGATTTCGGTCTTTCGCTGGGGGCGCTGGCTCTCGCCCGTCTGTCCGCGGAGGAATCGATTCGTTAAACAAATCAGGAGAGGGGGAACACCATGGTCAAAGTCAACAAGGACGTGGTCACGACGCTGAATAATCTCATTCACATCTGCAAGGACGGAGAGCTCGGATACAAAAAGGCCGCCGAGAAGGACAGGGAGGGCAGCCTGCGCAATCTCTTCCGCCAGTATTCCGATCAGCGCTCGATGTTCGTCGCGGAACTCCGCAACCAGGTGAGCCGTCTCGGCGGCAAACCGGAGGAGGCGGGCACCGCGGCCGGCGCCGCTCACCGCGGCTGGTTCGAGGCCAAGAGCGCGCTCACCGGCGCCGACGAGGGCGCGATCGTGTCGGAATGCGAGCGGGGAGAGGACACGGCCGTGCGGTCCTACCGCGACGCGCTGAAGAAGGAGCTCCCGTTCGACGTGAGGGGACTGGTCGAAAACCAGTTCCAGAAAGTGAAGGAAGCGCACGACCGCATGCGCTCCCTGGAGCTCGCGAACAAACAGAAAACCTCGGTCATGCAGGACGTCGACGACATCGGCGGTGAGACCGAAGGCGCGCCCGATTGACACGAATGAACGGAGATCCGACATGCGAAAAATCGAAAAGGCCGGTCGTCGAACGGCAGGGGAAAGACCGGACGAGTTCCCGCGATGAACGCGCTGGCGCAGAACCTCCGCCGTCCGGCTGAGTCCCCGGCCGCGCGCGCACGGGAGCGGGACGCTCCGGGCGCGACGTGCGGCCCGGACGGCGTTTTCTTCCGTGTCTGGGCGCCGAAACGCCGCCGCGCGGAAGTGGTCTTCGAGGCGCCCGGTCCGGCGCCGCTCGAGCTCGAGCGCGGCGACGACGGGTGGTTCGCCGGGCATTCGCCCAAGGCCGGCCCCGGCACCCGCTACCGCTACCGCCTCGACGGCGGCGGGCTTTTCCCCGACCCGTATTCGCGCTTCCAGCCGGCCGGTCCTCACGGCCCCTCCGAGGTCATCGATCCGGCGGCTTACGTCTGGAAGGACTCCGGCTGGACCGGGCTTTCCCTCAAGGGCCAGGTTTATTACGAGCTCCACGTCGGCTGCTTCACGTCGGAAGGCACGTTCGACGCGGCGGCGCGGCACCTGGGCCAGCTCAGGGAGCTCGGCGTCACGGCGGTCGAGATCATGCCCGTGGCGGAATTTCCCGGCCGCTGGAATTGGGGGTACGACGGCGTCCTGCCGTACGCGCCGTTTCACGGATACGGCGACGCCGAGGCGTTCAAGCGCTTCGTCGACGCGGCGCACGCGGCGGGGCTGGGCGTCATCCTCGACGTGGTCTACAACCATCTGGGGCCCGACGGGAATTATTTGCGCGAATTCAGCGACGATTATTTCACCGACCGATACCGGAACGACTGGGGGCCGGCGCTCAATTTCGACGGACCGGCTTCGCGGCCCGTCCGCGAATATTTCGTGCGCAACGCCGCCTACTGGATTTCGGAATTCCATCTCGACGGCCTGCGCCTGGACGCGACGCAGAACATCGAGGACGCCGGCGATCCGCACGTGATCGCGGAGATCGCCGAGGCGGCCCGGGCCGCCGCCGCGCGCGCGCGCCGGAAGATTCTCGTGATCGCGGAAAACGAACTGCAGGACACGCGCCTGCTCGTTCCGGCCGCGGAGGGCGGAATGGGGCTCGACAGCCTCTGGAACGACGATTTCCACCACTCGGCGAGGGTCGCCGCCACGGGCGAGCGCGAAGCCTATTACACGGACTACCGCGGCGCCGCGCAGGAGTTCGTGTCGCTGTTTAAGCGCGGCTTTCTTTATCAGGGGCAGTACTACCGCTGGCAGCACAAAAACCGCGGCGCGCCGGTCACCGGCGAACCCGCCGCCTCCTTCGTGAACTACCTGGAAAATCACGACCAGATCGCCAACACCCGCCAGGGTCTCCGGCTTCATGAGCGCACTTCGCCCGGCCGGTGGCGGGCGCTGACGGCGGTCCTCCTCCTGGGTCCCGGCACCCCGCTTCTTTTCATGGGCCAGGAGTTCGGAGCGTCGGCCCGGTTTCTTTTTTTCGCCGACCATCACCCGGGACTGTCCCCCGCGGTCCTCGCGGGGCGGCGCGAATTCCTCTCCCAGTTTCCAAGCGCGGCCGGCGCCGATTCGCAGGCATCGCTCGCGGATCCGGCGCACGAGCGCACGTTCCTCGACTGCCGCCTCGACTGGGCCGAGCGGGCGGCGAACACGGCGGCGCTTTCGCTTCACCGTGATCTCCTCAAGCTTCGCCGCGAGGAGCCGCTCCTGGCCGCGCAGGACCGTCACACGCTCGACGGGGCGGTGGTCGGCCCGCAGACTTTCGTGATTCGCTGGTTCGCGCCCGACGGGCGCGACACCCTCCTCGCCGTGAACCTGGGCGCGGAGCAGGAATTCGACCCGGCCCCCGAACCCCTCCTGGCCGTGCCCCGGGGTTCGACGTGGAAGCTTGCCTGGGCGAGCGAATCGGCGCGTTACGGCGGCCCGGGAGAGCGGCACCCGCTTTCGCGCCGCGGATGGGTTTTTCCGGCGGAATCCGCCGTTTATTTGAAGGCGTCAAAAGGGGAGGGCGCCGCATGATCGAACCGATCGTTTTCAACAACGCCGAGGAGCTGAGAAACAGGGAATTCCTGCGCGACCGCGAATGGCTCGTCACCAACGGCCTCGGCGGATACGCGTCGGGGACGCTCCTGGGCGTGGGCACGCGCCGGTATCACGGGCTCTTCATCCCCAACCTTCCGTCGCCGCGCGGACGCACGGCGATGGTCCCGCGGCTCGACGACACGGTCAGCTTCGAGGACAAGCGGCTGCGGCTGTCGGGGGCCGAGCACGGCGGGGAAAAATCGAGCGGACACGCGAACCTTTTCCTCGAGGAATTCCGGGAGGACTGGCAGACGCCGGTTTGGACGTTCGCGTTCGCGGGGCGCCGGTTCGAAAAAAGGATCATCATGCCGTACGGGCAGAACACGGTCTATGTCCAGTACCGCCTGCTCGAGGGGGATCCCGTCTCGCTCGAGCTGCGCCCCTACGTGACCTGCCGCATGCACGACGGCCTCCTGGGTTACGCGGTCCAGTGGCCGTTCACGCTGACGGCGGCGCGGGGCCGTTACGAGATCCGCGCGTTCGAGGGGGCTCCGACGCTCCGGCTGTGCCTGAAGCCGGGACCGGGCTCGTTCCTCGTCGAAGAAAAAGTGAGCACCGGCGTCTATTACCGCGTCGAGGCCCAGCGCGGCCAGGAAAGCCTGACGAACCTGTACAGCCCGGGCCGCTTCGAGGTGAAGTTGAAGGCCGGCTCCGAAGTCTCGTTCATCGCCAGCATCGAAAGCTGGGACACGCTCGACTGCGAGCCGTCGCACATCTTCGAAGCCGAGCGCAAGCGACTCGAAAAACTCCTGTCGATCGCGTCGAAAAACGCCCAGCAAGGCCTCGCCGCGCGGCTGGTCATCGCCGCCGACCAGTTCATCGTCCTGCCGTGGACGCGCTCCGAAGAAAACGTCCTGCACCGCGCCTCCGGCGAGCGGCTGCGGACGATCATCGCGGGGTATCCCTGGTTCACCGACTGGGGCCGCGACACGATGATCAGTCTCGAGGGACTGACACTGTGCACCGGCAGGCACTACGAGGCGAAGGCGATCCTGCAGACGTTCGCGCACTACGTGAAGGACGGCCTCCTGCCGAACCATTTCCCGGAAGGGCACCGTACCGCGATCTACAACACCGTGGACGCGACGTTCTGGTATTTCCACGCGATCGACCGCTACACGCAGGTCACCGGCGACAAGGAGACCGTGAAGGCGCTCCTGCCGGTGCTCCGCGACATCATCGAGCAGCACGTGCGCGGCACGCAGTTCGGGATCTACGTCGACCCGCGCGACTCGCTGGTCCGCGCCTCGTGCGAGGGTTTCGCGCTGACCTGGATGGACGCGAAGGTCGACGAGTGGGTCGTGACGCCCCGCCGGGGCAAGCCGGTCGAGATCCAGGCGCTCTGGTACAACGCGCTCAAGCTGATGGCCGGATGGTCGCGCGAGGCCGGCGAGCCGTCCGAGGAATATTCGATGCTCGCGCGGAAGGTGCAGGACTCGTTCAACGCGCGGTTCTGGTTCGAGGCCGGCCAGCATCTCTACGACGTGATCGACGGGGAGCGCGGGAACGACGCCTCGCTTCGGCCCAATCAGATCTTCACGATGTCCCTCCGGCACTCCGTGCTCGACCGTTCCTACTGGAAGCCGGTCCTCGACGCCGTGGCCAAAAAATTGCTGACGCCGTACGGCCTGCGCACGCTCGACCCCTCGAACAAGGAATATCTCTCCCGCTACGAGGGCGACCGCTGGAACCGCGACGCCGCCTACCATCAGGGGATGGTCTGGGCCTGGCTCATCGGACCGTTTCTCAACGCCTGGATGCGCGTCTACCGCGACCGCCAGAAAGCCGGCGAGATGCTCGCGGCGTTCGAGAAGCATCTGGCGGACGCCGGCATCGGCTCGATCAGCGAGATCTTCGACGGCGACGCGCCGTTCACGCCGCGCGGCTGCTACGCGCAGGCCTGGAGCGTCGCGGAGGTGCTGCGCTCGATCGTCGCGCTGAAGGATCTGGAAGACGAAGTCGCCGCCACCGCAACGAAAAAAGAAGGGAGGGAGGGATGAACAAAAAGGGGAAAACGATTTTGTCGGTCGCGGCATTTTTAGCGGCGCTGGCCTCCGCCTCCGCCGTGCGCGCCGAGATCACCGTCGGCGACCAGTCGGGGGACCCGGACGACATCCGCATCACCCGGGAGATCCGCCAGACGGTCATGGAGGATTCGGCGCTCTCCTTCACGGCCAAAAACGCCAAGATCATCACCGCCGGCCGCCGCGTGACGCTGAAAGGGATCGTGCCCAGCGGCGCGGAGAAAGAGGCGCTCGGCCGGGACGCCGAACGCGCGGCGGGCGCAGGAAACGTCGTGAACGAGATCGAGGTCCGCGCATAAACCATCAACGTCACGCAAGAAAAAAAAGGGAGCCGTCATGTCCAAGCAAGCGGTATTTTGCATCGCGACGACCGAGATCCAGGCCGAGGACATCGTCAGCCAGCTGAAGAACGAGAGTTTCTCGAACGACGACATTTCCGTCCTTTTTCCGGACAAGACGGGGACGAAGGATTTCGCGCATGAGAAGCACACGAAGGCGCCCGAAGCGGCCGTCAGCGGCGCGCTCCCCGGAGGCGTCCTCGGCGGCGTGCTCGGATGGCTCGCCGGCATCGGCACGCTCGCGATTCCCGGCGTGGGCCCCTTCATCGCGGCGGGACCGATCCTGGCGGCGCTTTCGGGCGCGGCCCTCGGCGCGGCGGTCGGGGGGCTGGGCGGCGCGCTCGTGGGGATGGGGATGCCCGAATACGAGGCCAAGCGCTACGAAGGCCGGGTGCGCGAGGGCAATTTCCTCATCTCGGTTCACGCCGAAAACGGCCAGGAGGCCGACCGCGTGAAGGACATTTTTAAGGAAGCGGGCGCTCAGGACATTTCCGTTTCCAAAGAGGTGCATGTCGCCTGATCACGCCGGACGAACCGAAAGGATTTCTCATGATATCCCGCAATCGAGAAGGAAAGATCGGTTACATTGTGCTTTGGCTCATGGGCGTGCCGGCCTCCGTGCTTTTCTTGTTCTTCCTGATGAGGGGCTGCACCTGAGACGGCGGGTAGCCTGAGGCGGTTTCTTCTGATAGAATAAATCCGTCCCGGTTACGGAGGAAACGTCCTTGGAGTCCTGGCTCGCCAACATCGAGACGATCATCCGCCAGAGCCCGTCTCTGGCTTTCGTGGCGGTTTTCGCCGCGGGCGTCCTCGTCAGCCTGACCCCGTGCGTCTATCCGGTGATCCCGCTGACCCTGGGCTACATCGGCGCGCGTTCGGTCGGGGCCCGGTGGAAGGGATTCACGCTCTCGCTCGTGTACGTGTCCGGGATGGCGACGACGTACGCGGCCCTGGGCGCCTTCGCGTCGCTCTCCGGCAAGCTCTTCGGCCAGATCGGGTCCAATCCGTTCACGTATTTTTTCGTCGCCAACGTCTGTCTCCTTCTCGGCCTTTCGATGCTGGGCGTCTTCAACATTCCGCAGCTGTCGTTCGGCGCGTCGCAGCCGAAAAAAGGCGGGTACTTCGGCGCTTTTGTCGTCGGCGTCGTCGCCGGCCTCATCGTCGGGCCCTGCACGGCCCCGGTCCTGGCCGCCATCCTCGTCTACGTGGGCTCCCGGCAGAATCTCGTCTACGGCATTTCGCTCCTTTTCGTTTTCGGGTACGGCATCGGCCTCCTGTTCATCGTGCTCGGCACGTTCAGCGGCCTGTTGACCTCGATGCCCCGCTCGGGCCCGTGGCTCGAACGGGTCAAGCAGGGCTTCGGCTGGGCCATGATCCTCGCCGCGGAATATCTTTTCATCAAAATGGGGGGACTGTTGATATGAGCCGGCGCTCGCGGTTTTTTTCCACCCTGTTCTTCGGCATTCTCTTCTTCGCGGCCGGGTGCTCGGGCGCGGGTCTCCTGGAGGCCCGCGAGGTCTCGGGCGCGCAGCGTTTCACGCTGAAAGACGTCGACGGCAAATCGGTGAGCCTCGATTCCCTCCTCTCCGGCCACAAGGCCGTGCTCGTCAATTTCTGGGCCACCTGGTGCCCGCCGTGCCGCGAGGAAATCCCGGATCTCATCCGCCTGCAGGAAAAATACGGCGCCCAGGGCTTCACGATCGCCGGCATCGACGTCGGGGAGTCGGCCAAGCGCGTGTCGGCGTTCGCCTCGAAGAACGGCATGAATTACCCGCTCCTCCTGGACACGGACAGCCACGTCGCCGAAAGCTACGACGTCGTCGGGATCCCGACGAGCCTTTTGATCGACAAGGACGGCAAGATCCTCAGCGAATACCACGCGGCCACGCCGAAGCTTTTCGCCGACGTGGAGAAGGCGATCCGCTAGCGCGGGCAGGGCGGCCTTGAAATTCCAGAAGGGCTCGATCCGCCGCAGTCTCCATTATTCCATTCTCGACGGCCTGTTCACCGCCATGATGATGGGGGTGAGCGACTTCTACCTCATCCCGTATTGCCTGGCGCTGGGAGCCACGTCCGCGCAGATCGGCGTCCTGGCGACGGCGCCGATGCTGGTGGCGACCATCCTGCAGATCCGTTCGGCAAGCCTCACGCAGTCCCTCGGCTCCCGCATGCAGCTCATCCGTCCCGTCGTCCTCCTGCACACGCTTTCCTGGATCCCGATCCTGGCGGTCCCGTTCGTGATGAAGGGGGACTGGAAGCCGTACGCGCCGTGGGCGATGCTGGCGGCGATGACGGTGTTCGCCGCCACCGGCGCCTTCGCGATCCCGGCCTGGCAGAGCCTGATGAGCGACTACATCCCTACCCGCAGGCGCGGCGTCTATTTCGGCTGGCGCAACCGCCTGCAGGGATTCCTGACGGTGCTCGTGTCGGTGACCGCGGGCCTGGTGCTGCACGCGTTCGGGAAGGGAAGCCTGAAGGGCTTCACGCTCATCTTCGCGTTCGCGATGATGTGCCGGTTCTACGCGTGGATCTGCCTGTCGCGCATGGTCGAGCCTTTTCGCCGCGCGTCGCACGACGAGTATTTCGGCTTCGTGGATTTCCTGCGAGGCCTGCGGACGAGCCGCCTGGCGCGCTTCGTCGTCTTCGCCGCGATGATCACGTTCTCGGCGAACCTCTCGGGGGCGCTGCTGGCGCCGTTTCTCCTGAGGGACCTCGCCTTCGACTACGCGACGTTCATGATGCTCGTGTCGGCGGCGTCGCTGTCGGGGTTCCTCTTCCAGTGGTACTGGGGCGCCTCCGCCGACGTCGACGGGAACGTCCGGACGATCAAGCGCGCCGCCTGGGGGATCGCGCTGACGCCGCTTCTCTGGATGGTCTCGAGGAATCCGGTCTGGCTCGTCTTCGTCCAGCTCTTCGCCGGCTGTGTCTGGGGAGGCTTCGCGCTCCTCATGGTGAACTTCACGCTCGAGGCCTCGAGTCCCGAGCGGAAGATCCGCTCGCTGTCCTACCTGAACGTGATGAACAGCTTCTCCGCGTTCGCCGGCGCGACGATCGGCGGGCTCCTCATCCAGAAGCTTCCGAAGCTCTTCGGCTATTCCTATCTCACGCTCTTTTTGCTATCCTGTTTTCTGAGGATCGCGATCATGCTGTTCGTGTCCCCGAAGATCCGTGACGTGCGCGTTCCCGCGAGGAGCTGATGGAAAAATACTTTCTGGCTTTCCTGCCGATCTTCGTCGCCGTCGACGCGCTGGGCATGCTGCCTTTTTTCATGTCGCTCACGGAGGGCATGGAGCGGCCGAAGAAGCTCGACCTGATCTGGCGCTCTTCGGCGGCGGCCGCGTTGATCGCGGTGGTGTTCCTCTTCGTGGGGAACCTCATCTTCCGTTACATCGGCGTGCTGATCCAGGACTTCTTCATCGCCGGCGGCGCGGCGCTCTTCGTGCTGTCGATCCGCGACCTCCTCTTTCCCTACGGCAAGGGTTCCAACCTTTCCGACGACTCGGCCGGCATCGTCCCGCTGGCGTTCCCGCTGATCGTGGGCCCGGCGGTCATGACGACGTCGCTGATCCTGCTCAACTCGATGGGCGTCTTCCCGACGCTGGCGTCGCTTCTGGTCAACATCGCGCTCTGCGCCGGGGTGCTCTATTTTTCCGATTTCTTCTCGAGCCTTCTGGGGAAGGCCGGCTCGAACGCGGTTTCCAAAATCGCGAATCTGCTCCTGGGGGCGATCGGCGTCATGCTGATGCGGCGCGGGGTGCTGGAAATCATCGAAAGCTGGATGAGGCAGCGCCCCTACTAGTTCCGCTTGACAAGTCCCCGTCTGTTGAGATAACCTCTCAATTGAGACTCAATCTCATTAATGGGATTGAGGTTTTTTGGGCCCGGCGCCTGAGACTGAATCTCAATTGACCCACGGTTCGACGCAAACAGGAGCGGAAATGAGGATCTGGAAAGGGGTTTTGGCGGGAGTGTTGATGTTCGGCGCCGCGTGCCCGGCCGCGATGGCCACGACGCGCAATTTCACGTATACTTATGAGCCGGAAACGATGCCGCAGGGCGCGTTCGAGTTCGAGGAATGGACGACGCTGCGCGAAACGCGCTCGAACCGGGTCGGCCAGAACCATTACACGCGCTGGGACCTGAAGCAGGAGTTCGAATACGGCGTCACGGACAACTATTCGCTGTCGCTCTACCTGAACGAGGTCTCCGAGTACTTCCGCGAGCCCGGCACGAACGCCAAGACGAACGATTTCGACTTCGACGGCGTGTCGTTCGAGAACCGGCTCATGGTCCTCGACCCCGCCAAGAACGCGGTCGGCCTGACGCTCTATCTCGAGCCGAGATTCGGGAACGGCGAAATCGAGCTCGAGGAAAAGGTCATCCTCGGCCAGCGCTGGGACCGGTGGAAGTGGGCGTTCAACGTCTCCCACGCGACCGAATGGAAGGACGCGGAAGCCCCGGGCGAAGAGGACGAGACCGAAGGGGAGCTCGAGTTCGATTTCGGCGCGACGTATGAGCTCAATCAACATTGGAACCTGGGCGTGGAGTTCCGGAACCAGAACCAGTTTCCGGAATACGAGAATCTCGAACGGTCGGTGTTTTACGTGGGGCCGGTGGTTTCCTACCGGCGGGAGAACTGGTGGGCGACGCTGACCTTTCTCACGCAGTGCTACGGCACGAACGACACGAGCCCGGATCCGGACGGCAACAACAGCCTCGAGCTGGAAGACCACGAGCTCTTCAACGTGCGGCTGATCATCGGGATCTCGTTCTGAGGAGGCCGCGCTTCTTCCCGGCCGTTCTGGTCCTGGCGTGCGCGCTCGCCTTCCCGGCGGGGGGCCTGGCTTCGACCGCGGATGACCGGGACGTGTATCTGACGAAATGCGCCAAGTGCCACCGGCTCTATCCGCCGGCGGGCTACGACGACGCGAAATGGGACTTCTGGATGAAGAAGATGAAGAAGAAGGCGCATCTGTCCGACGGCCAGGAGGCTTCGGTCCGGCGCTACACCGAAACGCTGAGAAAGAGCGGCGAGTGAACGCCGAGCTGTTCCGTCCGTTCGCCCAGATCGCCGTCCAGCCGCCGAAGCAGTGGCATCCGTGGCTGGTCCATTTTCCGCTCGTCTTCCTCGAGCTCGAGGCGTTCTTCCTCGCCTGGTCGCTCGTTTCCAAAAGGCCGGAGCTCGAGCGGCGCGCCTGGGCCTTTCTCAAAGCCGGTTTCTGGTCGTCCCTTGTCGTGGCGGCGACCGGTTTTCACGACGCGGGCCTTCTCTGCGGCCCGGGCAACCCCTTCCTCCTGGGCCTGCGCGACCGTCTGCAGAACTACCGGCGGTTCGACATGCTGGTCACGGTCCATTTCTGGCTCGCCTCGCTCCTGGTCGCCCTCGTCGCGGTCCGTTTCGGATGGCGCGCGAGCCGCGGCCCGCTCCGCGGCGCGGCGGCCTGGGCGTACGCGGGCCTGGCGCTGGCCGGGATCTGGTGCCTCTTGGCAATGAGCTACGCCGGGGGTATGATGTACCATGATTGACAACCGATAAGAGGACCTGATGCCGACCATTTTCCAAAAGGGCGGGCCGATCATGTGGCCGCTCCTCCTGACGTCTCTCGTGGCTCTGACCGTGGTGATCGAGCGCCTGATCTTCATCGCGCGCGAGCGCGTGCGCCGCCGTCCGGACGTCGTCGAGCGCGTCCTCTCGCTCGTCGAGCAGGGCGACATCGACGGGGCGGTCCGCGCGGGGCAGGGTTCGGCGGACTTCGTCGCGCGCATCCTGGTCTACGGGCTCGCCAACCGGGAGCGCTCGTTTTCCAACGCCCTCTTTCAGGCGGCCGGCCGGGAGCTCAAGCGCTTCAACCACGGCCTGCCGGTGCTCGACACCATCGTGACGCTCGCGCCTCTCCTGGGCCTCCTCGGCACGGTGACCGGCATGATCCGCTCGTTCGGCCTCATCTCGGGCGAGCTCGGCGCGCCGGCCGTTCTCACGGGCGGCATCGCCGAGGCGCTGATCGCCACGGCGTTCGGCCTGAGCATCGCGATCGTCGCGCTCATCCCCTTCAACTACCTGAACACGCGCCTCGAAGAAGCCCGCCACGAGATCGAGGACGCCTCGACGCATCTCGAGCTTCTTCTCATGAAACCGGAAAAGGATTATGCGAATCCCCTTACCCGTCGGTAAGCGGCGAGCCCGCATCGAGATCATCCCGCTCATCGACATCGTGTTCTTCCTGCTGGCGACCTTCGTCATGGTGTCGCTGTCGATGGTGAAGAACCAGGGGATCTCCGTCAATCTGCCGAAAGCCGCCACCTCGTCCCGCCAGTCCGAGAAGACGTTCACGTCGCTGACGGTCACGAAAGAGGACGAGCTCTATTTCAACAAGGACCGGATCCGCGTCGACGACCTGCCGCGGCGCCTGGCCGCGCTCAAGGCGTCCGACCCCGACCCGAAGGTCCTGATCTCCGGCGACGAGAGCGCGCTTCTGGGCAGCGCGATCCGCGTGCTCGACGACGTCCGCAAATCCGGCATCACCAAAGTCTCGATCCAGACCAAGGCGAAAGACTGATGCGCCGCGCGACCGCGTTCGTCGCGCTCTGGGCGCTCGCCGCCTGGGTCCTGCCCCTCGGAGCGTTCATCAAGCCCTCCATGGAGAAAATCGCCTGCGGCGGCCACCGCGCGTTCCATATGTGCTGCTCGATGGGGAAAATCGCGCCGTCCCACGGCCCCGCGTTCGAGCACGCCGCCGGATTCGCGCCGTCCCGGGACCGCGGCGACGACTCTTCGGGTCAGGACTTTTTCGTTCCGCCGGCTTCGGCCGGCGTTTCTCTCCGCGCGGCCGGCATCCGCGAGGATGAGTATTTTCCGACCGCGTCTTTTCGGCCCGACCCGCTGTTCCGCCCGCCCATCGCCCTTTTTTCGGCCTAGTCTTTACTTCCACCGAAAAAAGGGGATTTCCATGCACGGAAAACGTGATTTCCGATGGTTCATTCTTTTCATGATCGCTCTCTGCGCCGCCGTTCCGGCGCTCGAGGCCTGCGACGGCTGCGGCTGCACGCTCGCGCGATGCGGCCTGAGCGAAAGCGAAGCGGCGCGGCGCTGGTTTTTCGACTTCACGGTCGAGGGCCAGAACTGGGACAAACGGGACTCGGCCGGCGCGCACACGCTCCACCACCAGGGGCACCACGTCCACAACAAGACGAGCGAGACGTTCTATCATCACGCGCTCGGATTCAACGCGACGGACCGCCTGACGGTCCTCGCGGAGCTTCCGTACGTGCGGCGCCTGTCGACCGAAGTGGACTCGCACGCGCGTCTCGGGCACAAGGAGTTCTCGGAAGGCGTCGGCGACCTCGACGTGACGCTCACCTGGCGTTTTCTGAGAAACGAGGAGGGTTTTCTCGGCCTGGTCGGGGGCGTGAAATTTCCGACCGGTTCGACGACGGAGCTCAATTCCGGCGGGGATCGTTTCGAGCCGGAGCTCCAGCCGGGAAGCGGCTCGTACGACGGCAAGACGGGTCTGGCTTTCCGGCGGCAGGCCGGTCCGTGGCGCTTCCAGGGGAACGCGCTCTACACGTGGAAGACCGAGGGGGACCAGGAGTTCGAATACGGCGACGCGTTCTCGAGCTACCTGGTCGCCGACCGCGCCGTCGGTCGGATCGCTCCGGGTCTGCGCGCGGGAGCGGACCTCAAGTTCGAATCCGCAGGGAAGGACCGGGAAGCGGGCGTCCGTCAGGCCGACTCGGGCGGCGAGACCCTGCTCGCCGGGCCTTCGGTGACCTGGGAGGCGGGCCCCGACGTGTCGCTCTTCGGGAACTTCCTCTTTCCCGTCTATCAGGAGCTCGGCGGCGTCCACCAGGAGGTCGATTTCGCCTGGAACGCGGGCTGCAAAATCCTCTGGTAGCGCGTTCGGTTTGGGTTAAAATAGGGGAGACATGCCAAAAATCAGCGAAGGCCTCCTCCAGAAATTCGCGATCGCGATGCTCCTGGTCGCGTTCGCCACGGTCGTCTGGGTCTCGCAGGCGAACAAGCGCTACTTCTACGCGATCGTCTACGGCGAGCGCTCGATCGAGAGCCGCCGGGCGTCGATCGCGATCGTGACGCGGACGCCGGCGAAGAAGGCCGCCGACGAGGCGGTCGCCGACGACTCGAAGCTCCTCACCCGATGGGGCTGGAAGGTCGTCTCGATCGAGGCCTCGCGCGCCGAGGAGTATCAGGACGCCTTCGGCGCGATGTTCGCGGGAAGACCGACGAAGTCGCCCTACCTTTCGTTCCGGGACGCGAAAGGCCGCCCCGGACGCATCTTCTTCTTCGACGCCCCGCCCTCGACGCTCGAGGAGTATCGCGTCAAGCTCGCGAACGACGGGCTGAAGGACGTGAAAGTCGTGGGTTCTGCCCAACCGGCGAAAGTGTTCATGCCGCGCGACGCTTCCGCTAAGACGTGACCATGGACAGGCGCAAGCTCCTCGTCTGTTTTCTCGTTGCCTGCCTCGCGCTCGCGGGCGCGGAGGCCGCGCTCGCTTCGATCCCCCACGTCCACGGCGCCGATGTCGACCACTCCAGCCATCAGGGTTGTGCCGTCCACCAGCTGGCTCTCCACGGGTTCCAGGCCGAGACCGCGGCCCCGTTCGTCGCCTGTTTCGTTCTTTTTCTTTTGTATCTCACCGTTCCGCGGGATTCTTTCGCGGCGTCCGTCCATTTCTCCGAATCCTCTTCAAGGGCCCCTCCTGCCGCTTCATAAGTTTTTCGTTCGGTTCAGCACCAACCAACGGAGGAATTTATGAAGTCCAAAAAGATTTTTATCGTCATCGGGTTCTTCTGCGCACTCTGCGCCTGGCGCCCGCGTCCGGCCGGCGCGGAGCCGGGTTCTCTGGAATCCCAGGTTGCCGACTTGACGCGGGCGGTCCGCGAACTCACGCTCACCGTGGAAAACCAGGAGCGCGAAATCGCGCTTCTGAAAGGGCAGACCCCGCCACCCTTCACGACGACGGGACAGCCCCCGGCGTCCGCGCCGGGCGGGCGGTCGCTCCAGGGCCGCTGGAACCCCGACATCGGCGCCGTCGCCGACACGGTCGTGAAGCTCGACAGCCCTCGCTCCAACGAGGGCGGCGCCGACCGCGTGTCGCTGCGCGAGCTCGAGCTCGTCCTCGGAAGTCCTGTCGACCCGTACTCGCGGCTCGACGCGACAATCTCGTTCTCGGACGTCGAGGCGGCGGCGCTCGAGGAGGCCTACTACACGCACTTCGGCCTGCCGTTCGCCGCGGCGGCCCGCGTGGGCAAGTTCAAACCGCGGATCGGCAAGGTGATCGGCGTCCACCGCGATTCGATCGACACCGTCGACGAGCCCCTCGTCATCCGGCGCTACTTCGGCGAGGAGGGGTACAACAAGTCCGGCGCGGACGTGAAGATCCCGCTCGAGCTGCCCTGGGAGGCCGCGCATGAGTTCTCCTTCGGCGTGCTCGAAGGCGGAAACGGCGACGGCGGGACGCTCTTCGGCGACTCGCGCCGCCGGCCGACGCTCTACGCGCACCTGAAGAACTACGTCGACCTGAACGACGTCTCGGGGCTCGAGCTCGGAGGCTCCTACCTCGTCGGCTCGCGCGACGACGACGCGACGTTCGAGGTGAACGTGCTGGGCCTGGACGCGACGCTGATCCACCGCTACGCCGACCAGCGGCACGTGAAGTTCCAGAGCGAGGCGTTCCTCGTGAACAAGACGGAGTCTTTCACCGTCACCGAGGACCCGGCGACGCTCGATCTCGTCTTCGACGACGTGGACGACAACCGTCATCTCTGGGGCGGCTACTTCCTGGCAGACTGGCGCTTCCATCCTCAGTGGGCGACGGGTTTCCGCTTCGACCGCGTGATGCTGGTCGACGCGCCCGTCGACGGCCCAGACAGCGGCGACACGGGCTACACGGGGTATCTCACTTTCTACCAGAGCGAATTCGCCCGGTGGCGAGCCCAGGTGACGCGTCTCGAGCTGACCGACGGCCACGACGACAACCAGATCCTCGTCCAGGGCACGTTCGCCATCGGCGAGCACAAGCACAAGCTTTCTTAACCTTTCCGAGGGGACAACCATGCTGATTCGACTCAAACACGCGTTCGTGCTGGCTGCGGTCGCGCTCGCGGCCGCAGGGCCGCTTCACGCGGCGGACGGAAAGCTGAACGTGGTCGCCTCGAGCACGTTTTTCGAGGACCTCGTGAAAAGGATCGGCGGCGACAAGGTGGAGGTGAAACACGTCGCCTCGCCGAAGGTGAACGTGCATTTCTACCAGCCGAAGCCCAGCGACGTGCGCAACGTCTCGAAAGCCGATCTCTACGTGAACGGCGGCCTCGACCTCGAAGCGTGGTCGGAGCCGCTCCTGGAGGCGGTAGGCAATCCCGCTCTCTTCCGTGGAGGACGGGGGAACGTAGACCTGTCGCAGGGCATCGCGCTGACGGCTCCTCCGGCGCTTCTGTCCCGCGCGGCGGGTGACCAGCACCTCTTCGGGAACCCTCATTACGTCATGAATCCGGAGCACACCAGGATCATGGCGCGGACGCTGGCGGAGAGGCTCAAGGAAGCCGATCCGGCGAACGCCGCCGTGTACGAGGAGAACGAGAGGGCGTTTCAATCGAAGCTGGACGCGAAGATCGCCGAATGGAAAGCCGAATGCTCGTCACTGGCGGGAAAGGAAATCTTCTCCTACCATGACGACATCGCTTATTTCGCGCAGTTCGTCGGTTTGAAGGTCGAGCGTTTTCTCGAACCCAAGCCCGGTATTCCGCCGACGCCCAAGCACCTCGAGGAGCTCGAGCGCTATGCGAAGGAGAGCGGCGTAAAGGTGGTCGTCACGCCGACCTATTTCGCGAAGGGAGCGGCGGAGGCGCTGGCGAAGCGGATCGGCGGCACGGTCGCCGTGATCTGCCAGAACGCCGGAGAGGTCCCGGGGACGGAGGACATTTTCACGTTCTTCGACTATAATTTCAAAACCATCGCCGACGCGCTGAGATAGCGCCAAAAAACGGAGCGACCATGAGCGGATTTTTCGGGATCATGACGGTGCCCTTCCTCGCGTGCCTGGTGCTCGCGGGAATCCACGCGTATCTGGGGTTGCACGTGATCGAACGCGAGATCATCTTCGTCGATCTGGCTCTCGCGCAGATCGCGATCCTGGGCGCGACGATCGGCTACGTCTGCGGCCACGGACTGGACAGCGCGTATTCCTACTGGCTGTCGCTCGGTTTCACGCTCGTCGGGGCGACGATCTTCTCGCTGACGCGCTACCAGAAGCAGCGGATCCCTCAGGAAGCGATCATCGGCATCACCTACGCGGTCTCGGCGGCGCTGATGTTTCTTCTCCTCAGCCGCTCGGGCGAGGGGGACGAGCACCTGCGTGCGGCGATCGTGGGGAACGTCCTCCTCGTGACGCCGGCGGAGGTCCTGAAGATCGCCGTCATCTATTCGGCGATCGGCGTGTTTCACTTCGTTTTCCGGGGCCGCTTTCTCGCCGTTTCCAAGGACCACGTTCAGGCTTCAAAAAGCCTGAACGTGCGTTTCTGGGATTTTCTCTTCTACGCTTCGTTCGGCGTCGTCGTGACGAGCTCGGTGGCGATCGCGGGAGTCCTTCTCGTCTTCTCGTTTCTCGTGGTGCCGGCCGCCTGCGCCGTGCTTTTCGCCGACAGCGTGAGAAGCAGGCTCGCGATCGGGTGGACGATCGGCTTTCTCGGCAGCGTCGCGGGGATCACGGCCTCCTACGTGTTCGACCTGCCCACGGGGGCGAGCGTCGTCTGCGCGTTCGGGGGAATCCTGCTCTTTCTTTCAATCGTAAAAAAGGTCCTTACGGAGATTTAGGGGCCGTGCTAGGCTTGAAGGCATGAGTCACGAAGCCGAAAAGGCGTTCACGGAATTCCTCGAAAAAAAGGGCCTCAAGCTCACCAGCCAGCGCCGCACCATCCTGCACCAGGCGACGCGCGCCTCCGGCCATTTCTCCGCCGACCAGCTCCTGGATTTTTCCAAAAAAGAGGACGCGACGATCTCGAAGGCGACCGTCTACCGGACGCTCGAGCTCCTGACGGAATCGCGCATCCTGGAGGAGCAGGACTTCGGCGGGGGGAAGAAGAACTACGAGCGCGCGCTCGGCGTGAAGCACCACGACCACTTCGTCTGCATCAAGTGCGGCCGCATCCTCGAGTTCGAGAACGAGGACATCGAGAAGCTGCAGGACGCCGAGGCGAAGAAGCGGCGCTTCCGCATCGTCTACCACAGCCTGAAGCTCTTCGGCTTCTGCGAGCGCTGCTCCTAGGAGTTTTTCCGGACGAGCTCGGCGATCCGGGCGTGCGCCGCGGAAAACGGATAGCTCGCGAATTCCTTCCCTGACGCCCAGACGCTTTCCCAGCCGTCTTTCGCCCGCAGATCCCCGGACTCCAGCTCGGCCGCGAAGACGTCCATCGTCTCCTGAAAATGCGTGTAGTTCCGGCGGATCGAGCCCAGGTGGCGCAGGTCGGCTTTGACCGAGAGCTCGCGCCGCGCCCGGGCGGCGGTCTTTTTCTTCGCGCCCTCCGCGTCGAGGTGGCGGTTTTGGGCGAGCTTCCATTCCGGGAATTCCCAGAGCCCGCCCATGATTTTCCCGACGGGCCGCAGGCGCAGGAGATAGCGACCTTGGTTTTTGAGGACGACGGCGCCGGCGTGGACCTTGACCGTTTTCTTGCGGGCCGAGCGCACGGGATAGCTTTCGGGATTCCCCAGTTTCAGCGACACGCAGTCGGAGGCCAGCGGGCAGACGCCGCAGCCGGGATTGCGCGGCGCGCAGACGAGCGCCCCCAGCTCCATGAGCGCCTGGTTGAAATCGCGCGCCCGGCCTTCCGGGATCAGGCTCTCCTCGAGGTCCCAGAACCCTTCGCGCCCGGCCGCCGTGTCGATCGGATCCGCGATCGCGAAGAGCCGCGAGAGGACGCGAAGCACGTTGCCGTCGACGATGGGGCGCGGCCGGTTGTACGCGATCGAGGCGATCGCGCCCGCCGAGTAGCGTCCGACGCCTTTCAGCGAAAGGAGGGTTTCGAAATCCTCCGGAAACTTCCCGCCGAATTCGGCCACGATCCGCCGCGCGGTCTCGTGCAGGTTGCGCGCCCGCGAGTAATAGCCCAGGCCCTCCCAGGCCTTGAGGACTTTCTTTTCGTCGGCCCGCGCGAGCGCTTCCACGGTGGGGAACGCTTTCATCCAGCGGCGGTAATAGGGGAGGACGGTCTCCATCTGGGTCTGCTGGAGCATGATCTCGGAGATCCAGACCTCGTAAGGGCGGTAGCGGCGCCGCCAGGGCAGCGGCCTCTGGCTGGCCTCGAACCATCGGAGGAGTTTCGGCTGAAAGGACATGCGAGTATGATACCCGAAAGGGGGAGGCGTTCAAGGGCCGAGTTGACCTTTCCGCGTCCGCGCCTTAAGCTAATCCCATGACCCGCCTGAAGCTCCTCGGCGCCGTGGTCGCCCCCGGCGTCTACCGTCATTTCAAGGGACAGCGTTACCGCGTGCTCGGCACCGTGCGGCACAGCGAGACGCTCGAAGAGCTCGTGCTGTACAAGGCGCTCTACCGCAACAAGACGAGCGCCCTCTGGGTGCGTCCGGTGAAGATGTTCCTCGAACACGTCGTCGTGGACGGCGAGCGCGTGCCCCGCTTCCGGAAAACCGGAAGGAAAAAATGAACCGCTCCGATTTTCCGCGCCTGGTCTTCGCCGACGCCAAAGGGGAGGTGTTCGAGCATCCCGCGCTCGAGGCCGCCGGCATGAAGGCCGGACGGCTGGAGCGCCTCGACCCGGCGCATCTTTTCCCGCTGCCGGAGGCGAGCGAGCTCTTCCTCCTGCCGGGGCGGCTCGCGGCGGGGTTCGACGCCGAAGGGCGCCAGACGGTCCTCGAGTTCGACCCCTATTCAGAGAAGGGGGCGCCGTGCTTCGCGGTCGCCGCGTTCATCCCGCCGGGCTGGACGCTCACGCACAGCGCGGCCTTCCGCGAGACCGAGGGCGCGCCGATGCTTCCGCTTTTCGCCTACGGCGCCTGCGCCTGGTACAAGGGCAAGCTGCACGCCTCCGCCGTGCGCGTCGACCGCGGCTTCCGCCACGACGAGCGCTTTCTCGACCCCTCGGAGATCGCGCGCGGCATCAAGCGCTTCCACGGGCTCTTCCCGAAAAACCGCCTGGTCGGCCATCTCGAAGGATGCGCGACGGTGAACGGCTGCGCGAACGCGAAGAATTTTTTCCTCGGCCGTTTCGAGGCGCCGGTGCCGACGTCGCCGGTGTGCAACGCGCAGTGCCAGGGCTGCATCTCGTTCCAGCCGGCCGGGCGCATGCCGCCGACGCAGAAGAGGATCACGTTCACGCCCTCGCCCGAGGAGATCGCCGAGCTCGCGCTCTTCCACGTCGAGCGCGTGCCCGACCCCATCGTCAGCTTCGGTCAGGGCTGCGAGGGCGAACCGCTCCTGTCGGCCGCGGTCATCGAAAAATCGATCCGGCTCATCCGCGCGAAGACCTCCCACGGCACGATCAACCTCAATTCGAACGCCAGCCGCCCCGAGGCGCTCGAGCGGCTCTTCGAGGCGGGCCTCGACCAGATCCGAGTCAGCGCCAACAGCGTCCGCGAGCCGTATTACTCGCGCTACTACCAGCCCAAGGGCTATTCGTTCCGCGAGGTCGACGAGTCGGTGCGCACGGCGAAAAAGCACGGCCGCTTCGTGTCGATCAACTACCTCTCCATGCCCGGCTTCACCGACTCGCGCGCCGAGTTCGAGGCGTTCCGGGAATTCGTCGGGAGCCGCGGCGTCGACATGGTGCAGTGGCGCAACCTGAACTACGACCCGCTCCTGTACTTCCGCGACCTGGGGCTCCAGGGCGCGGACCCCGAGGCGCTCGGGATGGACCGCGTGATCGCCCGTCTCGAACGCGAGTTTCCGCGCCTGGCGATGGGCTATTTCAACCCCTCCAAGCGTCACCCGAAGCGCGCCCCGCGCGCGGTCCGGTAGCCGGATGGGGAAACTCACCCGCCGGGACGCCGTTTTCCTGGCCGCGCTCTTCGCGGCCGGCGTTTTTCTTTTCGGCTTCAACCTCGGCGGGTACGGCCTGCTCGATCCGGACGAGCCGTTTTACGCGCTCTCCGCGCGCGAGATGCTCGCCGGCGGCGACTGGCTCGTGCCGAGGCTCTTCGGCCTGCCGCAGTTCGAGAAGCCCGTCTTCTTTTACTGGGTGCTCTGCGCGAGCTTCCGGGCGCTGGGCGTCTCGGAGTTCGCCGCGCGCGTCGGGCCCGCGCTGGCGGCGCTGGCGACCGTCGGCGTGACCTACTTCTGGGGGCGGACGGTGTTCGGCCGCCGCCGGCCGGCGTTTCTGGCGGCGGCGGTCCTGGCGACGTCGGCCGAATTCATCGTGATCTCCCGGATCGCGTTCACCGACATGTGGCTGTGCCTCTTCGTCACGGCGGCCTTTTTCTCGTTCAGCGCGGGTCTGGAGGAGCCGTCGAGGCGCCCGGCCGCGTGGACGCTTTTTTTCCTCTTCGCGGGGCTCGGCTTCCTGACGAAGGGGCCGCTGGGCCTGGTCCTGCCGCTGGCGGGCGTCCTGTCCTACCTCTGGTTTTCGGGCCGGGGCGGGCTCGTGAGGGAATTTCCGTGGAAGAGGGGACTCCTCGTTTTCGCGCTGACCGCGCTGCCCTGGTACGCGGCGATGGCCGCTTCGCACCCGACGTTTCTGGGCGACTTCTTCGTGCACGAGAACCTGCGGCGGTTCTTCGTCGCCGAGCACAAGAGCATGGACCGCCCGTACTTTTATCCGCTGGGGCTGGCGCTCGGTCTCTTCCCGTGGACGGCGTTCCTTCCGGCGGCGCTTTTTTTCGCCGTCCGCCGCGCGCGCAAACCCGCCGGCGGGAGGTTCTTCTTTCTTTTGGCCGCGTTCGCGGCGCCGTTTTTTCTCCTGAGCCTCGCGAAGTCCAAGCTCCTGAGCTACATTTTCCCGGTGTTTCCGCCGGCGGCGCTCCTGACCGGCGGCTGGATGGACGCGGCGGCGCGCTCGCTCTCGAGGGGAGCCGCGCCGCGGAAGCCGCTCCTCTGGACCGCGGCCTTCGTGTGGGGGGTTTTTCCGCCGGCGCTCGTCGGGGGCGCGCTGGCGTGGTGCGCGAAAGAGCGGCTGGCGATCGCCGCGCCGCTCTGGGCCGTCGGATTCACGTTCGTCCCGCTCTCGTGGGCGGCGCTGGCGTTTCTCGCCGCGCGGCGCCCCCGCGCCGCTTTCGCCGCGGCCGCGGCGGGCGTGTTCGCTTTCGCGGGGATCGGTTTCGGATTCCTCCTTCCGGCGGCGGACTCGTTTCTCAGCTCGCGTTCGGCGGGGCTCGCCTGCAGGCGCCTCGCCGTCCCCGACGGGAGCTTCCTCCTGGGCGGGAAGATGTACGTGAGGGGGTTCGCCTATTACGCGCCTCCGGGGCCGGTGGGCGTGGTCGCGGAATTCCCCGAAAAGACCTTTTTCACGAAGCATCCGCTGCCGTTTTTCTCCAAGCCGGGTGATCTCGCCTCGGTGCCGACGTCCGCGTTTCCCGTCTACGGGCTTCTGCGGCCGAAGGAGCTCAGCCTGCTGAAGGGGATCGCGGGTCCCGGATACGCGGTCGAGGTGCTCGAGACCTGCGGCCCGCGGAATCTCGTGCGCGTCACGAAGGGGGGAGCTTGAAAATTTCAAAGGCCGCGTTTCTCGCGGCGATCCTCATTTTCGCCGCGGAAGCGGCGGCGCCCGCGTCGACGGCGCGGCCGGCGGCGCCCGAAAATTTCACGGCCGCCGACCGCGTGCTCGTGATCGCGCCGCATCCGGACGACGAGACGCTCGGGGCGGGCGGCGCGATCCAGTCGGCGCTCGCGTCCGGCGCCGCGGTCAAGGTGGTCTACGTCACGCACGGCGACCACAACGAGATCGCGTCGCTTTTTTATCTGAAAAAGCCGCTCGTGAGAAAGGCCGACTTCATCCGCAGCGGCAAGATCCGGAAGAAGGAAGCGCTCGCGGCCACCGCGGTCCTCGGGCTCCGCCCGTCGGATCTCGTCTTCCTGGGCTATCCGGACTCGGGCCTTCAGCGCATCTGGCGCAAGCACTGGGGCAAGTCCAAGCCGTTCCGCAGTTTTCTCACGCAGATCAGCCGCGTCCCGTACGAGGAGGACTTCTCCTACGGGAAGGACTACACGGCCGAGAACGTCGTCGAGGATTTCCGCAAGATCCTGTCGGATTTCAAGCCGACGAAGATCTTCGTCACGCCGCCCTTCGACCTGAACTCCGATCACCAGGCAGCGTACCTCTTCCTGCGGCTGGCCCTGCAGGACCTGCGGGACTCGTTTCCGGAGCCGGCGGTCCGGATGTATCTCGTGCACGCCGAGGACTGGCCCCGGCCCAAGCGGCTGGCGCCGGACGCGGCCCTGGCGCCTCCCGCGTCCCTCCCCGGAGGCGAGGAAGCCGTGTGGGAGCGCCGCCCGCTCGCGCCCGCGCAGACCGTGCTCAAGGCCGACGCGATTTCGAAGTACAAGAGCCAGATGGCCTACGCGAAAAATTTCCTCCTGTCGTTCGCGCGCTCGAACGAGCTCTTCGCGAAACCTCCCGCCGAGAACCTGACGAGCGCGCCTCCGCCCCCGCGGACGGGACGCGCGGAGGTCGAGTACGGCGAGGAGGGCGGCGACCTGAAGATCACGGTGCGCCTCCAGGAGCCGCTCGACGAGGTCGGCACGCTGAACATCGACGTCTTCCCCTACAACGCCGGCGTCCCTTTCGGCGAGATGCCGAAATACCACATCCGTTTCTTCGGCCGGAAACTCTTCGTCAGCGACAGCGCCCGCCGCCGGAAGGCCGAAGGCGTCGTGTACCGCCTCGACGGCGACCGGCTGACCGTGATCCTGCCCGGCGCGCTCCTGGAGGAGCCCGAGATCCTCTTCGTCTCGGCCGAGACCTCGAAGGAGGAGCTTTCGCTCGAAATCGGCTCCTGGAAGGTGCTCAGGCGCGATGGCGCGCGGGCGCCCCTTTTGCTATAATCCCCTTATGAGACTGCGCTCCGAGAGCTCCCGCGAAACCGCGCTCGCCTGCTTCCTGGCGGCCGGCGGCATGGCCCTGAGGCTCCTGCCGCACCCGATGAATTTCACGCCGCTGACGGCGATCGCCCTTTTTTCGGGCATGGTCCTGCCGCGCCGCGCCGCGCTGGCCGTCCCCGTGGCGGCCATGGTGCTGAGCGACCTCGTTCTCGGCCTGCACCCGCTCGTCGCGGTGACCTGGGGGAGCTTCCTTCTCGTGGCGCTCCTGGGTTCGGCGCTGTCGAACCGCCCCGGACCCCGGACGGCGCTCGCCGGCACGCTGGCGGGCTCGCTCTTTTTCTTTTTCACGACGAACCTGGCGGTGTTCCTCTTCCAGGACATGTATCCGAAGAACGCCTCCGGCCTCGCGCAGTGCTTCGCGATGGCGCTTCCTTTTTTCCGCAGCATGCTGGCCGGCGACCTGCTCTACTCGGCGGCGCTTTTCGGGATCTTCGCCGGGGTCAAGCGCATGGTTCCCGCGGCCGTCCGGTCGTGAACGAGGACGCCCGGAAAAAAATCCTCCGGCAGATCCCGTACGGGCTCTACGTGATCGGCGTGAAAGACGGCGGCGACCACCACGCGTTCACGGGGAGCTGGCTGTCGCAGTGCTCGATGAAGCCGCCGCGCGTGATGCTCGGCGTGAGGCACGGCACGCAGTCGCTCGACATGATCCGGCGGGGGAAGGTGTTCACCGTGAATTTTCTCGCCAAATCGGACGCGAAAGTCTTCGAGCAATTTTTCAAGCCGTCGCCGGCCTCGGGAAACCGTTTCGGCGAGATCGCCTTCGCGCTGAAAAAAACCGGGGCGCCGGTCCTCGACAGGTCGCTCGCGTACCTCGAGTGCGAAGTCCGCGAGATCGTCGACGCCGGCGACCACTCGATCGTCATCGGCGAAGTCGTCGAAGCCGAAGTCGTGACCGACGCGCCGGCGCTCGTGATGGCGGACACGCCGTGGCATTACGGAGGATAAATTGCGCGCGATTCTTTTGATTCTTTCCGTTTTATTTTTTCTGCCGCCGGACGCCGCGTTCGCGGCCGTCGACGCGGGCTCCGAAGAGCGCCGCTTCGAGGACGAGCAGCTTTACCGCGACATGCAGGCGCGTCTCGAGTCCGACAGCGTCCCCCAGGAAGACCTCATCCGCTTCGCGGACGAGCCCGGACCCGCCGGAAGTCCCTCCGAACCCAAGAAAAAATCCCTCCCCCGAAAACAATAATAAGAAATTGTAAGAATCGCTTAAAGGAAATAGAGCGAAAATCGCTGAATGTTATTGCCTCGATTTCCGGGGCGTATTAACATAAGGCATTCAATTCACAGCGGCTTCGGCTCCGTCCAAGTCGTTCGCTTTTTAACATAATCTTCATGCGTGTTTCATGCGCGTCCGGTAAGCTTTTCCCCATGCCGTCCCGCATCCGATTCACCGCTAAAGGAAAAACCGAAAAATGATTTTACGTCTTCAGTCCGCCCTGCTCGCATTTGCTTTCTTCTTTTCCGCCACCCTCGTCTGCCTTCCCGAATCACAAGCCGCCGTAAGCCCCGGCCAGGAACAACAGAGTTTCGAAGACCGCGACCGCGCGAACCAGACCGCGTCGCAGGTCGAAGAGGAAGAAGCGCCCGCGAGCGTCGAGTTCGCCAAGGACCGCGGCGACTACGAAGAAGACGAGCGTCCGGCCGCCGGTGAAGACGAAGAGGAGTCCGCTCCCAGCGCGCGGAAGGGCCTGGTCCTCCCGATCCAGGGCAAGATCAGCGTGCGCCAGCTTCGCGAGCTCGTCGAGGCCGTGAAGGGCGCCGAGGACGACGAAGAAGTCGGCATCACGATCCAGATCGGCATCAACGGCGCGGGCGCCGGCAAGCGCAGCGTCTCCTACGCTTCCGAACAGTTCGACAAGCCGCTGCCGCCCGCCGGCTACAATCCCGCGGAGCAGAAGGACCTCAAGGCCGCCGAGCGCGAGGCCCAGGCCGAGAAGAGCGTCGCGCCGCTGCGCGAGGAAGTCCCGTTCTTCGTGGAAAAAATCAACGTCACCGGCAACACCGCGGTGTCGGCCGCCGACATCCGCGCGATCGTCGCGTCGTACGAAGGCCGCGAGCTCAAGCTCTCCGACGCCAAGGAAGCCGCCGACAAGATCACTCAGCTGTACCGGACGCGGGGCCTCGTCACCTGCCGCGCGTACATCCCGCCGCAGAACATCGAAACCAAGGTCCTCGAGATCAAGGTGTTCGAGGGCAAGCTCGGCAAGGTCAAGATCCGCGGCAACAAGTTCTTCAAGAAGGCCGTCATCCGCCGCTACACCGACCACCTGAAGAACGGTCCGCTCAAGTTCGACGACCTGAAGAGCGCGCTGACCAAGCTCAACATGCACCCCGACCGCGAGGTCAAGGCCGTCATCGTCCCGGGCCAGGAAGTCGGCACGTCGGACCTCCTGCTCGACGTGAAGGACCAGCGTCCGATCCACGTCGGCGGCGAAATCAACAACTTCGGCACCGAGCTCACCGGGCGGGAGCGCTACAACGTCAACGTCCGCCATACCAACCTGCTGGGCGTGGACGACATCTTCGCCTCGCGCGTGCAGTTCGGCGAGGAAGTCTTCGGTATCGGGCTCCAGCACGTCCTGCCGGTCGGTCCCTACGGCACCCAGGCGGGGTGGACCTTCAACTATACGGACGTGAACGTCGGCGGCGACTTCTCGGCGCTCGACATCGCGGGCGAGGCGTATACGGGAAGCGTCTTCTTCAGCCACCCCCTGCGTGACGGCGACCACATCGACATCACCGGCACGGCCAGCGCGGAGTCCAAGTCGATCTACAACACGGTGCTCGGCGCGCCCTCGAGCGAGGACCAGCTGCGCATGCTCCACGCCGGCGCCAACCTCGACATCATCGACCGTTACGGCCGCTCCTTCATCGTCAACGACCTCACGTTCGGCACCCCGTGGCTCGACGCCTCCGACAAGAACGACCCGACCCTCTCGCGCCGCGGCGCCGGGGCCTCGTTCTTCAAGTACGACGCGTCCTTCAACCGCATCCACCCCGTTTACGACCAGACCTACCTTTATATGAAGGGTTCCGCCCAGGTCACGGCCGACAAGCTCGTCTCGGCCGAACAGTACGACATCGGCGGCGCCTACTCGGTCCGCGGCTATCCGCAGAGCGACTACCTCGGCGACAGCGGCTTCGGCGGCAGCCTCGAGCTGCGCATCCCGTGGTTCTTCCTGCCCCGCGAGACCAAGGTGCCGCATACCAACGTCGCCCTCTGGGACCGCATCCACTTCATCGGCTTCGTCGACGGCGCCTACGCGACGCTCCGGAGCCCCACGGTCGGCGAAGACCGCAGCAAGAACTACGCCGGCGCGGGCGGCGGTCTGCGCATCGACCTGCCGAACAACTTCCTGGCCCGCCTCGAATGGGCGGCGCCGGTGGGCGACGATCCGACGGACGGCTCCAACGGACAGTTCTATTTCACCGTTTCGAGCGACTTCGTTTGATCAAGTCTTAACAACGCTGCGATATATTCCAACGCAGCCCGATCGGTTTAAAAGAATTTCAGCGTAAGTCGAGCGAATTCTTGAATCGACGAAAATGCCGTGTACACTTAGCGGCAACTGCTTTTTTCTTTTTCAAAATTTTTTAATTTCAGTTCCAAGTTCCTTAAATGTTGCAATCGACCGAGCATTAAAAAAATGGAGAGCCTGATGACTTCCCGCAAATCCCCGATGCTGAAAACCCTCGCCGGCGTTCTGGCGTTCACGTCCGCTACGATGTGGACGCTCCCTCTGTATGCGGCGGACCTTCCCGCCGGGTACGAGGCGGTCGCCGGAAGCTCCACCTACGAGGTGAGCGCCGACGGCACCACGGGGACTTTGACGGCCACGGACACGGCCACGATCGGCCAGTGGGACCAGGGCTTCAATATAGGAAGCGGTTTCACCTTCAACGCGCTCCTGCCCGCCGACGGCGTGCACCTGTCGCGCGACATCACGTCCAACCCCTCGGAGATCTTCGGCAGCCTGAATGTCCCCCAGGGCAAGTTCTTCCTCGTCAACACGAGCGGCATCTATTTCGGCCCCTCGGCCCAGGTCAACGCGGCCGGCCTCGTCGCCTCCACGCTCGACATGCAGAACCAGGATTTCCTGAACGGCAAGTACCTCTTCTCCCAGGGAGCCAACCCCTCCTCGATCATCAACGAAGGCACGCTCAATTTCGGCGCCAACGGCGGAGCCCTGCTCGGCGGCTCGGTCAAGAACACCGGCATCATCACGGCCAAAGAATCCACCCTCGCGCTCGCTTCGGGCAAAGAGATGACGCTCAGCTTCGACAACGCGGGCATGCTGTCCGTCCTCGTCGACCAGGGCGTCGACCAGAAGGTCACCCAGACCGACGGCACGACGGCCACCGACGGCGTCGTCAACAAGGGGATCCTCAAGGCCGACGGCGGCAAGGTCGTCATGACGACCGAAGCGGCCAACGACATCTTCGACAACCTCGTCAACAACGAGGGCATCGTCGAGGCCCAGTCGATCGGTTCGAAGAACGGCGAGATCGTCCTCTCTTCCAAGACGAGCTCCGGCATCGTGAAGAACTCCGGCACGCTCGACGCCTCCGGCAAGGACGCGGGGGAGACGGGTGGCAAGGTCGTGATGGAAGGCGAGAAAGTCGGCCTCATGGACGGCGCGAAGGTCGACGTCTCGGGCGACCAGGGCGGCGGGACGGTCAATATCGGCGGTGGGTTTCAGGGAGGGGACGCTGGTGTTCGTAATGCCCAGTACACCTACATCGGGACCGGCTCTTCCGTGAAAGCGGATGCGCTCACGGGGGGTAACGGTGGCGATGTTGTCATCTGGTCGGACAACACCACTCGTTTTTATGGCGACGTGACTTCATTGGGCGGAGCGCTATCCGGAAATGGTGGTAACGCTGAAATTTCGGGCAAGGGCGCTCTCGAATATCGTGGCGACGTCGATCTTTCTTCTGTTAATGGCTTGTCCGGCACGCTTCTTTTGGATCCCGACACGATCGTGATTCAGGGTGGCGCGGCTTTACCGGACGACACTCAGTTGAGCGACAATCAAATTCTTTTCGGAGACGGCGGAGCCGGGACTTATACAATTTCCGAAGTCAAATTGGAAACGATCAACGCGAACATCCTGCTTCAGGCGACGAATCGGATTTACACCACCGGTACCTTCAATAA
>DATJEK010000048.1:0-5299 GCA_035496715.1 Candidatus Eiseniibacteriota bacterium | reverse complement strand
AAAAAGCAGGCCCGCCGAGCGCCCGAAACCGCGCAGGGACTCGATCTGGCGGGGAGAGCCCCCGCCGAGAACGGCCCCCGCCTCGACCGAGGCGGCGATCAACGCGCCGGACTTGCGGGCGTGGATGTACTCGAGCGTGGGCAGGTCCGGATCGCGGCCCTGGAACGCCAGGTCGACGGCCTGGCCGCCGACCATGCCCCGGGCTCCCGCGGCCTCCGCGAGGCTGCCGATCACCGAAAGGCGCTTCTTGTCCGCGCCGCGGCCGCGCGAGGCCGGACTCGCGAGAATGCCGAACGCGAGCGTCAGCAGCGCGTCGCCGGCCAGGAGCGCCGTGTCTTCGCCGAATTTTTTGTGGCAGGTCGGTTCGCCCCGGCGCAGGTCGTCGTCGTCCATGCACGGCAGGTCGTCGTGGACGAGAGAGTAGCTGTGGATGAGCTCGATCGCGCAGGCCGCCGGCAGGACGTCCGCGTCGCGGCCGCCGACCGCTTCGCAGGCCGCGAGCGCCAGCACCGGACGCACGCGCTTGCCGGAGCCGAGCACCGCGTACCGCATCGCCTCGTGGAGAGGCGCGGAGGGTCCGACGGCCTTCGGGAGAAAATCCGCCAACGCGCGCTCGACGAGCGCGCGTTTCTCGGCGGAGTATCCCGGGACGTCGGGATTATTTTTTCTTTTTTCCCTTCGAGGCATCCTCTTCCCCTTCCAGCGGCGCGGATTTCAGACGGCCGTTCTGCATCTTGGTCAGCACCTCGACGCGCTTTTCCGCCTCGGTCAGACGCTTCGAGCACAGGTCCGCCAGGCGGACCCCTTCTTCGTAGGCCTTCAGCGCGTCCTCGAGCGAGAGCTCGCCGTCCTCGAGGCGGTCGACGATCGACTCGAGTTTTTTCAGCGCCTCTTCGAACGCGATCTCCTTTTCCTGTCCCATCGTCCTCACCCTCCGTTAAATCCGCGTTTCGACCACGCGGCTCACCACCGAGCCGCGCTTCAATTTCGTCCTGATCAGCTCCCCGGCCTTCAGCGCCGAGGCGTCGGCGACGACCGTGCCCTCCGGCTCGCGGAGCGTCACGCTGAAACCGCGCGCGAGCGTCGCCAGCGGCCCGAGCGCCTCGAGCTTGCCGATCGCGGACGCCAGGCGCTCGCGGTTCAGGGCCTTCCAGCCGGTCCACAGCGTCGAGAGGTTCCGCTTGAGCTCGTCGAGCCGCTGGGCCCGGATCTCGAACACCGCCAGCGGGTCTTTCAGCGCGCGGCTTTCGGCGAGCGGCGCGAGCTCCTGGCGCAGGAGGCGGATCTTCGAGACGAGCGCCTGCAGCGCCGCGCCCTTCAGCTTGAGGACCCTCAGGCGGAGCTCCTCCGCTTCGGGCACGACGAGCTCCGCGGCGGCGGACGGCGTCGCCGCGCGCAGGTCGGCGACGAAGTCCGCGATCGTGAAATCCACTTCATGCCCGACCGCCGAGACCACGGGTATTTCCGACTCGAAGATGGCCCGGGCGACGACTTCCTCGTTGAACGCCCACAGGTCCTCGGGGCTTCCGCCGCCGCGGCCCACGATGAGGACGTCCGCGGCCTCCTCGCGGTTCAGGTCGCGGATCGCCCCCGCGATCTCGAGCGCGGCCGCCGAGCCCTGCACGGCCACCGGATAAATCACGACGCGCGCGGCCGGGCAGCGGCGTCCGAGCACGTTCAGGATGTCGCGCAGCGCCGCGCCGTCGATCGACGTGACGACGCCGATGGTCCCGGGCAAAAAAGGGAGCGGCCGCTTGCGCGCCGCGTCGAAGAGCCCCTCGCGCTCGAGTTTCTCTTTCAGCTGCCGGAACCGCAGCTCCAGCGCCCCCACGCCCTTGGGTTCCATGCGCTCGACGTAGAGCTGGTACTGGCCCCGGACCGGGTAGACGCTCACCCTCCCGAACGCCAGGACCGAGAGCCCCTCCTGGGGCTCGAACGACAGCGTCGCGCCCTCGCGGCGGAACATCACGCACGAAATCTGCGCGCCCTCGTCTTTCAGCGAAAAATAGTGGTGGCCCGACGAATGCCGCTTGAAATCGCCGATCTCGCCCTCGACCCAGACGCCGCTGAAGCTCTGCTCCAGGAGGAAGCGGATGTTCCGCGTGATCTCCGAGACGGAAAAGACGGTCCGCTCGGTCCCCGCGACCGCCATCTAGGCCAGTTTCCGGTGCACGCGCTCGATCGCCGTCGCCTTTCCGGTCAGGCTGTCGACCGTGACGAGCGCCCCGGAGAGACGCACGTCGTTCTGGGCGACTTCTTTTCTCGTGCCGAGCTGCGTCAAAAATTTCTGGATGATCGCCTCTTTCTGGGCGCCGATCACCGAGTCGTAGGGGCCGGTCATGCCCAGGTCCGTGATGCAGGCCGTGCCCTTTTCGCTGACGCGCTCGTCGGCGGTCTGCACGTGCGTGTGCGTGCCCACGACGGCGGCCACGCGGCCGTCGAGGTACCAGGAGATCGCGACCTTCTCGCTCGTCGCCTCGGCGTGCATGTCGACGAACATCACCTGCGCGCCGGCCTTCTTCATTTTTTCGATCTCCTCGTCGGCGGTCAGAAACGGCGAGAGAAAATTGAAGCGCATGAACACCTGCCCCGCCACGTGCGTGACCCCGAGCTTCACGCCCTTGCACTCGACGACCGAGGACCCCGCGCCGGGCGTGCCCTTCGGAAAATTCGCGGGCCGCACGATCCGCGGCTCCGCCTTGAGATAGGTCTCGAAATCCTTTCGCTTGTCGAAGCAGTGGTCGCCGGCGGTCAGGACGTCGCAGCCCGCGGAAAAAAGCTCCCGCGCGATGCGCTCGGTGAGGCCGGACCCGTCGGCGGCGTTCTCGCCGTTGCAGACGATGAAGTCGCACTCGCCGCTCCTCTTCATGGGCCCCGCCAGCGCCTCGACGGCCTTGCGTCCCGGCTCGCCGTAGGTGTCGCCGATAAAGAGGATCTTGAGCTTCACTTGGCCACGTCTTCGACTCGCGTCTCGCGGATGACGATCACCTTGATCTGGCCGGGGAAACGCATGTCGGCCTCGATCTTCTTCGAAATCTCGCGCGCCAGGGCCGGCAGCCCCGACTCGGGCACGCGGTCGGGCTTGACGATCACGCGCACCTCGCGGCCGCCCTGGATCGCGTAGGACTTCTCGACGCCCGGGTGGCGGTCGGCGATCTCCTCGAGCTTGCCGAGGCGCTTCACGTAGTTGTCGAGGCTTTCCCGCCGCGCGCCGGGCCGCGCGGCGCTCGCCGCGTCGGCGGCCTGCACGAGCATCGGCCACACGGAGCTCATCTCGATGTCCTCGTGGTGGGCCTCGATGCCGTGAACGACGTCCGGGTGCTCGCCGTAGCGGCGCGCGAGCTCGCCGCCGATCAGGGCGTGCGGTCCCTCGACGTCCGAGGAAACGGCCTTGCCGATGTCATGCAGGAGCCCCGCGCGGCGCGCGAGGATGGGGTCGAGCTTCATCTCGCCGGCGATCACGTTCATGAGGTAGGCGACCTCGACCGAGTGGTCGAGCACGTTTTGGCCGTAGCTCGAGCGGAAGCGCAGGCGTCCCAGGAGCTTCACCATCTCGGGGTGCATGCCGGTGAGGTTCGCGTCGAGCACGGCCTTCTCGCCCTCCTCGCGGAGCACGTTCTCCATGTTCTTCTTCGTCTTCTGGACGACCTCCTCGATGCGGGCGGGCTGGATGCGCCCGTCCTGCATGAGCTCCAGGAGCGCCTGCCGCGCGATCTCGCGCCGCACGCCGTCAAATGCCGAAAGCGTGACCGCGCCGGGAGTCTCGTCGATGACGAGGTCGACTCCGGTGAGCGTCTCGAACGTCTTGATGTTGCGCCCGTCCTTGCCGATGATGCGGCCCTTCATCTCTTCGTTGGGCAGCGGCACGACGGTGACCGTCGATTCCATCGAATGCGTCGCCGCGCAGCGCTGGATGGCGGTCGAGAGGATCCGCCGCGCCTTCTCGTCGGCCTCCTCGCGCGCCTTACCCTCGATCTCGAGGATGAGCCGCGAGGCCTCGGTGCGAAGCTCCGTCTCGAGGCGCTTGAGGAGCTCGCGCTTGGCCGTCTCGGGGTCGAGCTCCGAAATGCGCTTCAGCGCCTGACGCGCCTCCTCGGACAGGCGCTCGAGCGCCCGCTCGCGGTCGGCGAGCGATTTCTCCTTCTTCTCGGCCTCCTGCAGGCGGAACGCGGACTCCCGTTCCTTTTTCACGCTCGCGTCGTCCCGGCGGTCGAGCGTCTCCTCTTTGTTCTGGAGGACTTTCTGCAGATTCTCGAGGTCGCGCTTTTTCTGGGCGATCTGGTTGTCGAATTCGCTCTGGGCCTTGAAGATCGCGTTCTTCGAGTCCCGCTCCCCGCGCTTGAGGAGGTCTTCGGCCTCCCGTTTGGCGGTGACGAGGATCTCGCGCGCCTTCGATTCGGCCGTGCGGATGAGCCGCTCGGCGACGCGCTTGCGCGCGAACCAGCCGCCGACGACGCACACGGCGCCGAAGAAGAGGCTTCCGACGATGTAGATGACGAGGATCGTGATGCTCATGGGTTCATTCTTCCGTGAGGATGAGGTCGAGCGGCACGTCGTGCGGCTCGACGGGAATTTCGTCCAGGACCTGAAACGCGAACGCCAGACCCACCTTCGGCGTCCCGTGCGGCGCGGACGCGAGAAACCGGTCGTAAATGCCGGCGCCGAAACCCAGCCGGTTGTTCCGCCGGTCGAAGCAAAGGCCCGGCACCAGGATCAGCGCCGCTTCCGCCACCGAGGCGGCGCGGAGGCGTCCGGGACGCGGCTCCGGGATGCCGAGCGCGCCGGGCTCGAGGTCCGTCGCGCGGTTCCGGATCTCGTAGAGATCCACCCGGCGGGCGGCCAGATCCGTCTTCGGCAGCAGCACGCGCTTGCCGGCGGCGAGGGAGCGGTCGATCATCGGCGCCGTGTCCACCTCGGCCGGCAGCGAGGCAAAAAAGGCGACCGTGTCCGCGCGGCGGAAAGCCTCGCTCGCGAAGAGCTTCTCCGCGATCGCGGCGCTCTTCGAGCGGCGGTCCTCCGGCGTCTGCGCGCCCAGCCTCGCCTTCATGCGCGAGCGGAGCTCGGCCTTGGTCTCCATCTCAGATGTTGAAATTGAAGGTGACATGCGGCTTCCCCTTCCGGATGCGGCGCGCCTCGTCGACGAGCTCTTTCAGGCTGACCTTCTCGAGCCCTTCTTCCAGGGAACGGTGGACCCTTTTCCAGAAAAGCATGTTGCCGATCGCCGTCTCGTCGGAATCGGACGTCACGGGGGCGGCGGGACGCGGGCGCGCGTCGTCGAGCACGTCGAGAAGCTCCTTCA
>DATJEK010000047.1:0-15112 GCA_035496715.1 Candidatus Eiseniibacteriota bacterium | reverse complement strand
GTCATCACGACGCCGAACGCCGGCGTCTCGTCGTTCATCGAGGAAGGCCGCAACGGCTTCCTCGTTCCTCCGGCCGACGTCGACGCCCTGGCGGCGGTGCTCGACCGCTGTCTCGCGGAACCCTCCCGGCTGGACGCCATGCGCGAAGCGGCGCGCGATTCGGCCCGCGCCTGGACCTGGAAACAGTTCCGGGACGGATTCGCCGAAGGTCTTCATGAAAAGGTGGCGGCGCGATGAGGCCCCTCAAGGTCGTCCTGACGGCGGACCCCGAAATCCCGGTGCCGCCGACGCATTACGGCGGCATCGAGCGGATCGTGGACATGCTGGCGCGGGGACTCCTCGCGCGCGGGCACGACGTGTCCCTGCTGGCCGGACCGGGTTCGACCTGTCCGGTGCGGTTCGAGGCCTGGCGCGGCTCGACCAGCGGCGGCCTGCGGCCGACGATTTCGAACGCGCTTCAGCTGCGCGCGTGGACGCGGCGCGTCCGGCCGGACATCCTGCACAACTTCGCGCGGCTGGCCTACGCGCTGCCCTCGCTGGGCGCCGCGGGAACCGTGATCCAGTCGTACCAGCGTCAGATCACGCCTTCGAGCGTGCGGTGGGGCCACCGGCTCTCCCGCGGCCGCATGGCGTTCTCCGCCTGCAGCCGTTACTGCCGGGACACGGCCGGCTTTCCGGGGGCCCGCTGGTCGGTGATCGCCAACGGCGTGCCGCTGGACCGTTATCCGTTTTCTCCGGCGGTCCCCGCCGACGCGCCGCTGGTTTTTCTGGGACGGCTCGAGCGGATCAAGGGCGCGCACGCGGCGATCGAGGCGGCCGCGCTCGCCGGACGCCGGCTCATCCTCGCGGGCAACCGCGCGGAGCGCGGCGACGAAGCCGAATATTTCCGACGGGAGATCGAGCCGCGCTGCGACGGCGACCGGGTGAAGTACGTCGGTCCCGTCGACGACGCGGGAAAAGCCGGGCTGCTCGGCTGCGCCGCCGCGCTCCTTTTTCCCATCGAATGGGACGAGCCGTTCGGCATCGTCATGGCGGAGGCGCTGGCCTGCGGCACGCCGGTCATCGCGTTCGGGAGGGGGGCGGTTCCGGAGGTGGTGATCGACGGGCGGACCGGATTCGTCTGCCGCACGGTCGAGGAGATGGCCGCGGCGGCGGGGCGCCTGCAAACGATCGACCGCCGGCTCTGCCGCGCCGACTGCGAGGAACGTTTCTCCGACGGCGTGATCGTCGGGCAATACGAGCGTTTGTACGAAAGCCTGGCGGGAAGGCCGGCATGACGAACCGCGACATCTGCATCGTGATCCCCGATTACGCCGTATCGACGCCGCGCGCCATCAAGGAGGCGGACGCGCTGCACGAGGCCGGTTTCCGGATCCGGCTGGTTTCCTCGCGCGGTCAGCTGCGCGAAATCGCCGAGAACGATCGGGAGCTCCTGGCGAAAAAACCCTGGGAATCGGAGGTGATCCGATGGAGCTTGTCCGAGGGGGCGCGCGAGCGCGCCTTCCATCGAATTACCAAAGTCCGCTCCTATCTGTCGCGCTGCCTGCCGCTTCCTTCGGCGCCGTGGGCCGCCAGCGGCGAATGCAGAGTCTATCCGGAGCTGGCCGCCGCCGCGCGCCGCCGCCCGGCGGCGCTCTTCATCGGCCATTATCCGGCGGGCCTGGTCGCCGCCGCCTCCGGCGCGGCGCGCTGGAAGGCCCGTCTCGGGTACGACATGGAGGACCTGCACGTCACCGAGCACTTGCACGACGCCGCGAAAACGGCGCGCATCCGGCTCATCGAACAGACGTACGCCCCGCGCTGCGCGTCCCGGACGGCTGTCTCGGATCGCGTCGCGGCCGAGATTTCCCGTCTGTACGGATTTCCGCCGCCGCTGGTGATCCGCAACGTCTTCCCCTGGGCCGAGCGGGCCGGCCTCGACGGACGCGTTCTCGACCGCCGGGGTCCCAAGCTATCGCTCTACTGGTACTCGCAGTCCGTCGGGCTGGACCGGGGCATTCAGGACGCCATCACGGCGTCCGGAGCGCTGCGCGGCCGCGTGCAGCTCCACCTGAGGGGAAGCGTGGACGCCCAGACGCGCCGCGTGTTGACGGAGCTGGCCCGAAAGAACGGCATCGGCGAGGACCTGTATTTTCATCCGGCCGTTTCCCCGGCGGAGCTTCTCTCGCGTTCCGCCGAGCACGACGTCGGGCTGGCGCTGGAACAGCCGGTCAGCCGGAACCGCGAACTCACGGCATCCAACAAGTTTTTTTATTACCTGCTCGCCGGCCTGGCCGTCGCCGTGACCGACGTTCCCGGACAGCGGGACGTCTTCGAGCCGTATCCCGGGGCGGGCGTCCTGTACCGGCCGGGGGACACCGCGTCACTCGCCGCCTGGCTCGTGTCGATCGCCGACGATCCGGCGCGCCTGCGTTCCTGCCGGGAAACCGCGCTGCGCGCCGCGCGAGAGCGCTGGAATTGGGAGACGGAAAGCCGGGCGCTGGTGGACCAGATCAGGAAGACTCTCGCGTGAGACACGTCGCCCTCGTCGCCCCTCATTTCGTCCCGAGCAACCTGACTTCGGTCCATCGCGCGCGCCTTCTGGCCTCCCATCTCCCCGAATTCGGATGGAAACCGACGATCGTCACGGTTCATGAGAAATACTATGAAGAGCCGCTGGAACCGGATCTGTCGGCGACGCTGCCGCCGGGTCTCGAAATCCGCAAAGCCTCCGCGTTCTCCGTGCGGCCCGTCCGCTGGATCGGCGACGTGGGAGTGCGCGGATTTTGGGGGATGTGGCGGGAAATCCGGCGGCTGCACCGCGAGCGCCCCATCGATTTCCTCCACGTGACGATCCCTTCCAACTTCGCCGCTCCGCTCGGCCGCCTGGCGCGCGAGCGTCTCGGCGTTCCCTACGGGATCGACTACATCGATCCGTGGGTGCACGAATGGCCCGAAGCGCGCAAACGGTTCAGCAAGGCCTGGTGGTCGCTGTTTCTGGGCTCGAAGCTGGAGCCCTGGTCGGTGGCGCGCGCCTCGTTGATCACCGGAATCACGGCGCCTTATTACCAGGGGATGCTGGACCGCAATCCCGGCCTGTCCGGCCGTGTCGTCACCGCGGCGATGCCCTACGGCTGGTCCCCGCTGGACTACCGCGCGCTCGAGAAGCTTCCGAGGAAGCTCTTCCTGTTCGAACCGGGGGCCGAATTCAACCTCGTGTACGCGGGCGCCATCCTGCCGCAAAGCTATCCGTACCTCGAAGCGTTCCTGGGCGCCGTCCGGCGGCTGCGCGACGAGGATCCCGCGGCCGCCGCCAGGCTCAGGGTCCGGTTCATCGGCACCGGAAAATCCGCCGTCGACGCGCGCGGCCACAACGTGCTCCCGCTCGCCGAGCGCTTCGGCGTGGCGGAGATCGTGTCCGAGCACCCCCGGAGGATCGGCTATCTCGACGTGCTGAACCACCTCAAGGCCTCTTCCGCCGTTCTGATCCTGGGTTCCACGGAGGCCCATTATTCCCCCTCGAAATGCTTTCAGGCGGTGCTCTCGAAGCGTCCGGTTCTCGCGGTCCTTCACGCCGAAAGCGAGGCGGTGCCGTTCCTGCGGGAAAGCGGAGCCGGCCGCTGCGTGACGTTCGCGGAAGGGGAGAGCGCCGGTCCCGACCGGATTCTCGAGGCGCTGCGGCAGACCCTGGCCGGCGGGTACGAGGAATCGCGGGTCCGGTGGGAACTCCTGGAGCGGTTTTCGGCGGCGCAGTCGAGCCGGGCGCTCGCGGACGCGATGGACCGGGCCCTCTCCGGCGGGAAGGGGCCGTGATGAGCGGACTCCGCCTCGGGATTCTGACGAGCCATCCGATCCAGTACTATTCTCCGATTTTCCGCGAGCTCGCGCGGCGGGCGCCGATCCGGGTTTTTTTCGCGCACCGCGCTTCGGCGGCCGACCAGGCCGGGGCCGGTTACGGCGTGCCGTTCGAATGGGACACGGACCTTCTCGGCGGCTTCGAACACGTGTTTTTGAAGAATGTCGCCCGGCGGCCCGGCGTGAGCAGCTTTTTCTCGTGCGACACGCCCTCCGTCGCCGCGGAAATCGGCCGCGGCGGATTCGACGCGTTTCTGGTGACCGGGTGGAACCTCAAGTGTTACTGGCAGGCCGTGGGAGCTTGCCGCCGGGAGCGCGTGCCGGTGCTCGTCCGCGGGGACTCGCAGCTGGAAACTCCGCGCCACCCCGTCAAAAATTTCTTCAAGTCGGCCGTTTATCCGGGGCTGGTCCGCCGTTTCGACGGGTTTCTCGCCGTCGGCGAGCGTTCGAGGGCTTATTTTATGCGCTACGGCGCGCCCGCCGGCCGCGTATTTTTGTCGCCGCACTGCGTGGACACCGGCTGGTTCGCCGCTCGGGCGGCCGAGGCCGCCGGACGGCGCGCCGCGCTCCGCTCGGAGGCCGGCGCGCGTCCCGGGGAGACGCAGATTCTTTTCGTCGGAAGGCTGGTCGACCAGAAAAGGCCCCTCGACCTCGTCGCGGCGTGCGCGCGGCTGGCTGAGCGCGGCCGGCCGTCGCGTCTTTGGATCGTCGGCGCGGGCCCGCTCGAAGACGCCGTTCGCCGGTCCGCCGCGGCGGCTGGCGTCCCGGTCCACTTCGCCGGCTTCAAGAATCAGACCGAACTGCCGGCGTACTACGCGGCGGCCGATCTTTTGGCGCTTCCTTCGGACGCCCGCGAGACCTGGGGCCTGGTGGTCAACGAGGCGATGGCCTGCGGGCTGCCCGCCGTCGTCTCGGACGCCGCGGGGTGTTCGGCCGACCTGGTGATCGAAGGCGAAACCGGCTCCGTTTTCCGCACCGGGGACGCCGCGGCCCTGGCGGAGGCCGTGGAACGGTTCCTGCCCCGGCGGGACAAGCCCGAAACGACGGCCGCGCTGCGACGGGTCACCGCCGCGCATTCGCCCGCCTCCGCGGCGGACGGAATCCTCGAGGCGGCGAAGGCCGTGCGGAAGGGGAGGGAATGATGCCCGCCAAAACCGAGCTTCCTTACGGAGCCGCGCTGACGATCTCGATTCTCGGCGTCGCGTGGGGAATTTTCAGCCCCAATCTGGGTCTCACGGCCGCCGTTTTCATCTGTCTGGCGGCGATGCTGCTCATGACGTGGCGGCCGGGTGAATTGCCGGTGCTCTTTTTGTGCCTCACGAGCCAGTGGATGGAGGTGAGCACGCCGGTTTTTCACGCGAACGCCCTCGGCAGGGTGATCGAGGAGATGAGCGAGGTCGAAACGTACCGCTACGCGATTCAGATGGGTCTGGCCGGCCTGTTCGCGGTTTCCGTCGGGATGCGGCTGGCTCTCCGCGGGTTCAACATCGTGCCGGAATGGAAGTTTCGCAGGGAAACGGCCCGGATGAACATCGACACGGTTTTTTGGTATTACATCGGCCTCTATCTGTTCTCGATCTTCTGCCAGGGTCTGATGTGGGAAAACCCCGGCCTCACGCAGGGCCTGATGGCTTTTTTCAATCTGAGATGGGTATTCTACATCCTGCTGGCGTACATCACGCTGTTCCAGAGAAAAAAGCGCTATTTCATCGCGTTCGCGTTTCTCATGGAAATGGCCGTCGGCATGGTCAGCTACTTCGCGGAATTCCGCCAGCCGATGGTCCTGCTCGGCATGGTCTACCTGAGCCTCGGCCGCCGGATCACGTTCAAGCGGTTCATCGGCATGATCCTGATCGGGACGGGGATGATCATGTTCGGCGCGCTCTGGACGTGCGTGAAGACCGAATACCGGGATTACATCAACGAGGGCACCGGCGCTCAGGCGGCGACCATCCCGGTCGCCGAGCGCTACAGCAAGGTGATCGAGTTGTACCGCAACATCGACACCGACAAGTTCGGCCAGGGCATCGAGGCCCTCGCGGAGCGTATTTCCTACGTCGAATTTTTCGCCATGGTTCTCCACAACGTCCCGAGGGAGATCCCCCATGAGAACGGCCTGCTGGTCTTCAGCGCCGTTCAGCACGTGCTGACCCCCCGCGTCCTGAACCCCAACAAGCCGATCGTCGACCAGACGGGCCTCACGACGAAATACACGGGGATCGAGTTCATGGAAAACACGTCGGTGAATCTGGGCTACATGGCGGAATACTACATCGACTTCGGGCTGATCGGGCTCTTCGTCATGACGCTGCTGACGGGCTTCGTCGTCGGGTCGATCTATCGCTATTTCATCGGTCAGAAGCGGGTCGGGCTTTTCAATTACATCCTGGCCAGCGTCGTCATCCTGCCTTTCAACAATTTCGGAGTCAACCTGGTCATCCTTTTCGGGACCATCACCATGGCGTTCCTCATCATGTCCATCCTCTTGAAGGTCCTGGTGCCCTTCATCGAGCGGGTCCTGACGTCCAAGGAAAGGGTGATCGGATGAAGATCCTGCACGTCGTGCCTTCGTATCTTCCGGCCTGGCGTTACGGCGGCACGATCCGTTCGGTGCACGCGCTGTGCCGGGGCCTCGTGCGGCTGGGACATCGCGTGGAGGTTTTCACGACGGACGTCGACGGGCGCTCGCGGCTCGACGTCCCGACGAACCGGCCGGTCGACGTCGACGGCGTCCTCGTGAATTATTTTCCGTCCCCGTTCCTGCGGAGACTTTATTTTTCGCCCGCGATGGGCCGCGCGCTGGAGCGGCGGACGCGAGAGTTCGACCTGGTCCACCTGCACTCGGTCTTCCTGTGGCCGACGGCTGCCGCCGCGGCGTCGGCGCGCCGGTCCGGGAAACCGTTCATCATCTCCCCGCGCGGCATGCTCGTGAAAGCTCTTGTGAGGAGGAAAAGCCGGGCCGTGAAATCCGCCTGGATCCGCTGGGTCGAGCGGCGGAATCTCGAAACGGCCGCCGCGATCCATGCGACGAGCTCGCTCGAAAAGAAAGAGCTCGAGGCCTTCGGCTTCCGGCTGCCCCCGGTTTTCGTCGTGCCGAATGCCGTCGAGGAAGAGGAGTCCGGCGGCGAGATTCCCGACGTTCTGGACGGCCTCGGGGGCCGGCCCGTGATCCTTTTTCTGGGGCGGATCAACTGGAAAAAGGGCTTGGACCGTCTCATTCCCGCGATGGCCTCGGTCCCGCAGGCCGAGCTCGTGATCGCCGGCAACGACGAGGAAGGATACGGCGACTCGATGCGGCGGCTGGCCGACCAAAAAGGGGTCGGCCTCCGCGTGCGGTTCGCCGGAGAGGTGAGGGGTCCCCGCAAATGGGCCCTCCTGCGCGCGGCGGCGGTTCTCGCGCTCCCCTCGTACGGCGAGAATTTCGGAAACGTCGTTCTGGAGGCGATGTCGGTCGGCTGCCCGGTCATTGTCTCGGAAGAGGTCGGCGCGGCGGACGTGGTCCGCGAATCGGGCGCCGGCCGCGTCGTGTCGGGCGGGGCGGAGGAGCTCGGACGGGAACTCGCCGCCCTCCTGAGGGATGAGGCGCTGCGCCGGGAAACCGGAAGGCGGGGGATCGAGGCGGCGGCGAAATTTTCCAGGGCCGCGATGGCCGAGCGCATGGCGCGGGAATACGAGCGCGCGCTCGGGGCGGTGCGGTCGTGAACCTGGCCGACGTGACGCCGCTCATCCTCACGTACAACGAGGCCGCGAACCTCGAGCGCACGCTCGAGCCTCTGGCGTGGGCGCGGAGGATCGTCGTCGTCGACAGCGGCAGCACCGACGGGACCTCGGCCATCGCCCGCAAGCACGCGAACGTGGAAGTCTTCGACCGGCGATTCGACCGGCACGCCAGCCAGTGGAATTTCGGGCTTCTCGAGACCCGCATCGACACCGAATGGGTGCTCGCGCTGGACGCCGATTACGTCCTGACCGCCGAATTCGTGGAGGAGCTGAAACGGCTCGAGCCGCCCGCCGACGTGTCCGGATACCGCGCGCCGTTTCGTTACTGCGTGGACGGCCGCGCGCTTCGCGCCTCGCTGTACCCGCCGGTGACCGTGCTTTACCGCCGCCGTCTGGGCCGCTACCTGCAGGACGGCCACACGCAGCGCCTGCGGACGGAGGGGCGGGTGCTTGAGTTCCATTCGTTCATCAGGCATGATGACCGGAAGGCCTTTTCGCGCTGGCGCAGAAATCAGGACGCCTACATGCGGCTGGAAGCCGACTCCTTGTCCCGCGCGTCCTGGCGGGACCTTTCCCCGCAGGACAAGGCGCGGCGGGCGCTGGTGGCCGCGCCGCTGGCGTTCCTCTACTGCCTGTTCGTGAAGGGTCTCTGGAGGGAGGGGCTGCCGGGATTGAAATATTCCCTGCAGCGGACGCTGGCCGAGGCGATGCTGACCCGCCGGCTGGCGCAGCGGTATCTCGGAATGGGAGGACCATCGTGAACATCCTGGGGATCAACGCGTACCACGGGGATTCCGCGGCCTGTCTCGTCGTGGACGGGCGGCTGGTCGCGGCTGCCGAGGAAGAAAGATTCCGCCGGATCAAGCACTGGGCCGGGTTTCCGTCCGAATCGATCCGCTGGTGCCTCGAGGCCGGAGGGCTGACCGCCGAGGCGGTCGACCGCGTCGCCGTGAACCGCGATCCGCGCGCCAATTTTCTGAGAAAGGCGCGCTTCGCCGCCGTCAGCTGGCCGAGCCTCGAATCGGTGCTCGGGCGCCTGCGCAACGCCGGGAAAATCGGCGGGCTCCGCTCGGCGTTCGAAGAGGAGATCACGCAGGGCCGCCCGTTCAAGGCCCGCATCTGCCACGTCGAGCATCACCGCGCCCATCTGGCGAGCGCGTTTTTTGTTTCGCCGTTTCCCGAAGCCGCCGTCGTGTCGGTGGACGGTTTCGGGGATTTTCTCAGCGTGCTCTGGGGAACCGGCCGGAAGAACCGCATCGAATCGAAGGGCCAGGTCTGCTTCCCGCACTCGCTCGGCCTCTTTTATCTGGCGCTCACGCAGTATCTGGGATTTCCGAAATACGGCGATGAGTACAAGGTCATGGGCCTGGCGGCCTATGGGAAGCCGACCCGGCTCGACGATCTCCGCCGGATCGTGAAGTTGACCGGCAAGGGGCTCTTCGAGCTCGACCTGGCCTACTTTCTTCATCACACCGAAGGCGTTTCCATGGTCTGGGAGAAAGGAGAGCCCGCCGTCGGCCGCGTGTTTTCGCCGCAGCTCGAGGCGCTCCTGGGGCCCGCGCGCATGCCCGACTCGCCGATCGAGCAGAGGCACATGGACGTCGCCGCGTCCCTGCAGGCGATGTACGAAGAGGCGTTTTTCCATCTTTTGAACCACGTCCAGGCCGAAACCGGATCCCAAAACCTCTGCCTGGCCGGCGGCTGCGCGATGAACAGCGTCGCCAACGGCAAAGTTTACGCGCGCACCGGATTCCGGAAGCTGTACGTGCAGAGCGCGGCCGGGGACGCCGGCGGGGCCATCGGCGCGGCGTTCCACCTGTGGAACGAGACGATGAAGCGCCCGCGCGTCTTCACCATGAGCCACGCTTACTGGGGGCCCTCGTTCCCGTCGTCGGAGTGCTTCGAGGCGATCCACGAACGCGAGGCGGATCTGGCCCGCGAAAACTGCGCGATCGAGATCATCGAGAGCGAAGTCGGCCTGTGCTTCCGCGCCGCGCAGGCGATCGCCGAGGGGAAGGTGCTCGGCTGGTTCCAGGGCCGCATGGAGTGGGGGCCCCGCGCGCTCGGAAACCGCAGCATCCTCTGCGACCCGCGCCGCGCGGACGCCAAGGACCTTCTGAACGTCCGGATCAAGCGGCGGGAGTCCTTCCGCCCGTTCGCGCCGTCGGTGCTGCGCGAGGACGCGGGCGAGTGGTTCGAGACGGACGACGACGTCCCGTTCATGCTGCAAGTCTACGCGATCCGGCCGGAAAAGCGGCCGCTCGTGCCCGCCGTGACGCACGTGGACGGGACGGGGCGCCTGCAGACGGTCGCCGAATCCGACAACCCGCTCTATCACCGCCTCCTGTCGACGTTCAAACAGCTCACGGGGGTGCCGATGCTGCTCAACACCTCGTTCAACGAAAACGAACCCGTCGTCTGCCGCCCGTCCGAAGCGCTCGACTGCTTCCTGCGCACGAAGATGGACGCGCTCGCTCTGGGCGGCTACCTGATCTGGCGGCGATGACAAGATCGCCTCGGCGTTATACAATGGAGAACGGATGAACAACGCCATCGCGCTCGGACCGCTCGTCAATTCGCTCAGGCCGAAACAGTGGATCAAGAATCTGTTCGTGTTCATCCCGTTCATTTTCGGCAAGCGGTTCTTCGTCCAGCCCTACGGGTTCCGAGCGCTGGCCTGCTTCGCGCTCTTCTGTCTCGCCTCCAGCGCCGTCTATCTGATGAACGACATCATCGACGCGCCGAACGACCGGTCGCACCGCCAGAAGCGTCATCGGCCGATCGCTTCCGGACGGCTCGGGACGGGAGCCGCGCTCGTGACGGCGCTCCTGCTGTCGGTCGTCTCCGTCGCCGCCGCGTTTCCTCTCGAGCCGAAGCTCTCCGCCGTGATCGCGGTCTACCTCGCGCTGAATCTCTTCTACACCGGCTACCTGAAGAACATCGTGATCATCGACGTCTTCTGCATCGGGCTCTTTTTTCTGATGCGCGTCGTCGCGGGCACCGTCACGGCGCAGGTCGCGTTGTCGCACTGGATGGTTTTCCTGATCGTGCTGCTGGCCATGTTCCTCGGCTTCAACAAGCGGCGCCAGGAGCTCGTCAACGAGGGCGTCGACGCGGCCGCCCGCCGCTCGGTCCTCACGAAGTACAGCATCTATTTCATCGACCAGATGATCGCGGTCCTGACCTCCTCGATCGTCGTCGTGTACATGCTGTACACGGTGGACCAGAGGACCGTGAACGAGTTCGGGACGACCCATCTCATTTACAGCACGCCGTTCGTGTATTACGGCATCTTCCGCTACCTGTACATCGTGATCCGCCGGAAGGAAGGCGAGGACCCCTCGCTCGTCCTCCTCAAGGACGGGCTGATGCTCGTGAATCTCGTGGCGTGGATCGTCGTCTGCATGGCGGTCATTTATTTCAGGGTCTAGAGGGCCGGTGCGCTTGCGCGATCACCAGTCGTGGGGGCGCGTCCCGAAGGCGTCGGACCAGCGCGTCGCGGAGGGGGACTGGCGCCGCGAGCCGGTCCCGGACACGCGCGGCTCGGTGCTCGCGTACGGCCTCGGCCGCAGTTACGGGGACGTCTGCCTGAACGACGGCGGCGTCCTGCTGGACGTCTCGCGGCTGGACCGCGTGCTCCGTTTCGACCGCGAGGCGGGGACGCTGCGGTGCGAGGCCGGGATGACGCTCGAGGCGGTCCTGCGGCTCGTCGTGCCGGAAGGATTTTTTCTTCCGGTCTCGCCCGGCACCAAGCACGTGACGGTCGGCGGCGCCGTCGCCAACGACATTCACGGCAAAAACCATCACCGCGAGGGCACGTTCGGCCGGCACGTGACCGCCTTCGAGCTCCTGCGGTCGGACGGCCGGAGGCTGGTCTGCTCTCCCGCGGAGAACCCGGCGCTTTTCGCGGCGACGATCGGCGGTCTGGGCCTGACCGGGCTCATCCTGTGGGCGGAGTTCCGGCTGCGCCGCGTGCCGAGCGCCTGGGTCGACGTGGAGACCGTTCGCTTCGACCGCATCGACGATCTGTTCGCTCTGTCGGCGGAATCGGACCGCGACTTCGAATACACGGTCGCGTGGATCGACTGCCTGTCGGGAGGCGCCGCTCTCGGGCGGGGGCTTTTCATGCGGGGCAACGCGGCCGCCGACTGCGGCGGGCGCGAGCGGTACCGCCTGGGAGGGCCGCCGAAGTTCTCGGTGCCGGCGGATCTGCCGGCGTTCGTGCTGAACCCGTTCGCGGTGCGTGCGTTCAATTTCCTTTATTACCGCCGGCAGCCGGAGCGGCGGCGCCGGGCGATCCGGCATTACGAGCCGTTTTTCTACCCGCTGGACGGCATCGCGGACTGGAACCGGATGTACGGCCGCCGCGGGTTCTTTCAGTATCAATGCGTGCTGCCGGGCGAAAAAGAGTCGCTCGGCCCCGTCCGCCGGCTGCTGGAGAAGACGGCCGCCGCGGGCGCGGGTTCGTTCCTCGCGGTCGCGAAGCTCTTCGGCGGGCTCGAGTCGCCGGGGATCCTGTCGTTTCCGCGGCGGGGCGTGACGCTGGCCCTCGACTTCCCGAACGCGGGCCGCCGGACGCTGGAGCTCATGGATTCGCTCGACGCGGTCGTGATGGAATGCGGCGGAGCCGTGTATCCGGCGAAAGACGCCCGGATGTCGCCGCAGGCGTTCCGGCGCTACTTCCCGCGCTGGAAGGAGCTGGAGGCGCACCGGGACCCGCGCTTTTCGTCGGGTTTCTGGAGACGGGTTTCTGAAGGGGCATGAGGGAGAGGCGATGAGAAAAACGCTCGTCATCGGAGCCACGTCGGCGATCGGGATGGCTTCCGCGAAGCTCTTCGCGGCGGACGGGGACCGGCTTTTCCTGGTCGCGCGCGACGAGTCGAAGCTGTCGGCGGCCGCAGCCTCCCTGCGCTCGGCGGGGGCGGACGTCGCGGGCACTTTCGCGCTCGACCTGAACGACTGCGGCCGCCACCCGGCGCTGTTGGACGAGGCGCGCCGCGCGCTCGCGGGGCTGGATCTCCTTTTCGTCTGCTACGGCGTGCTGGGCCGGCCGGACGAATACGCGGGCAATTTCCGCGCCGTCGAGGAAGTCCTGAAGACCAATTTCACGAACGTCGTGTCGCTCCTGACGCACGCGGCCGGGCATTTCGAAAAGCAGCGCTCGGGGTCGATCGCCGTCGTCACCTCGGTGGCCGGAGACCGCGGCCGAAAGGGGAATTTCGTTTACGGCGCGTCGAAGGCGGGACTCGACGTCTATCTGCAGGGCCTGCGCGGCCGCATGAGGGGTTTCGGCGTGCATGTCCTGACGATCAAGCCGGGTTACGTGGCCACGCCGATGACCGCGCACCTGTCGAAAAGCGCGCTGTTTTCCAGTCCGGAGGCGGTGGCTTCCGGCATCCGCCGCGCGATCCGGGCGAAAAAGCAGGTCGTGTACGTTCCGGGCTACTGGCGCTGGATCATGTTCCTCGTGCGCCGCGTGCCGGAAGGCCTGATCTAACATTCAAAGAAAAGGAGAAGCCGCGATGGAATGGAAAAACACGAAGGTGCTCGTCACGGGCGGGGCCGGTTTCATCGGGTCCTACCTGACCGAGCTCCTGGTCGAGGCCGGCGCCAGGGTCACCGTCGCCGACAACCTGCAGCGCGGCTCGAAAGACCGCATCCGAGGGGTGCTCGGCCGCGTCGAGCTGAAACCGCTGGATCTCTTCGACTACGCGAACTGCCTCGAGGCGTGCCGCGGCCAGGAAGTCGTGCTGAACCTCGCGGCGAAGGTCACCGGCATCGAATACAACCGTTTCCACATGGCCGACATGTTCGAAAGCAACATGAAGCTGCAGATGAACGTGCTGGGCGCCGCCGCCAAGTCGGGCGTGCGCCGCTTCCTGCAGGTCAGCACCGCCTGCATCTATCCGCACGACGCGAAGGTCCCGACGCCCGAGAGCGAGGGCGAGCGTGGCTCGCCGGAGCCGACGAACGAAGGGTACGGCCTGGCGAAGCTGATGGGCGAGAAGCTCGCGCGCTACCATTCGAAGGAGAGCGGCATCGAGGTCGTGATCGCGCGTCCCTTCAACGCCTACGGACCCCGGGATCATTTCGACGAGAAAACGTCGCACGTGATCCCCGCGATCCTGAAGCGGGTGCTCGACGGGGACGACCCGGTCGTCATCTGGGGCAGCGGCAACCAGTCGCGCGCGTTCGTGCACGCGCGGGACATCGCCCGCGGCATGATGCTCGTCGCCGAAAAAGCCCCGGTCGGCACCCCGGTCAACATCGGCCACGACCAGGAAGTCACGATCAAGGACCTCTTCGCGCTGATCTGCGAGGTGACCGGCCGCCGGCCCAAGGCGTTCTACGACACGTCGAAGCCGGACGGCTACGCCCGCCGCTCGGCGGACGTCACCCTGCTCCGGAAGCTCACCGGTTTCGTGCCTTCGGTGACGCTCAAGGACGGCATCCGGGAGATGCACGAGTGGTTCCAGGGCCAGGGGGCCGTCCAACATTAGGATCCTCCTGATCAATCAGGCTTTTTATCCCGACGTGGTGGCCACGGGCCAGCATCTGACCGACCTCGCGGCGGAGCTGGCGGGCCGCGGGCACGACGTCACCGTGATCGCCGGCGACCACGGGTACGACGATCCGGCGAGGAAATTCCCCTCCCGCGAGGACTACCGGGGCGTGAAGATCCGGCGCATCGCGTATTCGTCGTTCGGCAAGAAGTCCAAATGGGCCCGCGCCGCCGACTTCGCGTCGTTTCACCTGGGGCTGTTCCTGAGGCTGGCGGTCACGCCCTCTCAGGACGTCGTCGTCGGCCTCACGTCGCCGCCCCTGGTGGCGGCCGTCGGCGCCGCGTTCTGCCGGCTGAAAGGAGGCCGTTTCGTGTACTGGGTCATGGACATGAATCCCGAAGAGGCGATCGCGGCCGGCTGGCTGGACGCCCGCTCGCCGGCGGCGCGTTTTCTGACGGCCGTCTCGCGCGGGTCCTTCCGCCGCAGCGCCCGCGTCGTGGCGCTCGACCGCTTCATGAAGGCGCGCATCGAATCGAATTACGGCGTCCCCGCGGAAAAGATCACCGTGCTGCCCCCCTGGGCGCACGACGACCGGCTGGAGCCCGTGCCCCATGAAAAGAACGCGTTCCGCCGCGAGCACGTGCCCGCCGGAAAATTCGTCGTCATGTACTCGGGCAACCACAGCCCCTGCCACCCGCTCGACACGCTGCTGGAAGCGGCGCGCGAGCTCCGGAGCGAGGACGTGCTCTTTTATTTCATCGGGGGAGGCAGCCTCGTCGCGACCGTCCGGCGCTTCCGCGAGGAGAACGGCCTCGACAACATCCGCCAGATGGGATACCAGCCCCTCGAGAGGCTCGCCGAATCGCTTTCCGCGGCGGACCTTCACGTCACCGTGATGGGGAAGCCGTTCGTCGGCATCCTCCATCCGTGCAAAGTCTACGGGATCCTGGCCGTGGGGCGGCCGTTCGTTTTCATCGGTCCGCGGGAAAGCCACATGGGCGACCTCTCGGCCGAGACCGGGCTGGGAACCCAGGTGGAGCACGGCGACGTGGCCG
>DATJEK010000046.1:0-5767 GCA_035496715.1 Candidatus Eiseniibacteriota bacterium | reverse complement strand
GACGAGCTCCGGGGTCACGCGCTCCTCGAGGGACTGCGCGCGGACGGAAAGCTCCTGCGTCAGAAGCCCGCCCACCTCTTCGCGGTCGAGGCCCAGCTTGTATTCGCGCGCCACGTCGATGATGCGCCGCATGGACTTGAGGCTTTCGCGGTCGAAATCCGATTCGGCCAGCTCGCGCGCCGCCGCGCGAAGGCGCCGGCTCAGCGTGTGCTCGGCCGCGTAGCGGATTTCACGCGGGATCGGCAGGTTGATGGAGTGATAGACCTCGTTCATCTTCAGGTTCTCATCATACAGGTTTTCGTACGCGCGGCCCATCTTTTCGATCATCCCCTTGGTCAGGATCGAAATGATCCGCAGACGGTCCTCGAAGAGGAGGTCCTTGAGTCCGTAGTTCTTTTCGCCGAAAACGCCTCCGATCCGCTTGAACAGGTTCACGATGTCCATCGACTGGAGGAGCCCGAAGAGCTCCTTTTCCACCCCGTCCATGCGCTCGGCCTCGAGCGGCCTCACCCAGGAGTGGAAATCATAGACCGCCGTCTGAGCGGCGACGAACGCGAGCTCCTCGCTCTCGAGCGTGATGCCCGAACCGATTCGGAGCCGGCCGAAATTCAGCGTGACGTTCCCGAAGGTCTCTTTGCGCTCGGAAAGCACCTCCGCGTGGAAGCCGAAAATGCGGACGGGCCGCTTGCCGCCGTAGTAACCCTCGAAGATCGAGCAGATCGCGTAGAACGCGGCCGCCTTCGCCAGCGGGATCACCCGCGGCTTGACGAAACGGTCGTAGATCGCGCGGCCGTCGCCGAATTCGGGCAGGTTGCTCTTGGCCTCCGCCAGGCGCTTTCTCAGTTCCTCCTCCAGCGTGCCGCCGTTGATGCCGGCGGCCAGCTCCACCGCGCGCGCCGCGTACTGAATGACCTGGATGGTCTCGATCCCCGAAAGCTCCGTAAAAAACCAGCCGCAGCTGGTGTACATCAGCATCGCGTGCCGCTGCATCTCGAGGAGCTTCACGCACGCGATCACCTCCGCCCGGGACAGCTCCCGCACGGCGTGGCGCGAAAGGAACGCGAGCATGTCCTCTTCCGCGCGCCCGAGGATCACTTCGATGTAGGCGTCTCGCGCCGCCCATGGGTCTTTCAGGAACTCCCGCGCTTTTTTTTCGTAAATCACGGCCAGCTCGTCCCTCAGCCAGTCGAACGCCTCGCGGAGCGGGCGCCTCCATGCCTGGTTCCATTCCGCCGGTCCGTCCCCCCGGCAGCCGCAGGCGTCCTTCCACCGCCGCACGCCGTGCGCGCAGCTCCAGGACGTGCCCTCCCCGTTCTCCCCCGCCTTGAGGCGCACGGCCTCGCGGGGCGGGCAGGCATCCAGAAACTCCCCGAAATTCACGATGCGGAAACCCCTCGCCGGCGCCTCGACATTGAGCGCGTAGGCGAGCACGCGGTCTCCGTAGGCCTTGTGGTGGCCGTACGTCTCGCCGTCGGTCGAGACGCTCACCAGCTGCGGCGCGTCTGCGGGCTCCCCGGCGGCGGCCTCAAAACGGTCGACGAGGCGCTTGGCGTCGAACAAAAGGTCTTCGAAGCTGACGGCCTTCGACAGCGGCCCGTCGTAAAAAAACACGTCGATGAAGCGGTCCGGGTTTTTGGACGAAAAACAGCGGTACGGCCTCCGCGGGTCGATGCCGCCGTTCGACACGTCGCGCCAGTCTTCGCCGGACAGCGGCCGGACGGCCTCGGCCTGATGCGGTTCGAGGATCACGTAACGAAGGCCGTGCTCGATGAGGACCTCGACCGTCTCCTCGTTACAGGCCGTCTCCGGCAACCACAGCGCCTCCGCCTCGCGCCCGAATCGGTGGCGGAAGTCGGCGAGTCCCCACCGCACCTGCGTGACCTTGTCCCGGCGGTTGGCCAGCGGAAGGATCATGTGATTGTACGCCTGGGCGATCGCGTTGCCGTGCCCCTCGTGCGACCGGACGCTCTGGCGGTCGGCCTCGAGCACGCGCTCGTACGTTTCGGGATGGACGCTCTCGAGCCAGGCCATCAGGGTCGGGCCGAAATTAAAGCTGATCGACTCGAAATTATTGACGATCCGCAGGATCGAGCCCTGCGCGTCCAGCACGCGGGCGACCGCGTTGGGCTGGTAGCATTCGTGATGGATCCGGTCGTTCCAGTCGTGGAACGGCGCCGCGCTCTCCTGGAGCTCCACGGATTCGATCCAGGGGTTCTCCCGGGGCGGCTGGTAAAAGTGTCCGTGGACGCAGAGGCGGCGCTCGGTCATCGGGCCTCCGCCGGAAAATCGACGAGCATGGCCGTCCGGAGGACGCCGAAGACGTCGGAGGCGCGCAGCGTCCGGCCCTCGGCGCGGCAGGGCCTGCCGGTAAAGGCGTCGGTGAACGGCGCCGCGGGCGGGCGCGGCAGGACAAAGCGCGTGTCCGCCCACGCCGCGGGCGTCTCGGGGAAGCCCTCGGCGAAGAAACGCGCGACCGCGACGAAGGCCGTCTTCGACCCCTCGCGGCGCAAAAACGCGACGGCGTGCCCGGCCCGTTCCCCTTCGACCGCGACGGGCTCATAATCGCCCGCCGTGAAAAGGGCCGGGTTCTCCCGCCGGAGCGCCAGCCCCGTCCGCAGGAGGTGCAGCTTGAGCCGTCCGTCCTCGGGCGAAGCGGCCATGCGCCGTACCGCCGCCTCGAGCGGACCGGCGGCGGTTTCCGCGCGGACGCTTTCCAGCGCGCGGGCGCAGGCGTCGAAATCCACCGGGAGCCGGTTGTCGGGATCGACGAGATCGTAGCGCCAGAGCTCCTCGCCCTGATAGGTGTCCGCGACGCCGGGCGATCCCAGCTTCAGCGCGAGAGCCGAAAGGGAGTTCTCCTTCCCGCATCGCGAGACGCGGGCCTGAAACTCCAGGAAGTCCGGCAGAAACGCGCCCGCCGGATCGAAGAGGCCCCGCACGAATTTCTCGACCGCCGTCTCGTAAGGCCCGTTGGGATCCGTCCAGTTGGTATAAATCTTCGCCTCCCGGACGGATTTGAGGATGTTGTCCCAGAAACGGCCGCGGAACGCCTCCCGCGCCGCGCCGTCCGTCTTCCCGTCGGGCCAGGCGGCCACCAATGTCTGATAAATGAAATATTCGGTGTTCCGGCGCGGGGAAGGCACGCCGTCGACCGCGGTCTTGAGGGACTCGTTCCATTCCGCCCATCGTCCGACGGCGCGCTCCCACTCCGCGGGAATCTCGCTCAGCACGTTCAACCGCATGCGCGCGTCCTGGCTGCGCTTGGTGTCGTGGGTGGACGTCGTCAGGAACGTATGCGGCCAGCGGGCCGCGCGTTCGCGGTTCTGCGCGTGAAATTCTTCGGGAGTCACGCCGAAATGGCGGGGGTCGCCGCCCACTTCGTTCAGCGACGAGAGGCGGTTGTTGACGTAGAACGCCGTGTCCTCGAGTCCTTTGGCCATCACGGGGGCCGTCAGCTGCTGGAAGCGCATCACGAAATCCCGGTAGGCGGCCGCCTCCTCCGGTCCGACCTCCTCCTCGAGCCTGAGAAGAAGCACGTCCCGTATGAAGTCAAAAATCGCCGGGTCCAGCCGCGGCGTCCGCTTCCGGGCCCGTTCCACGGCCCGGCGGATGATCGCCTCGTCGCGCGCGGACACGCCGCCGGACGGCGGCACGTACGTGCGGTAAACCGGGAACGCGTCGATCACGGCCTGGATCGCGAGCGTCAGATTTCCCCTCGTGAAGTCCCGGTACCGGCGGTTCCCCTCGGAGATGCGGTCGAGGCGGCACCCGAGCGAATCCACCTCGCTGGCCATGAATTCCGCGGCGAACGAATTTTTCGTGTCGTACACGAGCTCGTTCAGGTCGATCCGGTGGCGGATGAACGCCTCGTAAAGGGCGTCGAACGCCGCCGCGCTTTCACAACGGACGAAAAGGCCGTTCAGCGCGTTGAGAAAATCGTACCCCACGGTTCCGTGAACGCGCCAGTCGGCGGGAAGGCTTTCGCGGCGGTCGAGGACCTTTTCGGCCACGACGTACAAGGGCTGCGAAGAGCGGAATTCCTTTTCCGCCAGCACCGCGAGGATCCGCTCGCGCAGCTCCTCGCCGGCTTCCAGCCGGCGGGCCGTCGCGCGCGCCAGATAGCCGGTCTGCAGCCTCGAGAAATATCCCGGCGGGTCGTAGAGCCCGTCCGGATGGTCGACGCGCAGTCCGTGCACGCGGCCCTCGGCCAGGAGACGGAAGACGAGACGATGGCAGTGCTCGAACACCGGAGGGTCTTCCATGCGGACCGCCGCGAGCTCGTTGATCGTGAAAAACCTCCGGTAGTTGATCTCCTCGGAGGCGACGCGCCAGTGGGCGAGCCGGTAGGCCTGCCGGGAAAGAAGGGCGTCGAGGGCGTCGTAACTCGACGGGTGCCCCTTGCGTCCGTTGAAAAACGCCACGCGCGACTCGACGAAGCGCCGAACGGCGGCGGAGCGCGCGGTCAACGCGCCGAGCCTTTGCTTGGCGATTTCCTTCTCGCGGTGAAGCTCCGCGAGGCGGTCGGCATCGAGCCCGGCGTTTCCGGGCAGGTTGCGGAAGGCGGTGATGACGCTGAGGTATTCGAGAGAATCGGCGTCTCCCCGGGAAAGCCCGGCGGGCTGCCCCTCCGGTCCCGGCTCGAGCACCGAAGGATACGACGAAGGGCTCAGCGGCAGACGGCGGCCCGCGGCGCGGACCGAAAACTCCCCGTCCGCGTACGCGAGCGCGATCTCGCCGCGCTCGAGCACGCGGCCGTAAAAATCTGGCAGGACCGGCAAAAGGACCTTGTTCTTCAGCTCCCGCTTGACCGGTTCCCAGTCGATGTCGAAAAAAGACGCGTACAGGGAGCCCGGCCCGTTTTCGAGGACGTCGTTCCAGAACCGGTTGCCTTCCGAGGCGATGCCCATATGGTTGGGCACGACGTCGATCACCTGCCGCAGGCCGGCTTCCCGGAGACGCAGACACAGGCGCGCGTGGCCGTCCTCTCCGCCGAGCTCGGGATTGAAAACGTTCGGGTCGGTGACGTCGTACCCATGAGGGCTTCCCGGCACCGCCTGGAAGCACGGCGACAGATACAGAGCGCCCGTTCCCAGCGCCCGCAGATAGGGCGCGAGGCCCGCCGCGCGGTCGAAACCGAACGAGGGCGACAGTTGGAGACGGTAAACGGAGGACGGGGGCGCGAATTCGGCGAGGACGGCGCGGGCGGCCTCCCGGATGTTCTCGTCGGAAGGCGTGCCGACGGTACGGGCGGCGGACGTTTCGGAAAGAAGCTGAGGCATCGAACCTCTTTCGGGGAATCGGCTCCCCTTTTTCATCGTTTGAAATAACCGGGCACAATCTCGCCGGAAAGAAAGCTGCGTTCTGGGAAACGATCGAAGATCCTGAAAGGCTGTTACGGGAGTATTATACCGCCAAAGGACGCTTTTTAGAAGCGGATTAGGCGGTTCCGAAATAAGCGGGTTCCTGCCCCGACTTCCACTTGATATTGCAGCCGAGGCTCGGCCGCTGGGCTGCGGAGACGGGCTTTCCCGCCAGCACGGCATCGACGGCCGCGCGAAGGTCGGCTCCGGTGACGGGCTTGCCGTTGCCCGGGCGGCTGTCGTCCAGCTGGCCGCGGTAGACAAGCTTGCGCGGGCGGTCGAACAGGAAAAAATCGGGGGTGCAGGCGGCCGTGTAATCCCGGGCCGTTTTTTGGCTGGCGTCATACAGGAGGGGAAAACGCAGGTCCAGCTCCAGCGCCATTTCCCTGAGGCTCTCCGGGGCGTCG
>DATJEK010000045.1:0-6380 GCA_035496715.1 Candidatus Eiseniibacteriota bacterium | reverse complement strand
TACCCCCGCACAAGCAGGCCGCCTACGCCGAATGGAACCACCTCTCCCTGCCCGTCACGGAACGGATCCATCGAGAGGTTTTGAGCCTGCCGATGGGGCCCGCCCTGCGAGATGACGAGGTCGCGAGGGTGGTCTCCGCCGTCAACGAATTCGACGGGCGATGACCCAGAACCAGCCGCATTCGCCCGACCTTCACGCCGACTGGAAACTCCTCACGGTCAGGGGTCTGCGCTGGATATTCACGACCGGCGTCCTGAAGCAGCTCCTGAATTTCGGGATCGGGATCTGTCTGGCGCGTCTGCTGGATCCCGGGGACTTCGGCCTGGTCGGGATGGTGCTGGTCTTCACCGGCTTCGCCGGCATGTTCATCGGGAAGGAGTTCGGGGCCGCGATCATCCAGAACAAAAATCTGACCCAGCGGCATTACGACTCGATCTTCTGGCTGAACGTCTTCCTGGGCGCCCTGTGCACCGCCGCCCTCTGTTTCGCGGGCCCGGCCATCTCGCGCTTTTACAACACCCCCGACCTCACGCCGATCACGATGCTGATCTCGGTCAATTTCTTCGTCGGCTGCCTGAACGTCGTCCAGGTGGCCCTGCTGGACAAGACCATGAATTTCAGGCGGCTCGCGATCATCGAGACCGTTTCGATCGTGAGCGCCGGGGCCGTCGGCATCGCGCTCGCCGCGAGCGGCCGCGGCGTCTGGAGCCTCGTGTGGCAGTCGATCACGCTGAGCCTTCTCACGGTGATCCTTACCTGGAGCGTGAGCCGCTGGCGGCCGGGTTTCCGGTTCGATCCGTCGGCGATCCGGGACGTCCTGCGGTTCAGCGTCTACCTCCTGGGTTTCAACGCCGTCAATTTTTTCGCGCGGAATTTCGACAACCTGCTGATCGGCAAGTACCTCGGTTTCTACCCGCTCGGGATTTACGGCAAGGCCTATCAGCTCATGATGTTCCCCCTGGCCCAGATCTCCTGGGGCGTGGCGAGAGTCATGTTCCCCTCGATGTCGGCGATCCAGCACGACCGGGGGAAAGTGAAAAACGTTTATCTTAAATGCCTGAGGGCGATCGCGCTCATCACGTTTCCCCTGATGGCGGGTCTTTTCGTCGTGAGCGGGCCGTTCGTTTCGGCTTTCTTCGGGGAGAAATGGGCGCCGATGGTCCCCGTGATCCGGATTTTCTGCCTGGCGGGACTCCTGGATTCGGTCACGACGACCGTCGGGCTGATTTATCAGTCGCAAGGCCGTACGGACGTGCAGTTCAAAATGATCCTCGTTCAGATCGTGATCATTTTAAGCGCGTTCGTCATCGGGCTTTCGTGGGGCATCACCGGAGTGGCGGCGGGCTACCTCGTGGCTGCCCTCATTTTCCTGTATCCAGAATGGAAGATCGCAGGACGCCTGATCGATCTCACGTTCGGCGAGATGGCGCGTAATTTGTCCGGGACTTTTCTCTGCGCCGCGGGCATGGCGGCGGCGGTATGGGTCTTTGGGATGATGCTGCCTTACGGATGGGCGTCGTGGATGCGGCTGGCCGCGGAGGTCTTCTTCGGTGTCGGCGCGTACGCCGCGCTCGTCCGGATTTTCCGGCTGAAGGGATATCGGGAGGCAGGCGAGATCGTTTCGAGCTTATACCGCAAGGCGTCCTGACGGAGCGCGGGGAGAGCGGGCGGGACGCGGGTCAGCCGGCGTGGATGTAGCGGTTGATCCCGTCGAATGAGAAGAGCGGCACGTAGAAGTTGTTGCCGCTGAAATCGGAGACGTGCCAGATCCTTTTTTGAAGCGTCGGGTCCGCGAGGCAGAGGCCGCCTCCGGCGTCCCGGTAGGTCACCCACACGTGAAATTCCCCCATGTGCCGCTTGAACTTCCCGATCACGAGCCGCACGTCGTGAGCTCCCGAAAGCTTCAGGCGGTAGAACAGCCAGATCGCCTTGTCCTCACAGTCGCCGGAGTGGCGCGCGTCCGTCTCCTGGGGGCTCTGCCAGCGGTCACCCCGGGCGTCCCGGACATAGCGGAACGAACGGCTGATCATGAAAAGGGTCTCGGGATTCTTGTCCGGCACTCCGGAAGGATGGGCGAGAGCCAGGCTGATGCCGGCGCCGTCGATTTTTCGGTCGAAGGGGGTGGCGGTCACCTGGCGGCCCTCTTCGGCTCGGGCGGGTATGACGTCCCAAAGAATTGACCCGGAGGTCAGGAGGGAGACGAGAACAACGTGCAAAGAAAAGCGCAGGACCTTGCGGTTCATAGTAACCTCGGCAACCCGGCTGTCCTTCTGCAACTACAGGGAGGACCCGTGGCTTTGCGTCCCGCTCTCTCGAGCGGTTTGCCCTATACGCTGTTAATAAAGCGTATAGTCAGCTTGATTTATCGGGCTACTTTCACAGAGCTTTGATATCTACTTATTAAAAGTATATATCAACATAGGCCCTTTTCAAGCCACGGTCGATAAAAAGATAACAAAGTTGGCATTAGAGGAAGGTTAGGGGAGGATTAGTTTCCTCTAATACGGCAATTGATCTAACCCTTGGAGAGGCGTATACTTTCCGAATATATGCCGCCTTCAGAGGAAAAGGTCTCGGTCGTGATCCCGGCCTACAACGCGTCCGCTTTCATCCAGGACGCGGTCTCGAGCGTGCTCTCCCAGACGCATGCCGATCTCGAAGTGCTGGTGATCGACGACGGATCCACCGACGACACGGCGACCCGTGCGGCGGGAGACCCCTGCGTGCGGGTGATCCGGACTTCGCAGCAGGGGAATTATTACGCCCGTAACCGCGGCCTGAACGAAGCGCGCGGCGATTACGTCGCCTTTCTCGACGCGGACGACCTCTGGACCGAGGACAAGCTGCGGCTTCAGATCGCCGCGCTGAAAGCCCGCCCGGGCGCGGGCATCTGTTTCACTGATCACTTCCTGTTCCGCGGCCGCCGGCCCAAACCGCTCTACGTCGATCCGACGAACACCTGTCCCGAACCGGAACGCGAAGGCCGCCGTTTTCTGGAGCGTCTCTTCCGCACGAATTTCACGATCACCTCTTCGGTCCTCATGACGCGCGAGGCGGTCGACGCCGTGGGGCTTTTCGACACGGCCTTTCAGAACGCGATGGATTACGACTACTGGCTGAGGACCGTCTGCCGGTTCGAGGCGGTCTACCTCCCCGACCGGTGCGTGCTGAAAAGGGAACACGAAGAGAACATCAGCCGGAACAAGGTCAACACCCACCTGGCCGTTCAGTACCTCCTGTGCAAACTGCTCGCCGAAGGTCCGCTCACGCCGCGTTACGACCGGTCTCTAGAGCCGGTCATCGCGGCGCACCTTCGCCGGCTGGATTACGATCTCGGGCTCGAATACCTTGTCAGGGAAGACTATGCGGAGGCGCTGAACCGCCTGACGGCCGCGGCGGGGCACAAAGACTCATTCCGGCGAATCGCGCTTCTGGCCGCGCGCCTTCGGTCCGGCCGGCTGGTCCGCGCGATCCGGGACTACCGTCAGGGGCGGCGGATGACGCGATTCCGGAGGTTCGAAGAAATTTGAAGCCGAAGGTCCTGCACGTGATCAAGAGCCTTCACCTGGGCGGCGCGGAAACGAACCTGCGGAACCTGCTGACGGTGTTCGACCGCTCGCGTTTCGAGCACCACGTCGCCTACGCGGCCGGGGGAGAGCTCGAGGCCGAGTTTCAGGCGCTGCCGGACGTCCGCCTCTTCCGGTACAGCAGCGTCGCGGCGCGCATGTCGAGCCCCCGCTCGGCCTGGATCGTCCGCCGCCTCTGGGCGTACCTGCGCCGCAACGGGATCCGGATCGTCCATACGCACACGTTCAACGGCCATTTCTGGGGCGTCTTCGCCGCGAAACTGGCCGGCGCCCGCGTGGTCGAGCACGTGCACGATTTCCGCTACATCGAGCCGGAAGAGGTGGCTCGACGGCACGGCTACTCCAATCTGAGCCGTTACATCGGCGTGTTCCAGGGCCTCTCGGACCGCGTGCTCGTTCTCACCGCGCAGAACGAGGAGTTCCTCTTAAAAAAAGGCGCTTATCCGCGCTCGAAAATCCGGCGGTCATACAACGGCGTGCCGCCGTTTCGCGCCGTCGACCGCGCCGCCGCGCGGCGCCGGCTGGGCCTGGGGGCGGACGATCCGGTGGTCCTGACGGCCGCGCGGCTGGCGGGAGAGAAAAATCTGGGAGTCGTCCTGAAGACCGCCGAAAAGCTGAAAGCGCGCGTACCGGCCGCCGTTTTTCTGATTGCGGGCAGCGGCCCGTTGCTCGAGTCCGCCCGCGCCCAGGCGCCGGCCAACGTCCGCTTCCTGGGTTTCCAGCCCGGCATGCCCGATCTGCTGGCTGCGGCGGACGTGTTCTTCCTGCCGTCCTTTCTCGAGCTGCATTCGATCGCCCTCCTCGAGGCGATGAGCGCCGGTCTTCCGGCGGTGATCTCCTCGGGAGTCGGTTGTCACGAGGAGTTCATCGTCGACTGGGAAAACGGCGTCCTCCTCGATCCCTTCTGTGAGGCGGGGTGGGCGGAGGCGGTCGAGCGCCTTCTCGGGGACGAACCTCTGCGCCGCCGCATCGGCGAAAACGCGAAGGCCCTGTGCGGCGAGCGGTTTTCCCTCGCGTCGGCCGCGCGGCGAATCGAATCGATCTATGAGGAGCTTCTCTAGTGGCCGGCTGGATCCTGACATTTTTCGCCGCCCTCGCCGCCGGCGCGCTCGTCCTCGTGGCGGCGCCGAAAGCGGCTTCGAACCCCTACTTCGCCGCGTCGCTGCCGGTCCTGGGCCTCCTCGCCGTTCTGACGGCGGTCGATCCGCGAATTTTCTTCGCGCTCGTCTTCCTGATCCGCCCGCTCCTGGACCCGCTTCTGCAGTTCACGAAGATTGTTATCATGGAGCACGAGATCGGCGCGGGCAATCTGGTGAACCTGCTCGTCCTGGCGCTCGCTTTCTGGATTTTTCTGGCGCGCCGCAGCGAACTTTCGTGGCGGATCGCGTGGCGCTGGGTCCTTTTCCTCGCCGTGGCCGCCGTGGCCGCCGTGCACTCTCCGGACCGGGCCAAGGCGATGAAGCTCCTCGTCAATCTCGCCACCTATCTGGTTTTCGCTCTCCTCCCGTTCGTGCTCGTCCGCGACGGGAAGGACCGGCGATTCTGGATCAAGGCGCTCGTCGTTTCGTCTCTGCCGGCGATCGGGGTCGCTCTGCTGGGCATGGCGAGCCCCATGCGGATCGCCGGTCATCCGCTTCGCGCCTGGGAAGGCGCGCGCCTGCAGGGCTGTTTCCTGCATCCCAACATCCTCGCGTTCTACACGCTGTGGGCGATCACGACGGTTTTTTTGGCGCTCAAGTCCCGCGATCTGCGGCCGGGGCCGGCCTCGCGCTTCTGTCTCTGGGGCTATCTGTTGGCGCTGCTTCTGGTCCTTCTGGCCACGCGCACGCGAAGCGCGTGGCTGGCCTGCGCGTTTTTCTTTTTCCTCTACGGCCTGCTGAAAGAGCGGCGTTACCTCCTTTACACGCTAGGGGCGCCTCTTTTGTTTCTCCTCCTGCCGCCGGTGCGAGAGAGACTTTTCGAGATTTTCCGCGGCGCGCACGCCGGTGAGGGGATGAACTCCTTCGCGTGGCGGATGGCGCTCTGGAAAAGCAGCGCGCAGTCGATCCGGAGCAGTCCCGTTTTCGGGCACGGCCTGGGCTCGTTTCAGCTGCTTTCCGGACGTTTTTTCGCCGCGGCACGGCGCCAGGGGACGCCGGCTCACAACGTGTATCTGGAGCTTCTGTTTGAGGCGGGGCTCGCGGGCCTCCTGAGCTATGTCTGGATCTTCGCGGGTTCGCTCCGGGAATTTTGGCGGGACATGAGGGCGGGGAAGGGAAAGCCAGACTCGGAGAGCGTCATCGCGTTCTGCTCGACGACGGCTTATCTCCTGGTCTGCGCTTCCGACAACATGATGTACTATCTGACGGTCAACTGGGGCTTCTGGTTTTTTACCGGCTGGGCGCTGCGGTCGTGCCGTCTGCGGAGTGAAAAGGCCGTTTCATGACCGTCTCCGTCCTCATCCCTTCCTACAATGCCGCCGGCACCATCGGCCGCGTTCTGGAGGCGCTGGCGAGTCAGACCGTCCCGCCCGACGAAGTCATCCTCGCCGACTCCTCGACCGACGAGACGCGCCGGATCGTCCGGTCGTCGCGCCCCGACGTGAAGATCATCGAGCTGCCCGAGAGGAGCACGCCCGCCGTCGCGCGAAACCGCGCGGCCGCCGCGGCCGCCTCCGAGACGCTCGTCTTCCTCGATTCGGACGCGTATCCGGCCGCGGACTGGCTCGAGCGGCTACTGGAGGCGCGCCGCGACGGCTGCCGCGCGGGAGGCGGATCGATCGTCCTGCCGGATTTCCAGCGCGCGCATCCTTTG
>DATJEK010000044.1:0-8167 GCA_035496715.1 Candidatus Eiseniibacteriota bacterium | reverse complement strand
AGGACATCATCCCGGTCGTGAAGTCGGACCTCGAGGCGCAGCTGGCGCAGGGCAACGGCTGGTGGCGCATCTTCGAGGCCATCAATTATCAGAACTATTCTTCCGTCGAGTGGTGGGCGCAGGACTGGGCCTATCACAAGGACTGGGGCACCGCGGTGTTCGACGAGCTCAATTTCCGCACGACGCCGGGAGACGCGCGCCGAGTCCCCGCCCGGGACCCGCGCGAGGTCAACGCCTCGACGTATCTCAACAACCCCCAGCTGCAGAAAGTCAGCGCCTTTTTCCGCAAAAACTTCACGCTCTACACGCGGGACGCCTACCAGAACACCTTCATGCACGCGTTTCTGCCGATCGACGAGCGGGGCCGCTTTTATTTCGTCTACAAGGGCAGGACCTACCGCGGCAACGGCAATCCCGCCGCCCGGGAGGAATCGATCTGGACGGGCCTCGACCGGATCACCGCCGACGTCCGGAATCCGGACAGCTCGATGGCCGACATCGCCGAGGCGCTGACCCTGGTCAACGGCTGGTACGCCGACAACACCACCGAGGCCAAGGTCCCCAACGTGGCCGGCGCCATCAACAAATACGGTCCGGATTACCTGGCGCGCGAGAACGGTTTCGTGCGCCTGTTCACGGGCCACCTCCCGTTCGAAGAATTTTATCTCAAGCTCACGCCCGAAAAGCGCGGGATCATCGCCGGGTTTCTGACCCAGGGTTCCGGCTTCACCGACGGCAACGGGTTCCGCCTGATCGGCGGCATCGGGTTCACCGACCACGGCATGGCCGAGCGCTTCAACGACCGCGGCGGATGGATCGACGTCGCGGACGTCCTGCAGCTGCGCGGTTTCGAGCACAAGAATTCGACCGAGATCGTGGTCAACCCGCGCACGCTGGGAGACGGAGACAAGGAATTCTTCTCGAACCCCGGCATGGACCGCGAGGCCTTCCTGCCGCGCGTCATCACGGACGTGAAGGCGCGGATCGCCCATCTCGAAACGGTCGCGGGCGCGCGTCTGGCGGCGGAGCGCAGCGTCTCGGCCGAGCTCAAAGACCTTTACCGGATCGTCCGCCAGTTTCCCGAAACGGGTCCGAGCGAATTCCAGGAGACCTACGCGCTCCTGACGGCTTTGTACGGCGGGTCGGTGCAGTATTTCGAACGCCGGCCGGGTGAGTCCACCTACGACTCGAACGGCGTCTGGGTCCAGCAGCGCTTCGACGACCTCCGCGGCCTGATCGCGCTCCGCGACAGCGCCTCGAGCGCCCAGCGGGGCCGGATCGACGGGCTGGTCAAGCGCGCCACCGCCCGCCTGGAGGCGCTGGGGATCCGCCGCGAGCATTTCGAGGAACTCGGCCGCGACATCCGCTATCAGAATCCTTTCCTGCACACGTTCCTCGGCATCCCCGGAAATACCGATCCCGAGAAGCGCGGGCGCCTCGAGCAGGCGGCCGTCGACGCCGGCATCGATCCCGACAACGTGACCTATCTTCGCCGTTTCGACAGCATCTTCGAGGTGCCGATGAGCACGGTGCGCGCCCCGGAGGGGGAAAAAGTCGAGCATTTCGCGATCCGCGTCGAGCACAACATCGCTCGCGGCCTGCCGGCCAAGGGCGGCCTGCGCTGGGTGTACGCGCGCATGCTGACGGGCGACAAGGAATTCACCGACCGCTTCAACGAGCTCGTCGCGAAGGGCTACTCGATCGTCGAGTTGAATTATTTCCTGCGCAAGTGGGTGACCGAGGAAACCATGGCGTTGTCCTTCGGCATGACGATGAAATCCGCGGTCACGAAGCTGCCGTACGGCGGCGCGAAGGGGAGCATGCTCTTCGCCGGCGTGTACGAAGGGCCCGGAGGGAAGCCGATGATCCGCGACCACTCGGCCGACCCTCGTTTCCGCGACCGCATGCTGCGCCAGTTCGCGCACACCCTTTTCGTCGCCGAGAAGATCGGCCCTCAGATCGACGTGCCCGCGCCCGACGCCGGCAGCCGTCCCGAAGACATGGTCCTCATGACCGACGAGCTGGTGAAGATCCTGTACCAGCATTACTCCGAAGTGTACAAAGGCAAATCCCTCACTTCGCTGCGCGAGCTCTTCGGCGACGTGCCGACGGACGACATCAGCTATCCGCGGTATCTCGAGAAGTTGATCGCGCGCCTCGACCAGCTCCGCGCCGACGGCGTTCCCGTGCCGGCGTGGCTCAAGCCGATTGCCGACGTCGTCTCGACGTTCACCGCCAAGACGCTCAGGCTGGGCGGTTCGCAGTTCCGCGACGAAGCCACCGGCTTCGGCCTGGTGCACGTGTTGAAGGAAATCCTCGCGCTGCAGGGCGTGACGAGCCTCAAGGGCAAGACGCTGAAGGCGATGGGCTACGGAAACGTCGCCCAGGGCATCGTGGACCGTTTCACGGCCGAAGGCGGCGCCGTCGAGATCATCTCCGAAGGGCCCCGCGGCGTCGTCTACAAGCCCGGCGGGTTCACGCCGGCCGACATCGTGAAACTGAAGAAGATGAAATCCGACCGCGGCGGGTTCCTCGTCCTGGGCCAGCCCGGCGACCCCGAATACGCCCAGTACAAGAGCCTGATCGACGGGGGGGCGAAGCTCATCACTTACGAGCAGTTTCTTTCGACGTTCACCGACTTCTACGCTCCGGCCGCGGCCGAAAACACCGTGACCCCGGAAGACGTGAAGCTTCTCAAGACCGGCCTCATCGTCGAGGGCGCCAACGGAGCCGTGACGACCGAGGCCGAACGACTCCTGACGATCGCCGGCATCGGCGTCGTCCCCGACTCGCTGGCCAACGCCGGCGGAGTCGACGCCTCCTACGAGGAATGGGTGCAGAACCTCGCCAATCAACGCTGGACGTCCGCGATCGTGGCGGCCAAAGTCTACCAAAGGCTCACCGAGGCCGTGAAAGAAATCCGCGACGCGTCGAAGCCCGGGCAGTCGATGAGACGAACCGTCGACGCCGTCGCGCTCACGCGCGTCCTGAAAGCGCGCGACGTGAAGGGCGCCCGCCTGTCGACCCGCCGGATCGGGGAGTTTCAGGTGGCGGTCCCGCTCGAATACGTCCTTCTCCCCTGGCAGACGCGCAATGTCTTGATGGAGCTTCTGGAGGACGAAAGCCGCTTCGCCGAAGGACTCCTGGTTTACGAGCTGCGCCTGGAAGGCGAGGTCGTCGGCAGGGTGCAGATGCGCGTGCCGACCGCCCTCCCGGCCGCCGGGATCGAGATCCGCCCGCTCGAAGTTTTCGTCCAGACCACCCGTCGCGCGCCCGAGCTCGAAGAAAAAGAAGACGAGCTCCGGAATTACGTGGAGCGGCAGCTCCTTTCTCAATATCTCCTGGAAGCCATTCCCGCCGCGCCGGGTCCGAAGACGGGCGCGGCCGGCGCGCCGTTGACGCCCGCGATCGTTGTCCCCCTCCGGACGGCCGTGACGCTGCCGGGCCGTCCCGTCCTGGCGAATGACGGCAAAACCGACCGGACGTATCAGGCCGTGCCCCTGCCGGATCTTTCGGAGGCGGCCGCCGACAAAATCGACCGCGCGCTGCTTTCGCGGCTGCCCGAAGCCGAGTATTATCTGGTCACCGATGACCAGCGCAATCCCGTCGGCATCGGCAAGGTGGCCACGATCCCCGCGTACCAGTTCCCGAGTCTCTTTGGCCGCGATCCCGAGCTCATGCGGCTCTTCCGCGAGCAGCGCATCTCTCCCTCGCTGCCCCCGAACGCGTTTTCGCCCTCCGCTCAGGCGCGCGCCCCCCGGCTGACGCTGGCCGAATTCCTGCCGCTGAGGGGGCTCGACCGGCCCGAATTGCCCGCGAAGGCGCTCCCGACGGTTGTGCTCCAGTCGACGCCGTTCGTCGTTCCCGGTCCCGCGGGCCGCGGCGGCGACAGCCCTCTCGCGAAGCTGGCGCTGGCGCCCTCCCGGACTCCGAACGAATTTCAGCTGAACGTGACGCTGGAGCTTCCCGCGGGCGCTCGCCTGGCGGCGTTCGTGCCGCCGTCGCGCGTCGATCTGGCGCGGACGATCCAGGGCTTGATCGCCCCCCGCGAGGCGGACCTCCTGCCGCTGGTTCAGCAGTACGAAACCGCCGAGCCGGTTCAGAAAAAAGCGCTCGACGCGCAGATCCAGAAAATCGTGAACGAGATCAACGTCCTCAAAGCGCCCGCGGGCCGCACGCTCTCGGAGGTCGAGGTCGCGGGACCCGACTTCCTCGTGCAGCCGTTCGTCGCCGGGCCCGATTACGCGCGGTACCGGGCCGAAGCCGAAAACCGGCTCCTGAACGGCGAGTACGTCCCGCAGTTCATCTTCGCCGGCGCGGCGACGCGCCTCCTGAAGGATTTCGAGGAAATCCTCGGCCGGAAGCTCGACCCGATCGCGTACCGGCTTTACGGCCTCGACATCTACGACGTGCTCCGCCAGGTCCAGCAGATTCCCGACGCCGACCTCCTCAAGGTCCTGAAGGACCAGAAGGTCGTCGATCGTTTGAAGGCGTTCGCGATCCCGCCGCAGGCGACGGCGCTCGGGCTCGGCCAGCGGCAGATCGTCGCCTACCGCACGCTGCTCGAAGACCTCGCCAAGCGCCGCGGCCAGAAGATCGAAGACGTCCTCGCGCGGCAGAGGCTCGTGTTCAACATCAACGAGGAGGTCGCCGATTCCATCCTCCGGGATTTCGAGAAGAACAAATTTTACGGGTTCGACCGGAAGAAGGTCGTGTTCATCGTTCAGCCGATCTTCGAAGGCCTTCGCCTGACGCCGTCGGGCCTGGTCCCCGCGCCGGCCAGCCCCGCGCTGCCCGCCGGCCACGGCTACGCGACGACCCAGCTCAAGTTTCCCGACGCGTTCACGATCGGCCCCGCGGGAGAGACGGTCACGCTCCCGCAAACGGCTCTCAAGACGCTCATCGACGAAGACAGCCAGAACCGTTTTCTCATCGCCTCGCACCGCGTGAACGACGTCACGAAGATCTCGCTCGAACAGGTGGTCGACCTGGACGTCCTGGCGCTCAGCCTGTCGCTCCTCGATAAGGGCTTCGGCATCACGATCGACCTCGTCGGCAATCCCGGCAAGCAGAAGGGCGGCGTGAACGCCCGTTTCCGCGGCGACGCGCGCTCGTTCCTGATCGAGACGTCGAATTCCATCGGAAACCCCGAGCTCGACGCGAAGCTGACGGCCGCCGCCGCGACCGGCTCTCCTTACAACGCGTTCCGGCTCCTCTCGACGCCGCAGACCTACCAGAAGCTCCTGGACACCGGCATCGCCTACAATCTCCGGTTCAAGGACGGCGCGTTCTTCGTGGAATCCGTGACCGGCGACCTGACGCAGATCCCGGCCGCGAACGCGATCTCCGTCCACAAGGAGGGCGAGCTCATCCACGATTTCAAACAGCTTTCGAACCTGCTCGAGACGCTGCCGTTCGCCGTCCGGCAGGACGAGGCGCTCGCCGAACGCGGCGTCGTCATCCCGTCACCGGCCGCGGAAAATGTTTCCGCCGGACCGGCCGCGCGGCTGGCTCAGCGCCAGCTTCCCGCGTTCCTGGCCCGTCACGACGGCGACGAGCGCTTCGGCCTGTACCGCAATTACACGGTTCTCGAGGAGACCCCGGTTGCCCGCGTGCTGGCCGCCGCCGCCGAGTTCGAGGGCCGCCCCGTCAACGGAGCGCTCGCGAGGCCCGACAGCGAGAAGAGAAGCCGCTCGCTCGACACGAAGAACCCCTCGGGCACGCTCCCGAAGAACACGCTCATCACGATTTCGTTTTCGCAGGGCGCCCGCTTGGCCTCCGAGATCGACACGAGCCGCCGCTACCTGCTCGAGGCGCTCGCCCGAACGGAAACGCCCGTGGAAGACACGGCGCTCCTGTCGGTCTTCCTCGCGCGGCCCGAATACCGGCTTTTCAACCTCACGGAAGTCCTGCAGGAGTTGCCGGCCGAGACCGGTCCGCGCCAGGTCGTCGAGAACCGGCTTCGGGTGGCTGCCGCGGCGATCCGCGACGCGCGCCGGGACCGGACGCCCGGCCCGGCCGAACTCTCCGAGACCGTCCGGGGGCTCGTCTCGCAGGCGGCCGAAGCCGCGCGGCAATTCGACCTGGGGCTTTCGCTCGGCCTCGAAAGCGCCGCGGAAAACGCCGGCCTCTTCACGGCCGTGGTGAGCAAGGAATACGACAACGGCACCTTCGGCGTTCCGTTCAAGGCGCTCCGCCGCCTGGACGGCGACGAGAAGTACGGTCTTTACCGGAATTATCTCGTGTCCGAGACCGCGCCGCTTCAGGATGCGCTGCGCGAGGTCGCGGCGTTCGAAGGCCGCCGTCCGCTCGGCGTGCTGGCCCGTCCCGTCGACGAGAAGGAGGGCGAGACTCTCGACATCGCGTCCAATCCCGTCGTCGAGCCCGGCACCCTTTTGACCGTTTCGTTCGCCCCCGGCGCGCGTCTGGCGCTCGCCGCGCCGCAGCTTCCGTCGGTGCTCCGGCGCCTCGACGGAGACCGCGACAATCTCGTTTTCCGCAATTATTCCGTCGAGGCCGAGGCCCCTTTCGCCGAGACCCTCGACCGGATCGCGCTCTTCGAGAACCGCCGCGTGACCGGCGCCCAGGCCCGCGAAGAGGGTTCGAGGCGCGGCCGTTCGCTCGACGTGCTGAATCCCTCCGGGGTCCTGAAGAAGGGGACGCTCCTGACGGTCTCGTTCGGCGGCGGCGTGCCGCTGGCCAACCTCGAGCGGACCCGCCGCACGCTCCTGGCCCAGCGGGTCGAGATCGGCCTGCACACCGTCACGGGCGGACGCGCGCTCGAAGGAAAAGAGGCGCTCCTGGTTCCGATCGCCCGGGGCCTGGTCTCCCGCAATTTCTTCACCGCGATCGACAATCTGCAGGCGCTGTCCGCGCTCAAGGCCGCGGACGACACGCGCGCCAACGTGTTCGGCTTCATCCCGGGCGACCGGGCCGCTCTCGCGATCGAAGCGGCCGACCGGGGGGTCGACGTGATCTTCGGCGGCCAGTTCGAGCCTTCGGTCATTACCGAGATCCGTTCGCGCCGTCCCGAGACGTTCGTGTTCGGGGAAGTTTCCGTCGAAGGCCTCTCACCGGAGTCCGCCACGGCGTTTTCTCCCGAAGAGGCGCTTCAGGCGCTGCGCGCCCAGGTTTCAACGCTCGCCGAGGCCGGCGCGTCGGGCATCCTTCTCAAGCCGTTCCGCCGGAAAGTCGGCGACACGTTCGTCCAGCAGGTCCCGCTCGAAGTCATCGCCAGGCTCGCGGCCGAATTCCCGACGCTGGTCTTCGCCCTGGCCGGCGGCGTGTTCGAAAACGAATTGCCCTCGGTGCTCGCGCTGCCGTCCAACGTCATCGCGGCGGTCGGATTCAACCCCGCCACGACCGAGGCGGCCGAGACGCGCGCCGCAGCTTACGAGGCCGCGGCCCGTCCGTTCCGCGAGGCCGGCGCCCGTCTGGCCGCGCCCGCCGCGCCGCCTCAGCGCGAAGACTTCGCCGCGATCATCTCCGACCTGGTGGCGCCTCGCCGCAACGAGCTCCTCCTTCTTTCGAACGAGTACCGCACGGCCGCGTCCCCCAGGAAAAAGGAAATCGACGCGCGGATCAACCAGATCGTCGACGAGATCAACGTTCTTCGCACGCCGGTCCGCAAATCGATCGACGACATCGAGGTCGCCAATCCCGATCACTTCGTCGACGAGTTCCGGGCGACTCCGGAATACGCGCGCTACCGCGACGACGCCGAGGCGCGTCTGGTGAACGGCGAGTACGTCCCCCAGTTCATCTTCGCCGGGGCCGCGACGCGTCTCCTCAAAGACCTCGAAGAGGCGCTCGGCACCAAGCTCAACCCGGTCGATTTCCGGCTCTACGGTCTGGATCTCTATGACGTGCTGCGCCGCGTCCAGCAGATCGACGACGCGCGGCTTCTGCAGGTCCTCAAGGACCGGACGCTCGTCGACCGCCTCAAGGCCTTCCGGATCCCCTCGGAGGCCGCGACCCAGGGTCTCGGCCAGAGGCAGATCCTCGCCTACCGCGCGCTCCTCGAGGAGCTGGCGAAAAAGCGCGGCGAGAAATTCGAAGACGTCCTCGCGCGGCAGAACCTCGTGCTCAACGTGAACGAAGATGTCGCCGAGTCGGTGCTGAAGGATTTCGAGGAAAACAATTTCTACGGCTTCGACCGCTCCAGGGT
>DATJEK010000043.1:0-11436 GCA_035496715.1 Candidatus Eiseniibacteriota bacterium | reverse complement strand
TCGCGCACGCCGTGCGTCGCGAGGTCTCCGAGCGAGACCATCCCCACGACGCGCTGTTCGTGATCGAGCACGACGAGACGGCGGATCTGCTTCTGGGCCATCAGCGCGGCGGCCTCCTCCGCTTCCTGGTCCTCGAAACCGTAAACGACGTCGGGGGTGATGACGCGGCCGACTTTGGTCGTCTTGGGATCGAGCCCTTCGGCGACCCCGCGCACCGCCAGATCGCGGTCGGTGACCATGCCGATGAGCCGGTGGCCCTCCAGGACGGGCAGCGGTCCGATGTCGGCATCCTTCATCGTGCGGGCGGCTTCCTGCAACGTCGCATCGGACCGGACGATGCGCACGTTCTTCGACATCAGCTCTCTGAGTTTCATGGATCCGCCCTTTCGCCGCGCGGTTACTTGTTCTTGGCGTGGCCTTTTTTCTTGTGCTGTTTCATCACGGTGCGCGCCGCGACTTCCTTTGCCCTCTTGCCGTAACGGCCGGACTTCTGCGCGCTCTCCTTGATGTGCTCGTACTGCCGCTGTTCTTTGGAGCCGACTCCCCGCAGTTTTTTTCCGCCGGGCATGGGAAACCTCCTCAAAAAAGGATTGAAGACAAAGATTCTTTCCCCTCAAGGACAGTATGTCCCGGCGGCGATTAAGCGGCGGTTAAATTCAGATTAGAATTTTCTAAGAAAGAAAAACGGGAAAGGCGCGGGGAGGTTTCAGGCCTTCAGTTTTACGGAACGGAGCTGCCCGCACGCGGCCTGGATGTCGCGTCCCTTGGAGAAGCGCACGGTCGTCTTCACGCCGTGGCTCTGGAGGACCTGCTGGAAGCGCACGACGTCCTCGTACGGCGGGGCCTCGTGCGGAAATTCGGGGATCGGATTGTAGGGGATCAGGTTCACTTTGCAGAGCATCCCCTTGAGGAGCCGGCCGAGTTCGCCGGCCTCCTTCTCGGAAGCGTTCACGCCGCCGATCAGGATGTACTCGAACGTGATCGCGCGCTTGGTGGCCTTCACGTATTTTTTGCAGGCGTCGATCAGCGAGCGCACGGGAAACGCCTGGTTCACCGGCATGATGGCGCCGCGGACGATGTCGTTGGGGCCGTGGAGAGACACCGAGAGCTCCACCTGCAGGCCTTCTTTCGCGAGCATCTCGATCTTGGGGATCACGCCGCAGGTCGAGACGGTGATCTTGCGCGCGCCGATGCCGAGGCCCTGCTTCGAGTTCAGCATCCGGATCGTCTTGAGGAGCTCGGCGTAGTTGTCGAACGGCTCGCCGATGCCCATGAAGACGATGTTCGTGAGTTTTTTCTCCGGCGCGGCGTCGCGCGCCAGGAGCACCTGCGCCAGAATCTCCGACGATTTGAGGTTGCGGAAGAACCCGTTCACGCCGCTGGCGCAGAACGCGCAGTGGAATTTGCAGCCCACCTGCGAGGAGACGCAGACGGTCCGGCGGTCCTTGACCGGCATGAGGACGGTCTCGACGTAGTCCTTGTCGTTCAGCTTGAGGAGGAGCTTCGTGCTCTTGTCGCTCTCGTCCCCCGAACGCTGGCGCTCGGCGACTTCCGGGATGCCGATGCGGAACGTCCGGGCGAGCGTCTCGCGGAGCGCCGCGGGCAGGTTCGTCATGCGGTCGAACCGGTAGACGCCCTTGGCGTAGATCCAGTCGAGCACCTGGTCGGCGCGATAGGCGTCGATCCCCTCCTGCTTGAAGCGCGCGCGAAGCGTCTCAGGGGTTAAACCGAGAATTTCGTTCGACTCAGTGGCCACTGCGGTCCCTCGCGGAAAGGTGCGTCGCGTCGTTGATGGTCCGCAGGCGCACGCGCGTCTCGGTCTCGTCGACCAGCGTCAGGCTCGTGTTGTCGATCTGCAGGTTGAGGAGGATGTTGTCGAAATCGGCCTTCAGCCAGTCGGCCAGGAGCGCCGTGATCACGCCGCCGTGGGTGACCAGGAGCACGGTCTTGCCGCGGTTTTGGCGGGCGATCGCGCGCACGCGCCGCGTGACGCGCCGGCGGAAACGGGCCACGGTCTCGCAGCCGGGGATGCGGCAGGAAGACGGCGAGCGCAGCCACCGCTGGTAGCCCTTGTCGTACTTCTCGTCGACTTCCTCGGGGGTCATGCCTTCCCAGGCCCCCAGGAAAATCTCCCGCAGGCGGGCGTCTCGCACGACCGGAACGCGCATGTGCCGGGCGATCTCCTGCGTGGTCGCCCACGCGCGCACCAGGTCGCTCGAGAAGATCTTGTCGATCTTGAGCTTCATTTTCTTGATCCGGAGGCCGACCCGGCGCGCCTGGCGCCTCCCCTTGGGCGAAAGCGCCGAATCCATGTGGCCCTGGATGCGGTTCTGAAGGTTGAACGCGGATTCCGCGTGACGGATGATCACAAGGCGGGTCATGGTCTTCTCAGCCGAGCGCCTCGCGGTAACGCGCGGCGTACTCGCGGTAGCGGCGCGCCTGGTCGACGTGATGCCGGGCCTCCGCGGCGGTAAGCCGGCGCACGACCTTGCCGGGCACGCCGAGGACGAGCGAGCGCGGCGGGATCACGGCGTTCTCCCGGACGACGGCGCCGGCGCCGATCAGGCTGAAGGCGCCCACGCGGGCGCCGGTCAGGACGCGCGCGCCGATGCCGATCAGCACGTAGTCGCCGACCGTGCAGGCGTGCGCGGTGGCCTGGTGCCCCATGATCACGCCTTTTCCGAGCGTCGCGCCTTTGCCGTGGTCGCCGTGCAGGACGCAGCCGTCCTGGACGTTGGAATCGACGCCGACGCGGATGGCCCCCATGTCGCCGCGCAGGACCGCCGTGAACCAGACGCTGGACCCTTTCGCCAGCGTCACGTCGCCGATCACGTGCGCGCCGGGCGCGACGAAGGCCGTGGGGTGGATTTTGGGCTTGAGGGTGCGGTAAGGAAAAATCATGAGGCTATTCTAGCACATCGGCGGCCGGGACGCGCCGGGGCGGTCATTTCAGCGACGTGTCGATCTCCTCGATCTCGCCGACGATTTCCTCGATCAGGTCCTCGAGCGTGACGAGCCCGAGCGCCTTTTCGGTCTTGGGGTCCCGCACGATCGCGATCTGGATCTTCCGGGACTGGAATTCCCGCAGGAGCTCGTTCACCTTCTTGGTCGGCGGCACGAAATACGGCTGGCTCAGCAGGTCCTCGATGCGGATCAGCGAGCTGTTCTTGAAAAGGTACAAAAGGTCGCGCACGTAGAGGATGCCGATGATCGTGTCGGGCGAATCCCGGTAGACGGGGATGCGGTTGTGCCCCTCCTCGAGGAGGATCTGCTCGAGCTCCTCCTGCGCGATCCCCACCGGCACCGAGGTCACGTCCTTGAACGGCGTCATCACGTCCCGGACCTCGATCTCGTCGAAATGGAAGATGCGCTCGAGCATCTTGCGCTCGCCGTCCCCGTAAAACCCCTCCTCCTTGCCGATCGTGATCATCATGCGCATCTCCTCCTCGGTGACCAGCGGCGAGCGCGCGTGCGGGTTGCCGCCGAGGAGCCGGATCATGCCGTTGGAGAGCAGGATGAGGAAATTCGTGATCGGGCTGAAAAGGAAGATCAGGAAATCCATCACGTGCCGGAAGAGGAAAGCCGTCCCGTCCGGATGGTTGGTGGCCATGACCTTCGGCGTGAGCTCCCCGAACACCACGATCACGACCGTCGAGACGACCGTCGCGATCACCAGACCCATCCCCTCGTTGCCGATGAGGCGGGAAAAGATGAGAGTCGAGATGCCGGCGACCGCGCCGTTGACGAGGCTGTTGCCGACGAGGATCGTCGCGATCAGCTTGTCCATCCTCGAGACCAGCCGCCAGACGCGGAAGGCGCCCCTCTTCTTCTGCTCCATGTGATGGCGCAGGCGGACCTTGTTCAGCGCGATCAGCGCCGCCTCCGAGGCGGAAAAGAACGCGGAAAACGCGAGCAGGACCAGGAGGACGATCAAGAGCGAGGAAACGGCTAGCATAGGTTTTCATGATAGCCGAAAAAAACAGGCCGTTCAACCGCTTAATTAAACCTTACCATCCGTTAACAATTTTTTCGGAACCCGTTTAAACCCAAGGATATGGATTGACAAGGGTTGCGCACGCCCATAAAATAATCCGATATTCTATGCTGCAAACCTCTCTTTTTTATCTCATCTCGGCGGGAGTGCTCGTCGCCGCCGCAGGCGTCGTCCTTTCGCGTTCGGCCATCTATGGCGTGCTGTGCCTGGTGGCCGCGATGTGCTTCATGGCGGGCTTGTTCGTGCTCCTGAAGGCGTTTTTCGTCGCGACGGTGCTGGTCCTCGTCTACGCGGGCGCGATCCTCGTGCTCTTCCTCTTCGTCGTCATGCTCGTCGACTACCGCAACCTCTCGGGCGGCTGGCAGGGCCTGGGCCTGGCGCCGGCGGTCGCGCTCGGCGCGGCGGGCCTCCTGGCGGCCGAGACGATCGGGGTCATCCGGACGGTCCGCCTACCCGCGGCCGCGCCGCTGGACGGCACGGCGGCGGCGGTCGGCGAAGTCCTCTTCAGCCGCTACGCGCTGCCGTTCGAGCTGACCTCGTTCCTTTTATTGGCCGCGGTCGTGAGCGTCGTCGTGCTGGCGAAGAAGGGCGCGCGATGACCCCGGTCGGCCTCGAGCACTACCTCGTCGTCTCCGCGCTTCTCTTCGCGATCGGCCTCGTCGGCATGCTGACGCGCCGCAACATCCTCATGATCCTCCTTTCGATCGAGCTCATCCTGAACTCCGCGAACCTCTCGTTCGTCGCGTTCTCGTCGTTCCGGGGCGACCTGGCCGGCCAGGTGGTCGTGTTCTTCACCATGATCGTCGCGGCCGCGGAAGTCACCGTGGGCCTGGCGATCGTGGTCCTCCTCTACCGCAAAAAGGCCACGACGAACGTCGACGACCTGAAGGAGCTGAAATGGTAGCGCCCTGGATCATCCTCTTCGCGCCGCTTGCGGCCTGCCTGACGATCTCCTTCTTCGCGCTGCGCGCGCCGAAAGCCGCCGCGGCGCTGGCGATGGCGGGCATCCTCGCCTCGTTCGCCGCGACGCTCTGGCTCTGCGCGTCGCTCGCCCGCTCGGGGACCGCGATGCCGGTCGAGCTCGCCTGGGAATGGCTGCGCGTGCCCGGTCTCCGCGCGGAGTTCGGCTTCCTGATCGACCCGCTTTCGGTGCTGATGCTCCTGGTCGTCACGGGCGTCGGCAGCTGCATCTTCCTCTATTCCACCGGCTACATGAAGGGCGACGGGAGCTACTCGCGCTATTTCGCGACGCTCTCCCTCTTCGCGTTCTCGATGATCGGCATCGTCCTGGCGAATAACTTCTTCATGCTCTTCGTCTTCTGGGAGCTCGTCGCCGTGAGCTCCTATCTGCTTATCGGGTTCTGGTTCGAGAAACCGTCGGCCGCGGACGCGGGCAACAAGGCCTTCATCGTCAACCGCCTCGCCGACTTCGGCTTCGTGCTCGGCATCTTCCTCGTGTGGATGCTCTCCGGCTCGATCGGGGCGCTCGGGGCGGAACGGACGTTCTCGTTCACGGGGCTCGCCCACGCGCTTCCCGAGGCGGCCGCGAAAGGCCTCGTGCCGCAGGGCCTGGTGGTCGCGGCGGGGCTCCTCGTCTTCTGCGGCGTCGTCGGAAAATCGGCGCAGTTCCCGCTCTACATCTGGCTGCCCGACGCCATGGAAGGCCCGACGCCGGTGTCGGCTCTCATCCACGCCGCGACGATGGTCGCGGCCGGCGTCTACCTCCTGACGCGCACGTTCTTCCTCGTCGAAGGGTCGGCGGCGGCGCTCGGCTTCATCGCCGCGCTCGGCGCCCTCACCGCGCTCCTGGCGGCGGGGCTGGCGCTCGTCCAGACCGACATCAAGAAGATCCTCGCTTACTCGACCGTGAGCCAGCTCGGCTACATGGTGGCGGCGCTCGGCCTCGGCGGTCCCGAGGCGGCGATGTACCACCTCACGACCCACGCCTTTTTCAAGGCGCTCCTCTTCCTGGGCGCCGGCTCCATGATCCACGCGCTGCACACCCAGGACATCTGGGAGATGGGCGGCCTGCGCCGCGAGATGCCGGTCACCGCCAACACGTTCCTCATCGGCACGCTCGCGCTCTGCGGCATCGCGCCGCTGTCCGGATTTTTTTCCAAGGACGAGATCCTGACGCTCGCGTTCGAGCACAACAAGGCGGTCTTCGCGGCGCTCCTCTTCGCGGCCGCGCTGACGGCGTTTTACATGGCGCGCGCCGTGTGGATCGCGATCCTCGGGCCCAAGCGCCCGAAGCACGGACACGGGCACGAGCACGCGCACGAGTCGCCCCTCGTGATGACGGCGCCGCTGGTCCTCCTCGCCGTCCTCTCCGTCATCGGCGGATTCATCGGGATCCCGGCCTTCATCGCCGGCGGGCACCCGCACGAGGCCGAGGGCCTGAATTGGACGGTCGCGGCCCTCTCGACGCTCGCGGCGCTCGGCGGCCTCGCCGCCGGGACCGCGCTCTACCGCCGCGCGAAAACCAAGGAAGACCCGCTCGTGAAGGCGCTGGGCGCCCTCTACGGCGTGCTCGTCCAGAAATATTACCTCGATCATTTCTTTCTCGGCGTCGGGCGTTTCTTCCAGAACACCGTCTCGCGGATCCTGTTCTGGTTCGACTGGAACGTGATCATCCAAAAAGGCGTCAACGGCACGGCCGCCGGGACCCGGGCCGTCGCTTCCGGCGTGCGCCGGTGGCAGACGGGGCGCGTGCAGACCTACGCGATGGCGTTCGGCTTCGGGGTCGTCGTCCTGGTCTGGACCTTTCTCATGAAGGCCCGCTGACATGCCCTCCCTCGGCCTGATTTCCTGGATCCTCCTGGCGCCGGCGATCGGCGGCTGCATCCTGCTCTTCCTCCCGAAGGAGCGCGTCGAATGGATCCGGAAAGTCGCGGCGGCTTCGACGGCTTTTTCGCTGGCGCTCGCGGGCGCCGCGTTCGTCAAGTACGACGTCGCGGCCGGCGGCTACCAGTTCGTCGACCGGATCGAATGGGTGCCCCAGCTGGGGATCGCCTATCACGTGGGCGTCGACGGCATCAACCTCGTCCTCCTCCTCATGACCGCGATCCTGTCGTTCTGCGGCGTGATCGTCGCGTTTTCCGTGAAGGACCGCGTGAAGGAATTCTTCGTCTTCTACCTCTTCCTCATCGCCGGCTGCTTCGGCGTCCTCTGCTCGCTGAACGTGTTCTTCCTCTATTTCTTCTACGAGACGGCCGTCGTCCCGGTGTTCCCGCTGATCGGCGTCTGGGGCTCGGGCAACAAGGAATACGCGACGATGAAGCTGACGCTGTACCTGACGCTCGGCGCGGTGCTGGCGCTCCTGGCCATCCTGTCGCTCTATTTCGCCGCGGGGATCAACACGTTCGACCTGCCGGCTCTCGAGGCGGCGGTGCGGACGACCCCCCTGCCGATCGGGTTCCAGCGCTGGGCGTTTCCGCTGGTCATGGTCGGGTTCGGCGTCATCCTGACGCTCTGGCCCTTCCACACGTGGTCGCCGATGGGCTACGCCGCCGCGCCGACTCCGGTCAGCATGCTGCACGCCGGCGTCCTGAAAAAACTCGGCGCGTACATGATCATCCGTCTCGGCATCGGGCTCATGCCCGACGGCGCGGCGATGTGGATGCCCTGGGTCGCCTCGATCGCCGTGATCAACATCGTCTACTGCGGCCTCACGGCGTTCAGCCAGAAGGACCTGAAATACATCCTCGGCTACTCCAGCTGCAGCCACATGGGCTACATCCTGCTCGGCCTGGCCTGCCTGACGCCGGTGGCGCTGAACGGCGTCGTGTTCTTCATGTTCGCCCACGGCATCATGGCGGCGCTGGGATTCGCGCTCGTCGGCTACGTCTACGAGCAGACCCACACGCGCATGATCGACGACTGGGGCGGCCTCGGAAAGAAACTGCCGTTCGTCTCCACCCTCTTCATCATGACGGCGATGGCGTCCGCGGGCCTGCCGGGGTTCGGAAATTTCATCGGAGAGATGATGATCCTCCTCGGCGCCTGGGACAAGCACCGCTGGCAGGCGGTCTGCGCGGTCGGCGGGCTCGTGATCACGGCCGGTTACATGCTGAAGACCGTTCGCGGCGCGATCCAGGGTCCGCTCTCCCCGCGCTGGAAGGACCTCGAGGACGCGCACGGCTGGGGCCGCGCGCCGTACCTGGCCCTCATCGTGATCCTCCTGGCCGTCGGGTTCCTGCCTTCGTTTCTTTTGCCGGTGATCTCCTCCGGAACCAAAACCATTTTCGAGCGCATCAGCCGCCCCGAGGCGCAGATCGTGCTGAAAGAAAGGCCGACCCGTGACGTTTAACCTGCCCTGGGGCGCGTTCCAGACCGAGATGGGGCTCATCGCCCTGGCGCTCGGCTGCCTCGTCCTCGATCTCTTTTTGCCGGACGACGAGAAGCGCGGCCGCAAGCTCGCCTCGATCGCGATGATCGGCGTGGCGATGCTCCTGGGGCATCTCTGTTTCCAGTGGGGGAATTTCGGGGAAGGCCTGGGCGGGACGCTCGTGCAGGACGGCGTGGCGTTCTACTTCAAGGGACTCTTCCTTCTGGCCGGTTTCCTCGCGCTCTTCATGGCGCGCGAATATCAGGACCACCTGAAGCGCGGGCACGGCGAATTCATCCTGCTCATCCTCTTCAGCCTGATCGGGATGCTCTTCCTCGCCTCGGCGAACGACTTCCTGCTCTTCTTCGTCTCGCTCGAGACGCTGACCGTCTCACTCTACATCATGACGGCGTATCTGCGCGACAACGAGGCCTCGATCGAGGCCGGCGTGAAGTACCTCATCCTGGGAGCCCTCTCGACGGCCGTGTTCCTCTACGGACTGAGCTTCGTCTACGGCGTCACCGGCGGCACCTCCTACGCGGCGGTCGCCGCGGCGCTGGGCGCGGGCCCGGTGCCCCCGGCCTTCCTCTTCGGCATGGTGCTCATCATCGCCTCGCTCGGTTTCAAGATCGCGGCGGTGCCGTTTCATCTGTGGGCGCCCGACATCTACGAAGGCTCGCCCACGCCGGTCACGGCGTTCCTCTCGATCGGCTCGAAGACGGCCGGCTTCGCGGCGCTCGTGCGGCTTCTCCTGACGGCGTTCCACCCCGCGGAAGCCCAGGCGCTGGCCCTTTTGGCCGCGCTATCGGCGCTGACGATCCTCTACGGGAATCTCGGCGCGATCCCGCAGACGAACGTGAAGCGCCTCCTCGGCTATTCGAGCATCGGCCACTCGGGATACATGCTGATCGGCCTGGCGGCCTTCCGTTCGCACGGCGGCGAGGCCCTGCTCTTCTATCTCCTGAGCTATCTCTTCAGCACCGGCGGCGCGTTCCTCGTGCTCGTGGCGCTCTCGCGGCAGATGAAGACCGACTCGATTTCGGAGCTGGCGGGTCTGTCGAAGCGGTCCCCTCTCCTGGCGGCGGCGATGATGCTGTCGCTCCTGTCGCTGGCGGGCGTGCCGCCGCTGGCGGGGTTCTTCGCCAAATTCTATCTTCTCTGGGCGGGTGTGAAGGCGGGGCTTCTGTGGCTCGTCGTCATCGGCGTGCTGAACGTCATCACGTCGCTGTACTACTACCTCAAGATCGTCAAGGTCATGTATGTCGACCGGCCCGCCGACGAGCGTCCGCTCGCGGTCTCGGTCGACCAGAAGGTCATCCAGTACCTCGCGATCGCGGGAATCCTCGCGCTCGGCATCTTCCAGGGCCCGTTCGTGCGCCTGGCCGAGATGGCCTTCAAAGGCTGATCAGCTCCCCGTCGTAAAATAGAGACAAAAACAAGAGCATGTAGTCGCGCAGATGGCGCGTGAGCAGGAAGTTCTGCTTCACGTGCTCGCGGCCGTTTTCCCCGAGCTTGCGGGCGAAAGCCGGCTCGTGCAGGAGCTGCTTCATCCAGTACGCGGTCCCGTCGATCGAGTGGGTCAAGATCCCCGAATACTTGTGCGTGATCTGGAGCGGGATGCCGCCCACCGCGCCCGCGATGACCGGCTTCCCCTTCCAGAGCGCCTCCGTGATCGTGAGCCCGAAACCCTCCTTCAGCGATTTCTGCAGGATGATCGTCGAAGCGCGCTGGATCGCGTTGATCTCGATGTGGCTCGTCGGCGGAAGGAGGAGGACGATGATGTCGGGGTTCTCGCCCACGGCCTCCTTCACCTCGGCAAGCACCTCGGCGCCTTCGGGATCGTCGGTCGCCGTGCCTCCGACCAGGAGGAGCCGCGCGTCCACGTAATCCTGGATCTTCTGGAAGGCGCGCACGACGCCCAGCGGATCCTTCAGCCGGTCGAAGCGCGACACCTGCGTCACGAGCGGCTTGTCGGTCGGGATCTCGAGCCGCTTCATGATCGCGTCGACCTCTTCCTGCGGCATGTCGCGGTTCTTGTCCGCCAGGGGATCGATCGACGGGCAGATCAGCGCCTGCGGGATCGAGAGCTTCTGCGAGAAGCTCGGCGCCGAAAACACCGAGCGGTCGTAGGAGTCGATGAAGCCCTTGAGGAACGCCCACACGCCGGGGTCCGGGTTCGAGACGTCCACGTGGCAGCGCCAGATCCACTTGTTGTTCTTTTCTTTCTTGCGCTTCACCAGGCCGATCGGCTGGGGGTCGTGGATAAACACGATGTCCTCGTCGAGCGGCATCTGCGCGAGGTTCTCCTCCTGCACCTCGAGGAACGTGTCGTAGTCCTTCAGCTCGAAGTTCTGAGGCGTGCCGTGCAGCGCGTTGTGCATCTTCTTGGTCACTGCGTAAAACGCCTCGCCCCCCTTCACGACCTCCCAGCGCGCGTCCACGCCGAGTTCCTGCCACAGCGGCACCATGCGGTTGAGGATTTCGGCCACGCCGCCGCCGACGGCCGTCGAGTTGATGTTGAGAATGCGCTTTCCCTCGAGCCGCTTGGCCAGAAGCCGAAGCTCCTCGATCGTCTGGGAACCGACAATGGGCTCGTAATCGGCGAGCGTCGCTTTATGCGGGGACATGGGATTCCTCCTGGATTCTGCGTTCGACCAGCTGGATGATTTTTTTCCTCAGCCCTTCCATCGTGTGCGTGTAAGGGTCGAGCTTGTCGATCTGGCGGGCCAGCCGGTCCTCGCCGAGGGCCTTCACCAGCCAGTCCGAAAAATCGTTTTCCCCCAGCGGCAGGCGCAGGCGCCCCGTGAACACGTGGTAATAGAGGGAATTGATCGACACCTTCTTCAAGCAGTCGCGGAAGCTTTCCAGGTCCCACGCGGTGTGCTCGGTCGGCAGGTCGAAGAGGATCGAGCGCATGAAATAAAACTCCTCCCCGGGCGGGCATTCTCTCAAGGGCGGGGACGTCGACAGGAATTCCTCGAGCGCGGCCAGCATCGCCTCGCGCAGCGCGGCCAGCGAGTTGAAACGGACGGTGTCGATCGAGGCCAGCCGCTCGCCCATGCGGTCCTCCTGGAGCACGTGCGTCACCCAGTAGGCGAAATCGTTCGGCGGCTCG
>DATJEK010000042.1:0-9431 GCA_035496715.1 Candidatus Eiseniibacteriota bacterium | reverse complement strand
CGTCATCTTCGCCAGGGGCTTGATGGCCTCGACGAAGCTGTTGGCCTTGTCGACGTCGACGCCGCTTTTCTTGTAGGTGAATCCCTTAAGTTTTGTTGGCATGGGTGATTTTTTCGCCGCTGCCGAGCTTGGCGTTTTCGGTTTTTTCGTTGCAGTATTTGTCGAGGCCCTCGAACGGGACGGGGTAGGCGCCGCTCCAACAGGCCGTGCAGTAGTTTTCCTTCGGGAAGCTCACGCACGAAAGCATGCCCTCGAGCGAAAGATAGCCGAGCGAATCGCAGTCGAAGTACTTCAGCATCTCTTCCTTCGTGTAACGGTTGGCGATGAGCTCCTCGCGCGTCGGGAAATCGATGCCGTAGGCGCACGCGTATTTGTGCGGCGGGCAGCTGATCCGCAGGTGCACTTCCTTGGCGCCGGCCTGGCGGAGGCTCTTGACGCGCATCTTCGAGGTCGTGCCGCGCACGATCGAGTCGTCGACCACGACCACGCGCTTGCCCTTGAGCACCTCTTTCACGAGGTTGAACTTGACCCTCACCTTGAAGTCGCGGATCCCCTGCGTCGGCTGGATGAACGTGCGGCCGACGTAATGATTGCGGATGATACCGGCCTCGAGCGGGATGCCCGACTGCTGGGAAAAACCCAGAGCGGCGGAGTTGCCGGAGTCCGGGACCGGGATCACGATGTCGGCCTCGGCCGGCTGCTCGATCGCCAGCTGCCTGCCGAAGCGCTCCCGCACCAGATGCACGCTGTCGCCGAAGATCTTGGAGTCGGGGCGCGCGAAATAGACGTGCTCGAAGATGCAGTGCGCGCGCTGATCGCCCTTGGAGAACAGGTCGTCGTTGACGATCTTGCCGCTGCGGATGCCCTTGTCGGTGATGAAGACCACCTCGCCCGGCTCGATCTCGCGGACCGGCTGGGCGTCCATGATGTCGAACGCACAGGTCTCGGAGGAGACGACCCACGCGCCGCCCAGCTTGCCGAGCCACAGCGGGCGGAACCCCTGGGGGTCGCGCGCGGCGATCAGCGTGTTGTTCGTGAGAAAAACGAGCGAGTAGGCGCCGCGCACGCGGGAGAGCGCGTCGACCACGCCCTCTTCGATGTTGCGGTTCGACGGCTTGGCCATGAGATGGATGATGATCTCGCTGTCGGTGGTGGTCTGGAAGATCGACCCGTACGCCTCGAGCTCGGAACGCAGGATGTCGGCGTTGACCAGATTGCCGTTGTGCGCGATCGCGATCTCTCCGCGCGAGTAGTCGACGAGGATCGGCTGGGCGTTCTTGAGGTTCGACGAGCCGGTCGTCGAGTAGCGGACGTGGCCGATCGCGCGGTCGCCGACGAGCTTGTCGAGCATGTTGCCGTCGAAGACGTCCTGCACGTGGCCCATGCCGCGGTGCGAGCTCATGCGCCGGCCGTCGGTCGCGACGATGCCGGCCGACTCCTCGCCGCGGTGCTGGAGCGCGTAGATGCCCAGGTACGTCAGGTAGACGGCTTCTTTATGGCCGAAGACGCCGAAAACGCCGCACTTGTCCTTCAGTTTGTCCATTTGAGCTTTTCCAGTTCTTCGATCCAGTGCCGCGCGTGCTTGGCCATGCCCTGCCGGCCGACCGGCTCCTTGAAAATGACCGGAAGCTTCGCCTTCCAGATCGCCAGCTCGGTCTCGAGCCGGGACAGGGGCTCCGACGCTTCCGCCGGGGCGGAAGGACGGGCGGCGCGGACTTCGGCGATCGCCGAGTCGAGCGCCGAGGCGGTTTTCGAAACTTCGGGAGCGGAGGTGGCGCGGGCGACCGCTTCGAGCGATGAGACAAGTCTTTTTCCCGGCATCGTTTAGCGAGCCTCCATGCGGCGGCGGATCGAGTCCCGCCAGGTGTGAGTGAGGACCTTGTTCGGAATTCGGAGGAGGCCGTCGACGGAAAGCTGGGACCCGCCGACGGTGCCGATTTCTTGATAAGGATACCGGAATGATTCTATCACTTCGCGGGCGGCTTGGGTATGTTTCGGGTCCGTCGAAACGACGACGCGCGACTGCGACTCCCCGAAAAGAAGCGCCTCCGGCGAAAGCCGGCCCGCCGTCAGGCTCACCTGGGCGCCGATCTCCCGCCCGCGCTCCGAGATGCAGGATTCCGCGAGCGCGACGGCGAGCCCCCCTTCGGCGCAGTCGTGCGCCGAGGCGAGGAGGCCCTTGGAGGCGAGCGCCAGAAGCAGGTCGACGAGGGTCTTGGCGGCCGCCAGGTCCAGGCGCGGCACGCGGCCGGCTTTCACGCCGAACAGGGTCTTCAGGTACTCCGACCCGCCGAGCTCGTCGCGGTTTTCGCCGAGGAGGAAGATCACGTCTCCCGCCTTCTTGAAATGGGACGTGACCGGGGCGCGGCCCTCGATCAGGCCGACCATGCCGATCGTCGGCGTGGGGTCGATGGCGCCACGCGGATTCTGGTTGTAGAGAGAGACGTTGCCGCCGGAGACGGGGGTGTCGAACGCCAGGCACGCGTCGCGCATGCCCTCGATGCATCTTTTGAGCTGCCAGAAAATCTCGGGATTGTGCGGATTGCCGAAGTTCAGGCAGTTCGTGACCGACAGCGGCGCGGCGCCCGAGCAGGCGACGTTGCGCGCGGACTCGGCGACGGCGATCTTGCCGCCCTCGTAGGGGTCCAGGTAGCAGTAGGTCGAGTTGCAGTCGACCGAGATCGCGATGGATTTTTTCGTGCCCTTCACCCGGATCACCGAGGCGTCGGAGCCCGGCAGGACGGTCGTGTTGGTGCGGACCATGTGGTCGTACTGCTCGTAGACCCACTCTTTCGAGGCGATCGTCGGCGAGTCGAGGAGCTTGAGGAGCGCCGCGTTCAGGTCGCCCGCGGGACCGGCCGATTTGGGGTCGTAGGCCTGGAGCTTTTTGAAGTACGCGGGTTCGCGTTCTTCGCGCGTGTAGACGGGCGCGTCGTCGGCCAGGCGCTTGGCCGGGATCTCGGCGACGGTCCGGCCGTTTTCCTTCACGCGCATCAGGTTGTCGTCGGTGACGAAACCGATCTCCTCCGCGTGCAGGTCCCACTTCTCGAAGATCCGTTTGGCCTCGGCTTCCCGGCCCTTTTTCAGGATGACGAGCATCCGTTCCTGGGATTCGGAGAGCATGATTTCGTACGGCACCATGCCGGTCTCCCGCTGGGGCACTTTCTTGACGTCGATCTCGATGCCGGTGGAGCCGCGCGAAGCGGTTTCACAGGTCGAGCAGGTCAGGCCCGCGGCGCCCATGTCCTGGATCCCGACGACGCAGCCGGTCTTGAGGAGCTCGAGCACCGCCTCCAGGAGGAGCTTCTGGAGGAACGGGTCGCCCACCTGGACGGCCGGACGGTCCTTCTGCGAGTCTTCCGAAAGGTCCTTGGACGCGAACGAGGCGCCGCCCATCCCGTCGCGGCCGGTGGCGGCGCCGAGATAGAACACCGGGTTCCCGGTGCCCTCGGCGCGGGCCTTCACGATCTCTTCCTTGCGGGCGAGGCCCAGCGCGAACGCGTTCACGAGCGGGTTCCCCTCATAGCTCTCGTCGAAATATACTTCGCCGCCGATCGTCGGCACGCCCATGCAGTTTCCGTAGTGCGCGATGCCGGCCGTGACGCCCGAGACCAGGCGCTTCACGCCGGACTCCTCGATCTTGCCGAAACGGAGCGAGTTCATGCAGAGGATCGGCCGGGCGCCCATCGTGAAGATGTCGCGCAGGATGCCGCCGACGCCGGTGGCGGCGCCCTGAAACGGCTCGATCGCGGACGGATGGTTGTGAGACTCGATCTTGAACGCGATGACCCAGCCGTCGCCGATGTCGACGACGCCCGCGTTCTCCTCGCCGGCCTTCACGAGCATGCGCTTGCCGTCCTTCGGCAGAAGCTTGAGGACGTTCTTCGAATTTTTGTACGAGCAGTGCTCGCTCCACATGACGCTGAAGATGCCCAGCTCGGTGAGGTTTGGTTCGCGGCCGAGGATGCGCTTGATCTCCTCGTATTCCGAGGGCGTGACGCCGTGGCGCTGGAGGATCTCGGGGGTGATTTCGCTGGTGGCCATCATTTAGTTCGCCTCCGCGACGTCGAGAATGGACCGGAAGATCTTCACGCCGTCGGAGGAGCCGAGCTCCGCTTCGGAAGAGCGCTCCGGATGCGGCATGAGCCCGAAAACGTTCCTTTTTTCGTTGCAGATGCCGGCGATGTTGCCGCGCGAGCCGTTCGGATTGGCCTCGTCCGTGATCCAGCCGTCCGCGTCGGCGTAGCGCAGGACGATCTGGCGGTTCTTGTGCATCGATTCCATCACCGCGTCCTCTGCGTAGTAGTTGCCCTCGCCGTGCGCGATCGGGATCCTGAGGAGCGCCCCCTTCGCGATGCGGCGCGTGAACGGCGTGTCGGTTTCCTCGACGCGGAGCGTGACATATTTGCAGATGAACTTGAGCGACTTGTTGCGCAGCATGGCTCCCGGGAGGAGACCCGACTCGAGGAGGATCTGGAACCCGTTGCAGATCCCGATCACGAGCTTCCCCGCCTCGGCGTGGCGGCGCACGGCGTCCATCACCGGCGAGAAGCGCGCGATGGCTCCCGTTCGGAGGTAGTCGCCGTAGCTGAACCCGCCCGGCAGGACGAGGCAGTCGTATTTCGAGACGTCCGAGTCCTTGTGCCAGACGAAGTCCGTGTCCCTGCCGAGCACGTGCTTCAGCACGTGGTAGCAGTCATAATCGCAGTTGGAACCCGGGAAGACGACGACGCCGAATTTCATATCGCTGAAAAGACCCCCTAGTTCAGTTCGAAACGGTACTCTTCGATGACGGTGTTCGCCAGGAGCTTCTCGCACATCGCCTTGAGCTCCTTCTCGGCCTCCGGCGCGGTCGTCGAGCCCAGGTCGAGCTCGATGTACTTGCCCATGCGAACGTCCTTCACCGAGCCGAACCCGATCGAGGACAGCGCCTGCTGCACGGCCTTGCCCTGCGGGTCGAGCACGGATTTTTTGAGCGTCACGTAGACCTTGGCCTTCATTTTTTTCCTCCGAGCACGCGGCGGAAGATCGTGCCGACGTGCTTCAAGTGGTAATCCAGGTTGAAGAGCGACGCGAGCTCGCCCGGACGGAAGCGGCCCGCGACCTCCGGCTCCTTTTCGAGGAGATCCTGGAGGCGGCAGTTCCGGTCGTTCCAGACGCGCATCGCGTTTTTTTGGACGATCTTGTAGGCGGCCTCGCGCGAGAGGCCCTTGTCGATCAGCGCCAGGAGCACCCGCTGGGAGAAGATGAGCCCGCGGGTCTTGGCGATGTTCGCGAGCATGTTCTCGGGATACACGCGCAGGCCCTTCACGACGGCGTTCATCTCCGAGAGCATGAAATGCGCCAGGATGAAGGAATCCGGAAGGATCACGCGCTCCACCGACGAGTGCGTGATGTCCCTCTCGTGCCAGAGCGCGATATTCTCGAGCGCGGCGTGCGCGTTGCCCCGCAGGATGCGGGCGAGGCCCGCGATGCGCTCGCAGTTGACGGGATTGCGCTTGTGCGGCATGGCGCTCGAGCCGGTCTGCCCCTCGGAAAAAGGCTCTTCCAGCTCCAGCGTCTCGGTTTTCTGCAGATGGCGGATCTCGGTGGCGAGCTTCTCGAGCGAGCCGCCGAGGACCGCGACGGCGGTCAGCACTTCCGCGTGCCGGTCGCGCTGGAGGATCTGCGTCGAGACCGGCGCCACCGAAAGGCCCAGGAGGGCGAGCGTCTTCTTTTCGACGCGGGGATCGATGTTGGCGTAGGTGCCGACGGCGCCGGAGATCTTGCCGTAGGCGATGCCTTCCCGCGCGTGGACCAGGCGCAGGCGCGCGCGGCGGAACTCGTCGTAAAAAAGGAGGAATTTGAGCCCCAGCGTGACCGGTTCGGCGTGGACGCCGTGCGAGCGGCCCATCATCGGCGTCCCGCGGTGCTCGAGCGCGCGCTTCCTGAGGAGGCCGATCAGCGTGTCCGTGGAGGTCAGGAGCAGGTCCAGGGACCGGCAGATCTGGAGGCTGAGCGCCGTGTCCAGGACGTCGCTGGAGGTGAGCCCCTTGTGGATAAACCGGGCCTCGGGTCCAACCGACAGCCCGACGCTCTTCAAAAAGGCGGTTACGTCATGCTTTGTAACTAGTTCAAACTTATGGATTTCCGATACTTTAAAGGAGGCTTTACGGCGGATTTTGGACGCGGCGGCCTTGGGGATATGACCGAGCGAGGCCATGGCCTGGCAGGCGGCTATCTCCACGTCCAGCATGACCTTGAAACGGTTTTCCTCGGTCCAAATACCGCCCATTTCGGGCAGGGTGTATCGAGTGATCAAAATGCCCCCAGAGAAGGAAAGCAATTATAACAAAACGGGGGTAAAACGGAAAGGCTTTAGGCGGCGCTCTGGGTGGCCTGAATCGAGAGGAGAAGCGTGCGGAGTTCCTGGTCGATCCGGATCGCCTGGACGATCAGGATGCGGCCGAGGCCGGGGATGTCCTGTTCCTTGAAGAAAACGACGAACGCGGACGGGATCGGCATGTCGGGCGAGATCGCCTTGATGCCCGCCGCGAAGAGGCTGGCCGCCGGCACGACGTAGTCGGGGTCGTCGGAGACGGCCACGCCGAAGACTCCGACCTTGGAGTTGAAGCCCTGGGAACGCAGGGACTGCAGGAGCAGCTCCTCGAAAATGGAGCCCGGATTCTTCACGTCCTTGACGTTGGCGCCGATGATCACGGGGCCGAGCGTGGAAACTTGGTCGTTGTTCCGCGTGCGCGCCAGGTCGACGACGGCCGCCAGGACGCTCTGGGAGTCGCGCAGACGAAGCACCGTGACTTCCACGGGGTCGCGGGGATCGCGCTGCAGGCGCTCGACGGCCCGCTGGACGAGCGCGGCCGACTGCGGGTTCAGCGCTTCGCCGCGGTAGGTGAGCGCCAGGGCGAACCGGACGCGGCGCGTGCGGCCCATCGCGTTCAGCATGCCGACCATTTCCGAGAAATCGACCGAGATGATCCGGCCCGACTTCGCGTCAAAGAAGGCTTCAAGAGGAAACGCGATCGGGATGATTGAGCCCGGGGCCGTGCCGGCGATGGCCTGGTCGAAATTCCGGTAGAGCGAATTCCAGAGGTTGGCGCCCTGGCCTTTCTGCCAGAAGAGCAGGCCGCGCGCGAGCGCCTCGTTCGCGCCGCGGACGAGCTCGGAGAGGACGGCCTGGGCGTTGAATCCGGCCGGCTCGACGGAAACCGGCGGCGTGACGGCCTGGGCGGACAGTTTCGTCAGCGCCGCGGCGCGCGCTTCGACGCGGCTGCGCTCGAGCTCGGGGCGGTCGGCGACCTGCGTGAACACTTTCTGCTCGAGGAGGACGGCCTGCGCGGCGGACGTCGTCTCCGCCACGGGGACCTGTTTGGCGTCGATGCGGACTCCCGCGGGCGTCGGCGAAAGGGTGAACACCGCGAGCGTCACGCCGGAGGGGGCCGACAGCGCGACGCCGGGAGCCGCGAAGAGAAGCGGCACGAGAACCGGCGAGGAGCCCGTCTTGGACGAGGGCGCGATCTCGGCGAGATGGAGCGCGATCTTGAGCCCGATCTCGCGGAGTTTTTCATCCGAGAGCGACGGAGACGCCAGGCGGGCGCCCTTGTTTTCCGCCGCGGCGGCGCGCTTGGCCTCGATGGCGGGGATGAGCTCTTCCCGGCGGACCGCCGCGATGCTCTCTTCCAGCGTACCGGGCTTGTCGTCCGTGTTCACGACGATGACGTCCTTCGACTCCGACTTCAGGCGGTCGATGACGGGCTGCGTGACCTGTTCGAACGTCTCGAGGCGGACCGCCGTCTTGCCGCCGTCCACGCGGCCTTCGCGACCGGCGGCCACTTCGGCGCGGCGCAGGAGCGTCGCCTTGGGCAGCTCGAACACGAGGTAGAGACCGATCTTCAAAACGTCGGCGCCCAGTCGCAGGCGCCCCTCTTCGACGGCGTCGAGCTGCTCGTTGGCGCGGGGATATCCGTCGAGCAGGATGCCCTTGGCCGCGGCATAGCGCGGGAACGAAAGCACGAAATTCACGACAGCCTCGGCCGCGGCGTTCGAGACGAGCTTGCCGGCGATCATGAGGTCGAAATCGGTCGGGAAATCGTTCTGGATGAGCCGGGCGACGGCCTGATACTCGGCGAAATTCGGGGCATCGGCTTTCAGCTTGCCGGTCGACACGAGATACGCGCCGCGGAAGTAGTCCCCCATCTCGAGACGCACGAAACGGTCCTCGGGGGCGGTGAAGCCCTCGTTCAGCTGGTCTTCGAGAAACTTGAGGTGCGTGCCCTTGCCGGCGAACGGCGCGGCCACGACGGCGATCACGCGTTTTTCGCGCAGGAAATTTTTCTGGTCTTCGGTGAGCGCGACGAGCTCGGCCGCCAGGCGCGCCGGCAGCGGCTTCGCCAGGCGCTTGTCCTGGGCGGCGAGGAACTCGAGCGCCTCCGGCAGGTTCGACAGCTGCTTGAAGTCGTGGATCAGGTCGCCCCTCTGGTGGATCGAGGTGGAATTGGACTCGGGGATCTGCGTGAGATCTCCGGTCACGGATTCCAGATAAAAGAGTCCCTCTTTGAAACGGAGGTTGTAGCGGATGCCGATGTCGAGAAGCTGTTTATACGCCTGCGGCGTCGAGAGGAGGCGGAACGCGTTGTACGGCGCCCCCGCCGCGGCCGCCGCGGTGAGCTTCTGGTCGAGCGCCTTCGAGCCCTTGGAATTGGAAGTTTCGATGAGGAACGACCGCACGTCGCCGATGAAGCGGGCGTTGTTGCCGCCCTTCTGCTTGTTCGGGTTGCCGACGAGCGTGACCGTGATGCCGTGGCCTTTTTCGAGGAGCGACAGGCTCAGCGCCAGGTGGTCGAGCTCGACGACCTGGTCCACGTCGACCTTCGTCAGGTCGTTCACGCGGTGCGAGGCGATGATGAAGCGGCTCTTCTGGTCCTGGGCGATCAGCCGGTCGAGGACGGGCTCGGCGAGCGGGACGGGCTGGCCCTCTTCGTTCAGCGTGAACGCGTCGGGGAACTTGAGCTGGGTCGTCGCGTACCCGTGGCCGAACGGCAGCGCGGCGCTTTCCGGGACCTGCACGACGGCCTTCTCCTCGAGACGGAAGCCTTCGAAGATGGGCTGGATGAGGAAGGTCACCCTGGAGCGGTCGAAGCCGTAGAAATTGTTTTCCTCGAAATCCTTCAGCACCGACTCGGCAACCTCTTCGTTCACGTTGAGCACGAGGTTCTGCCGCGCGAGGACGTCTTCGAATTTCTCGCCGCGCTTCTTCGCCAGCTCCTCGAGGAGCGCGCGGTAGGCGAGGATCTGTCTCTGGCCGAGACCCTGGATCGCGGCCTCCGAGGGGATCCGGAAGGCCTTGAGGCGGTCAACGAGCGTCCGGTCCTTGAGGACCTGCAGAAGCCGCGCGTCGTCGATCTGCTGGACGCGGCGCAGCACGTCATAGAGAT
>DATJEK010000041.1:0-5887 GCA_035496715.1 Candidatus Eiseniibacteriota bacterium | reverse complement strand
TGGCACGGATGGATTTCCGAGATCACATGAAAAAGGTGCACCGCACGGTCAGCGAGCTTTTCCCGGACGAACCGTTCGAAGAGGGGTTCCTCCTGAAAAAGATCCTCTCGTCCGGCCGCGCGCTCGCGAACGCGCGTCTTTCGCCCGAGGCGCGCGACGTGCCCGACCAGCTCGAGATGATGAAAAAGATCCAGGACCGCCGGGACCCGCGGCTGGCCGAGGACTACATCGTCAGCATGACGGAGTCGCCGGCCGACATGCTGGCGCTTTTCCTCCTGGCCAAGGAGACGGGCCTCATCCGGCTGGCAGGCAAAAAAGTTTCCAAGAGCCGCATCGGCATCGTGCCGCTTTTCGAGACGATCGGCGCGCTCGACCGCGCGCACGAGGTGATGGACCGCCTTTTCTCGACCCCGGTCTACAAGTCTTACCTGCGCTCGCGCGGCGACGTTCAGGAGGTGATGCTCGGCTATTCCGACAGCTCGAAGGACGGCGGTTACCTGACGGCCAACTGGAAGCTGTACCTCGCGCAGAAGCGTCTGGCGCAGACCGCCGAAAAGCACCAGATCAAGCTCGAGCTCTTCCACGGCAAGGGCGGCACGATCGACCGGGGAGGCGGAGAATCGCACAAGGCCATTCTCGCCCAGCCGTACGCGGCCGCGGGCGGCCGCATGAAGGTGACCGAGCAGGGGGAGGTCGTTGCTCAGAAGTACGCGAATGCGGTGATCGCGGAGCGCAATCTCGAGCAGCTGATCTCCGCGGTCGTCTGGACGAACCTGGTTTCCAAGCGTGAAGTCGCCAAAAGCAAAAAGATCCCGCTCTGGGAGTCGCGCATGGAGGTGCTGTCGGACCTTTCGTTCCGGTTCTACCGCCAGCTCGTTTTCGAGACGCCGGGTTTTCTCGACTTCTACAACGAGGCGACGCCGATCGGCGTGCTCAAGCTGACGAAAATCGGTTCCCGCCCCGCGATGCGCGGTTCGCGGCGGGGTTTCGAGGAACTGCGGGCGATCCCCTGGGTGTTCAGCTGGATCCAGTCGCGCTACGTCATCTCCGCGTGGTACGGATGCGGCTGGGCGCTCCAGTCCTACGTGAAAGAGCGCGGCGCCGAGGGTCTTCGCGAACTGCAGGAGATGTACGAGGAGTGGGCGTTTTTCCGGTCGCTCATCCACAACCTGCAGACGTCGCTGGCCAAGACCGACATGTCGACGTCCGAACAGTACGCGGCGCTCGTGGAGGACGCGGCGCTGCGCGAGAGGATCCACCGCCGCATCGCCGAGGAGCACGGCCGGGCCGTGGAGGAAGTGCTCCGCATCTCCCGGCAGGGGGAGCTCCTCGATTTTCACCGGGTGCTGAAGGACTCGATCCGCCTGCGCAACCCCTACGTGGACCCGCTCAACTACCTGCAGGTCCGTTTCCTGGACCAGATCAAGCGCGGCGCCGTCGCCGAGGCCGACCGCGCGGCGGTCGAGGAGATCCTTCTCCTGACGGTCAACGGCATCGCCTTCGGCATGAAAAGCACCGGCTGACCGCTCCCTTCGCCGGATCGAAAACTTCTCGTTGACTTTTGCTTAAAAAGACCCTATTCTGATCATTTATAACGAGTTATGTCCTTATTTCTATCGAATCCGATAACCAGTTAAAGACAAACAAGGAGGGAAGCCAAGGATGAAACGGATATCTATCCTTATCGCGCTTGTTCTTTTGTTCGCGGCGTCGAATGTGTACGCCGGAGCTCCCGATCGTGTCGGCCGTCCCGAAATCGGCATCCTGGGCGGCGGCGCGTTCAACGACTCTAGCGTCGACGACGCCGGCTACATCCAGGCCGCCTGGGACTGGGGCGTGACTCCCTACATCGCCCTCGGCATCGAAGGCGGATGGCAGGAAGGCAGCGGATCGTTCGACGCCGAAGACGTCGGATCCGTGAGCATCCTCGGCGACATCATCCTGAGAAATCCCGACTGGCATGACAACCTCGTGCCCTACTTCGTCCTCGGCCTGGGCGTCATCGGTCAATATGTCACCGACGAAGACGGCGGAGCGCCGACGAACAACGGCAACGACGTCGACGACACCGGCTTCGGCGTCAAGGTCGGCGGCGGCCTCGACTGGTTCATCAACCCGAACTGGGTGGCGAACTTCGAAGTGGCCTGGTTCGGCTCCGACACGGATCTTCCGGGCTCTTCGGCTCCGGGCGGCGTCGACTATTGGACGGTCGGCGGCGGTCTGAAGTTCGTATTCTAAAGAAATCGTGAAAAAGCGCGTCGCGCTGCTCGTTCTCACCGGTTCGTTCCTTTTGGCCTCGGCGGCCCAGGCGGCGCCGGACCGGGTCGGTCATCTGGAGGTCGGCGTTCAAGGCGGCTACTCGATGAACGACAAGATCGACGACACGGGCTTCGTTCTGGCCAACGTCGATTACGGGCTGACGCCCTACTTCGCGGTCGGCTTCGAGGGCGGCTGGGAAGAGGCGGACGGGGATCCGGACGAGACGGTGGGCATCGTGCACCTGATGGGCGACCTGATCGTGCGCTCGCCCGATTTCCACGAGAACTTCGTGCCCTACGGGGTGCTGGGACTCGGGGTGATCGGCGGCTACGTGACGGATACCGAAGGGGTCGAGCCTAATAACAGCGGCGCCGACAGCTACGAGTCCTCGTTCGCGTGGAAACTGGGCGTGGGCGTCGAATATCTGCTGAGCCCGAACTGGGCGTTGAACTTCGAAATCGCCTATTACGGGACCAGCGTCGACCTCCCGAACTCGACGCTCGGCGACGATTCGCTCGATCACTGGAAAATCGGCGGCGGGGCCAAGTACATCTTCTGACCGCCGTCCCTGAGACAAAAAACCCCCGGAGGAATTTCTCCTCCGGGGGTTTTTCTTTCCCGGCCGGTCAGCCCGGCGCTCTCCTGGGATCTTCCAGGAGGTCGTCGATCTCGTACGCGTTCGCGCCGAACTCCTTGGCGAGCGCGATGATTTCCGCGCACTCTTCGTACCGCTCCCTCGAGAGAGCCTCTTTCAGGTAAAGCAGCGCCGTCAGCTTCAGAGGGTGCCGGACCCTCGATGCCCGACGCGGCGCGCTGTTTTCACGGATTCTCAACATGGCGTTTCTCCTTTTTTGACCAATAAAAAACCCCCCGTCCTTGCGGGACGGGGGGTTCGGGACTTACCGGGATCTACTTAAGCGACTTTCTCCGTTCCCCCCATCTCCGCGTGCTTGGCCGAATATCGGCAAGGCATAATAAAGCGCTTCCACTGCGCGAGAGGCGCGTGGTCCAGCTTTACGACGTTGACGGTGGAATGAAAGGTCACTGAGTATCTCCTCTTGAGTTAAATTATAATCCAACGGGGCACCCTTTTCAAGCGCAAAAGCGCGCCTTTTCACGTTGTGGATTCATTCGGAAAGGCATAAAATAAGGAGTGGCTGATCCCTTGAAAACGCTTTCGTTTCCCCGCAAATTCTATTTCCTGCTGCACCTGACGGTGGCGGCCGCGGCGTGCTTCCTGGCGCTCAGGCTTTTCACGCCGCACCCGGGGGCGGCGTTGCCCGACTACGGGGAGGTGCCGGATTTCCGCCTGACGGACTCCGCGGCGCGGCCCGTTTCCCGGGGCGACCTGGCGGGCCGGCCCTGGATCGCCGACTTCATCTTCACCCGCTGCCAGGGCCAGTGCCTCGTGATGAACAGCCAGACGAAGGAGCTCGCGGCGGCCGTCAAGGGCGTGCCGTTTATTTCGTTCACGGCGGATCCGGAGCATGACACGCCCGACGTCCTGGCCGGTTACGCGGAGACCCAGGGCGCGCGCGGTCGCGACTGGAAATTTTTGACCGGCGCGCGGGAAGAGCTGAGCCGCATCTCCGCCGAAATGCATTTCGGCGCTCTGGGAGACCCCATGATGCACAGCACGCGCTTCGTCCTGGTCGACGGCCGGCACCGCATCCGGGGCTATTATGATTCCAACGACCCGGAAAGCCTCGACGCGTTGAAGCGGGACGCGAAGGCGCTGGGCGCCCGATGAACAAGACCCGGAACCTTGTCCTCGTCGAGCCGCCGCCCGGAGCGATCCGCGCGGCTCTCGCGGCCGGATGCCCGGGCTTGCAGCCGGTCGAGGTCCCCGGCGCGTCTCTCGCGGATTATCTGCGGCGCCGCGGTCCGTTCGCGTTCGCCGGGCACCCGCTCCCCGATCTTCTTTTCGTCGACCTCGGCGATCCCCCGGGTCCGATGATCTCCGTCTTGGAAGGGATCAAGGCGGACTCGGCGTTTAGACGCATCCCGGTCATCGCGTTCGTCGCGCCGGGCACCGCCTCGGACCTGCCCGGATGGTACGGGATGGGCCTCAATTCGGTCATCGAAAAACCCGCCTCCGCCGAAGCCTTCGCCGGCTTCCTGCGGGCCGCCTGCGGATACTGGTTCGAACACGTCGAGCTGGCCACGTCCTAAGGCTTTACTTTTACAAATCCAAGCCATGATCAAAAAAACTTTTCTGGCTTTATTTCTTCTTTCGGCCGTCGCGGCGTCCTCGTTCGCGGCGCTGGTCGCCACCTCCGGAGGGTCCGCGCGCGTGATCCGGTGGTTCGTCGGCCACCGCCTGACTCCCGCGCGAGTGGAGATCGAGCGGGTGACGGGACGCCTCCTGGGGACTTTCCAACTTCGCGGCGTGACGGCCCGCGGCGTCGCCGGCCTGCCGGCGGGCGCCGAAGTCCGGATCCAGGAGCTCGGCGTCGAGCGCGTCTGGAGCCCGGCCGGCACCAAGAAAGTGGTCAACGGCCGGCTCCTCCTGCCGTATTCGGATCCGGTCTTTTTTTTCGGCGAACTCCGCGGACATTCGCCGGACTTCAGCGTGTTCGCCTCCCGGCTGGATGTCAGAAGTCTGGCGGAGGCTTATCTGAAAAGCGCCAAAGCGAAAAAGGTATCCGGGACGCTGCGCTCTCTCGAGGCGGCCGTCGCCGGCCGGACCGGCGCGCCGGTGATCACGGGCCGTTTCCACGCGGTCGGTCTGCGTTACGGACCGGCCGAGATCCTGCATGCGGCGGCGACGTTCCGCATCGCGCCACGCAAAAAAAGGGGCCGTTGGATCGCGCCGGGAGAGATCAGGATCCGCGGCGGCAGGATGCGGATCCGCGGGGTGACGGTCCTGCGCCTCGAGCCAAGCCGGATCCGCTTCGACGGGGAAGGGGGCCCGCCGGAGTTCGACCTGGAGGCGAACGCGCTCATCGAGGACACGCGCATCCACCTGCGACTGAAGGGCACTTCCGACAAGCCCGATCTCGAGCTCCGGTCCGACCCGCCGATGAACGACCAGCGGCTCCTCATCATGCTCGCGACCGGCAAAAAATGGGAGGGCACCGAAAAGGCGCTCAAGGAGGGCCGGGTCTCGCTGGGAGTCGCAAGGGAGTTTCTGGATTATTTTTTCTTCGGAGGCTCCGCGGGAAAGTTCGCCGATTCGATCGGCCTGAAAGAGTTGACCCTGCGTTACGACGAGGACGTCGAGGGTCTGGAGGTGAAAAAGGGAATCACTCGGTCGGTCGACGCGCTCTATTCGGTGGAGCGTCCGCGCGCCGAGAAGACGGGCGCCTTGCGCCAGTCCGTCGGCGCGGAAGTCCGGGTGAACCGCGTCTCCACCGTCGCCCTTCAGGCCTCGAAATCCCAGGGCGCCTATTCGGGCCTGTCCGCGTCCGACGAACCGGACGACGCCGAGGCCGTCACCGTCGAGTACAAGAGGAAATTTTGATTTATCGCTTGAATCCGGGTGTGCTATAGTAATCCCCAAAATGCGTACCCGGACACCCCTGAAACGCATCGCAATTTTCCTGCCCTTATTCATTGCCCTGTCGTCGCTTAACGTCTCCTCCGCCGAACTCACCGCTTCCCAGCGCCAGGAACGGGTGAAATCGGG
>DATJEK010000040.1:0-26135 GCA_035496715.1 Candidatus Eiseniibacteriota bacterium | reverse complement strand
CTTGGCCTGCATGCGGTACATCTCGGGATACGTGACGGCCAGGCGGCAGCCGCGGTGCCCGAGCATCGGGTTCACCTCGTGGAGCTGGACGACCTTTTTCTCGAGGTCCTTGACGGAGATCTTGAGGTCCTTGGCGACCTTCCTCATCTCCTTGTCGCCCTTGGGGAGGAACTCGTGCAGCGGCGGGTCGAGGAGGCGAATCGTGACGGGAAGACCCGCCATCGCCTTGAAGATGCCCTTGAAGTCCGCTTTCTGGGCGGGCTCGAGCTTGGCGAGCGCCTTCTCGCGGCCCTTCTGGTCGGCGGCGAGGATCATCTCGCGCACGGACTTGAGGCGGTCCTCCGCGAAGAACATGTGCTCGGTGCGGCAGAGACCGATTCCCTCGGCGCCGAACTCGCGCGCGACCTTGGAGTCCTCGGGCGTGTCGGCGTTGGTGCGCACCTTGAGGCGGCGGGTCTGGTCGGCCCACGACATGAACTGCTTGAAATCCGATCCGAGCTCAGGCGTCACGAGCTTCGATTCGCCGAGGAGAACCTCGCCGGTCGAGCCGTTCAGCGTGAGGAAGTCGCCCTGCTTGACCTTGACGGCCTTGCCGGAGGCGTCCTTGACGGTGAACGCCTTCTCCTCGATGTGCAGCGCGCCGCAGCCGGCGATGCAGCACTTGCCCATGCCGCGCGCGACGACGGCCGCGTGGCTGGTCATGCCGCCGGTGGCGGTGAGGATGCCTTCGGCGGCGGCCATGCCTCCGACGTCCTCAGGCGAAGTTTCGAGGCGGACGAGGATCGTCGCGATCCCCTTCTCCTTCCAGGCGATGGCGTCGTCGGCCGTGAACACGACTTTGCCGACGGCGGCGCCCGGCGAGGCGGGCAGGCCCTTGGCCAGCGGCTTCACCTTGACCTTCGTGTCGATGGTGGGGTGCAGCAGCTGGTCGAGCTGCTCGGGCGCCACGCGCATCAGCGCCTCTTCCTTCGTGAGCATGCCCTCGCGGACCATGTCGCAGGCGATCTTGACCGCGGCGGCGGCGGACCGCTTGCCGTTGCGGGTCTGCAGCATGAAGAGGCGGTGGTCTTCGACCGTGAACTCGATGTCCTGCATGTCCCGGAAATGGTTCTCGAGCCGCTTGTAGATCTCCTCGAGCTGCGCGTACGCCTTCGGCATGATCTCCTTGAGCTGGCTGATGGGGTTCGGCGTGCGGATGCCCGCGACGACGTCCTCGCCCTGCGCGTTGATCAGGAACTCGCCGAAGAACTTCCGCTCGCCGGTGCCCGGGTCGCGGGTGAACGCGACGCCCGTGCCCGAGGTGTCGCCCATGTTGCCGAACACCATCGTCTGGACGTTCACGCCCGTGCCGAGGTCGTGCGGGATCTTCGACAGGTTGCGGTAGGTGATCGCGCGGTCGTTGTTCCACGACGCGAACACCGCGTTGCAGGCGAGCTTCAGCTGTTCGTGCGGGTTCTCGGGGAAGCTCTTCTTCGTCGTCTTCTTGACGTAGTCCTTGTACTCCTTGACGAGCTCCTTCAGCGAGGCGGCCTTGAGGTCGGTGTCCTGCGTGACCTTGAGCTTGGCCTTCTTGGCCTTGAGGATGTGCTCGAAATTGTGGTGGTCGAGCTCGAGAACGACGTTCGAGAACATCTGGATGAAGCGGCGGTACGCGTCGTACGCGAAACGCTCGTTGCCCGACTTCTCGGCGAGGCCGCGCGCGGTCTCGTCGTTCAGACCCAGGTTCAGGATCGTGTCCATCATGCCCGGCAGCGAGACGGCCGCGCCGGAGCGCACGGACACCAGGAGCGGGTTGTCCTTCGAGCCGAACTTCTTGCCGGTCGCCTGCTCGAGCTTCGAAAGGTTCTCGGCGATCTGGTCGGCCAGCCCGTCGGGCCACTTCTCCCCGTTGGCGTAGAACTCCTTGCAGGCCACGGTCGAGATCGTGAAGCCGGGAGGCACCGGGATCCCGAGATTGGTCATCTCGGCGAGGTTGGCGCCCTTGCCGCCGAGGAGGCTGCGCTGGTCGCGGGTGCCCTCGGCCTTGCCGTTGCCGAAGAAGTAGACGTACTTTTTGACGGACTGCGATTTTTCGGTCATGAGAGCCATTCCTTGTCCCTAGCCTTTCTCAGTTGGTTTGACGGCGGATCGAATCTTGGAGAGGTCGGCGACCTCGGCGGTATAAAGGTCCCGCACCGATCGCAGGAGCGCCAGCCTGTTTTTGCGGACGTTCAGGTCTTCCGCATTCACGAAAACCTTCTCGAAGAATTGTTCTAAGATATCAAAAAACGCCTCGGCGTACAAGCTTGTCGCGAGACGGAAATCCCGCGCGCGCACCGCCTGGCGGACCTTTTCGTGCGACGCCTCGTAATGCGACCAGACGGCCCGCTCGAGGTCTTCGGCGAAAAGGGCCGGATCGATGCCCGAAGGCAGGTCCTGCTTGTTGCCCCTGAGGATGTTGACCGTGCGCTCGACGATCTTCGCGGCCTTGCGGAAATCCTCCTTGCCCGAGAACGCGGCGAGCGCCTCGAGCCTCTGCCAGCACTCGTACGGCCGCTCGAAGCCGGAGGCCGTCACCGCCTCGACGAGGTCCTCGGCAAAGCCGCGGTCGGCGGCCAGCGCCTTGAAGCGGTCGCGGAAAAAATGGTCGAGCTTGCCGGGGAGCGCGTCCGCCTTGTCCCTGGCGACGTAGCCGCCCAGCTCCCGTCGGCAGCCCGCGAGGAGCTCTTTCAGGGAGAGCGGCAGCTTCTTGTCCACGAGGATCTTGAGCGCCGCGGTCGCGCTGCGGCGCAGGCCGTAGGGATCGGCGCTCGAGGAAGGCTCCATGCCGAGGCCGAAGCAGGCGGTCACGAGGTCGCACTTGTCGAGCAGGGACAGCAGCGCTCCCGCGGAGGTCTTCGGGAGCTGGTCGGAGACGGTGCGAGGCAGGTACTGCTCGCCGATCGCCTCGGCCACGGCCTCGTTCTCGCCGTTTTCCAGCGCGTAGTATTTTCCCATCACGCCCTGCAGCTCGGGGAACTCGCCGACCATCTGCGTCAGGAGGTCGGCCTTGGAGAGATGGGCCGCGCGGCGGAGCGCCTCGCGGAATTTCTCGGGCAGGCCCGAATCCGCGCCCGCCGCTTCCGCGAGCTTCGCGAGGCGGTCGGACTTCTCGAGCATCGAGCCGGCGCCCTTCAAAAAGACGAGGTTCTTCAGCTCTTCCCTTTTCTTCTCGAGCTTCGTCTTCACGTCCTCCCGGTAGAAGAAGAGGCTGTCCTGGAGCTTCGCGTGAAGGATGTTTTCCATGTTGGTCGAGATCAGCTTCCTCTGGGCCGGCGAGGCCGGGCCGTCGAGGACGGCCAGGAAGCGGCTCTGGACGCCGCCGCTCTTGCCCAGCACGCCGAAAAGCCGCTGCTTGCGCGCCATGCTCACGGTCAGGACTTCCAGCGGAAGCTTGAGGAACTCTTCGCCGAACGGAGCGGCCAGCGCGTGCGGATTTTCGACCAGGAACGTCACTTCGTTCAGGAGAAACGGATCTTCGTAGAGCCTCACTCCCAGCGAGGACGCCAGATCGCCGAGCGATTTCTGGATCGCGGCCTTCCGCGCCGCGGGGTCGAGGATCACGCCGTTTTTTTTGAGCAGAGCGAAATACGCGGGGATCCCGGCGACCTTCACGGCGCGCCTCTTCCCTTTCGAGAAAAAAGACGTCGTGTCGGAAACGGCCGTGCGGCCGATCTTGAAGCGCAGGACCTTCGCGCCGTGCAGGCAGAGATAATTGCGGATCGGCCGGGGGAAATACAGGCCCGAGTCGTCCCACTTCATGTTCTTGGGGAACCCGAGGGACCGCACGAGGGCTTCGAGCGCCTCCGGCAGGATCTCGCCGGACTTTTTCACGGCTTCGGCTTTTTTGATGAAAACGTATTCCTTGCCGCCCGCGTCGCCGATCACCGTGTCGGCGACCGTCGCGTGACGGTGTCCGAGGATCGCCAGCAGCTTTTCCGTGGGCTTGCCGTCCGCGCCGAAGCTTTCGGTCTTCGGGAGGAGCTTCGTCATGACGTCCTTCGCGGCCTGGGCCGGCGCGAGTTCCTTCACCCAGAAAACCAGGCGGCGGGGCGTCGCCCACACGCGGCACTCGGCGAACGAGAGCCGCCGCTCTTCGAGAACCTTGCGGAGCTTTTCCTCGAGCGACGTGACGCCGCCCTGGGCGGATTCGAAGATGTCGGCGAGATTGGTCGCGGGGAGCTCTTCGCAGCCGATCTCGAAAAGAAGATCCGCCGAAGCGGAAGGCTTACCGGGCTTTGGCATCGTCGATCCCTTCACGGGACTGCGCGGCCGGGGCCGCGGCCGCCGGGGAGCCTTCCTTCTTGATCTGCCAGGCCTGCGCGCATTTCTTGGCGAGGTTGCGCACGCGCGCGATGTAGGTCGGGCGCTCGTTGACGCTGACCGCGCCCCGCGCGTCGAGCATGTTGAAGACGTGCGAGGTCTTCAGCGTGAATTCGTACGCCGGGTAGACGAGCGCGTCGGGGTTTTTCTCGGGCTCGGGGCCCAGGAGGCGCTTCGCCTCGGCTTCGTAGGTCTCGAAGAGCTTGTGCAGCATCGCCGTGTCGCTCGCCTCGAAGTTGTAGCGGCAATACTGCTTTTCGAATTCCAGGCGCAGGTCGCCGTAGTCGAGATCATCGGACCACTTGAGCTTGAAGAGGTCGTGCTTGCCCTGCAGGAACATGCAGATACGCTCGAGGCCGTAGGTGATCTCGCAGGAAATCGGGTTCAGCGTGTAGCCGGCCATCTGCTGGAAATAGGTGAACTGCGTGACCTCGAGCGAGTCGAGCCACACTTCCCAGCCCAGGCCCGACGCGCCCAGCGTCGGAGACTCCCAGTCGTCCTGGACGAAACGGATGTCGTGGTCCTCGATCTTGAGCCCCACCGAACGCAGGCTGTCGAGGTAGAGGTCCTGCGCGTTTTCCGGCGAGGGCTTGAGGATGACCTGGTACTGGTAGTAGTGCTGGGTGCGCAGCGGGTTTTCGCCGTAGCGGCCGTCCGTCGGGCGGCGCGTCGGCTGGACGTAGGCGACGTTCCACTTGTCGGGCCCGAGCGAGCCGAAAAACGTCGCCGGATGGAACGTGCCGGCGCCGACCTCGAGGTCGTAGGGCTGGAGGATGGTGCAACCCTTTTTGGCCCAATAGGATGAAAGACCGGCTAAGAGATCCTGAAACGTGGTCATGGCGGCCATTATTAGTACCCCATTTTCTCCAAAAAAACCATACTTTTCAGCTTCGCGTTCAAATGGAAGTCCACGAAGCGCCGGAGCGTCTTCTCGAGCTCCTCCCCCACCTCCTGCGAGACCTTCACCTTGTAGAGGTCCTTCACGTCCGCGCGGCGGACGTGGTCGAGGAAGTTGAGCGTGCCGCGCGAGACCGGGATGCCGACGAGCCCGGTCTGCTCGTGCTCCTGCCCGGCCGGCGACGCCAGGCGCGCGGTGCTGCAGCTCTTGCAGCGGATGCCGCCGAGCGCCACGTTGAAATAGGCGGGCTCCGGAAGCTCGGCGTTGCAGACGACGCACGATCGCACCTCGGGCATCAGGCCCAGGCTCTCGAAAAATTTCACCTCGAAGACGCGCGCCACGCGCTTGGGCGAGGCGCCGCTGGCCAGGAACGCGAGCGAGTCCGAAAAAAGGTCGAAGATCTCCGGGCTCGGCTCCTCGACCTCGACGAGCTCGTTCAGGAGCTCGGTGAAATAGCTCGCGTAGGCGAGCCGCTCCAGGTCCTCCCGCACGGCGGGAAACAGGTCCATCAGCTCGACCTGCGTCACCTGGTGCAGGTCGCCGCCGCGGCGGCGCTTGTAAAAGAGGATCTCGTTCAGGGAAAAGGGCTCGAGCGTGCTGCCGAAGCGGCCGCGCGCGTCGCGGATGCCGCGCACGATCCCGCGGATCTTGCCGTGCTCGCGGGTGTAGAAGTCACCGAGGATGCTCGTGTCGCGGTAATCCCGCGCGCCGAGGATGAACGCGAGCGTCTTGGTGGCGCTCAAGGCTGTCCGGCCTGGCGGAGCTTGGAATCCGGCAGCGTGCGCGGCGGGACCGCGGCGCCGGCGGAGATCACCAGGCGCAGGCCGTCCTCGACCGTGATTCCGGAGCGGATGATCTTTTCACGCGGGACGAAAACGAAATAGCCGGTCGCGGGGTTCGGCGGCGACGGGACGAAGACCGTCACGAGGTCCTTGCCGACGCGGTCGTCGGCGTCCCAGCGGCGGTCCTGCGTCACGAAACCGAGCGAGTAAACGCCGTCGCGGGGATATTCGAGATAGATGACCTCCTTGAACACGCCCTTCTTGTCGCCGAAGAAAGCCTGCGCGATCTCCCGCAGCGACCCGTAAAGCTTGTTCACGAACGGGATCATCCGCAGCACGCCCTCGCCGACGTCCAGGAACTGGCGGAAAAAAAGGCGCTCGGCCGCGATCCCGATCAGCGTGACGAACCCGATCACCGACACCGCGATCACGACCTTGGCCAGGAGCACCTGCGTGGTCGCCTCGAGCCCCTTGAGCGGCAGGAGGTGGAAGAGCGGGTTCACCACGAACGCGTCGGCCAGCCGCATCACGTAGTTGAGGACCACGAGCGTCAGGAAGAGGGGCGCCAGGACGAGGATGCCCGAGATGAAATGCGTGCGGAATTTGCTCATGATCTCCTTTGACTAGCCGAACAATTTGAAAAACAGCGCCGTCACCGAGACGCCGAGCGCCGCGCCGGCGACGACCTCGACCCACGAATGGATTCCCGACCGCACGCGCATGTACGCGACGAAGAGCGCCAGGAGGAACGTCCCGCCGATCACCGGATAGCTCGTGTGCGTGACCGCGACGGCCGTCCAGAACGCGAAGGCCACGGCCGTGTGCCCGCTGATCGGCCCTCCGCGCAGCGGGGTCCCGCGCCGGGCGAACGCCTTGCCGGCGATCACGAGGAACACGGACACGGCCACCGAGACGAACAGCACGTGCTCGGGCGCGTAGCGCACGCGGCTGACGAACGCCGCGAACGGGTCGTTCCAGTAGCGCGAAAAAATGAAAAAACCGACGACGATGGAGTTGACCACCGCGACGAGCACCGCGCCCGCCGACACGTGCTTGATGATCCGCGCGGCCGGGTCGAACTCCTTTTTCAGGAGGTCCACCGTCTCCTCGATCGCGGTGTTGACCATCTCGGCGACGAGGACGAGCGACGCGGCGCCGCAGAGCATCATCCACTCGATCCGGCCGACGCCGAGAAAAACCGCGGTCAGAAGCACGAAGAACGCGATGAGAAAGTGGATGCGCATGTTGCGCTCGCTCTTCACCACGTACAGGAAGCCCTCGACGGCCTCGTTCAGGCTTTCGAGGAAAGAGCGCTCGTTCACGCGCGCGTCCCCTTCCAGGCTTTCTTCAGAATCGCCTCCTGCCTCCGGTGCATCCGCCGGTGATCGGCGGGCTTCTTGTCGTCGTAGCCGATGAGGTGCAGCGTCCCGTGCACGAGGTAGCGCGCCAGTTCCTCCCGCCACGGCAGGCCGAGCTCGGCCGCCACGCGGCGCGCCGTGTCCGCGGAGACGACCACGTCGCCCAGGAGCCGCTCCGTTCCCGGCAGCGTCGGGCCTTCCACGCCGAAGGCGATCACGTCGGTCGCGTAGTCGTGGCGCAGCCAGCCGCGGTTCAGGCGCCGGATCTCGGCGTCGCCGGTGATCAGGACGCTCACGCCCCATCCCGCGCGCCGCTCGCTCTTCAGCGTGGCGGCGACGAAACGCCGCGCCCAGGAGGCGGCGACGCAGGGCTTCGTTGCGAAACGGACTTCGATCGTTTCCAAGGGGTCTAGCGGATCTTGATGTTCAGCTCTTTGAGCTGCTTCTCGGCCACCGGCGACGGCGCCTCGGTCATCGGGCAGACGGCCTTCTGGTTCTTCGGGAACGCGATCACCTCGCGGATCGAGTCGAGGCCGAGCGCGATCGTGACGAGACGGTCGATGCCGAACGCCAGGCCCCCGTGCGGCGGCGTGCCGAACTGGAACGCGCCGAGGAGGAAGCCGAAGCGCGTCTTGATCTCCTCGGGCGAAAGGCCGATCGTCTCGAAGATCTCGTTCTGGAGGTCGCGGCTGTGGATACGCACCGAGCCCGAAGCGATCTCGCTGCCGTTCAGCACCAGGTCGTACGCGCGCGAGCGGATCTTCCCGAGTTCGCCGGCCTTCTTGTACCGGTCCCAGTCTTCCTTGTTGGGCGAGGTGAACGGGTGATGCTCGCTGACCCAGCGCCCGTCTTCCTCGTCGTACTGGAAGAGCGGGAAATCGGTGACCCAGCTGAAATGGAACGTGCCCGGCTTCGCCAGGCCCTTCAGCCTCGCGAAATGCAGGCGCACCGCCCCGAGGATCTTCTGCGCCTTCTTGAGTTTGTCGGCCGCGAACACGACGAGGTCCCCGTCGGCGGCGCCGAACTTCGCTCGGATCTCCTCGACGGTCTCGGGCTTGAAAAATTTCGCGATCGGCGCCTCGAGCTTGCCGCCCTCGGCCTTGAAGTACGCCAGGCCCAGCGCGCCCTCCCCCTTCGCGAATTCGGTGAGGTCGTCGATCTCCTTGCGCGAGAACTGCGCGCCCTTGAGGCAGATGCCCAGCACCGCGCCGCCTTCGGCCGAAGCCGCCTCGCGGAACACCTTGAAGTCGCAGCCGCGCGCGATCCCGCTCACGTCCACGATCGGCAGGTCGAAGCGCAGGTCCGGCTTGTCCGTGCCGTAGCGCGTCATCGCCTCCTGGTAGCTCAGGCGCGGGAACGGCGTCTGGAGCTCGTACCCCGGCACTTCCTTCAGGATCGCCTTCATCACTTCCTCGATCACCGCGAAGAGGTCGTCCTCCTCGAGGAAGGACATCTCCATGTCGAGCTGGGTGAACTCCGGCTGGCGGTCGGCCCGCAGGTCCTCGTCGCGGAAGCATTTGGCGATCTGGAAATACCGGTCGAAGCCGGAGACCATGAGGATCTGCTTGAAAAGCTGGGGCGACTGCGGCAGCGCGTAGAACTCGCCCGGATTCACGCGGCTCGGCACGAGGTAGTCGCGCGCGCCTTCGGGCGTCGACTTCGTCAGGATCGGCGTTTCGACCTCGATGAAACCGTGCGCGTCGAACGTGCGGCGGATGATCTGGTAGATGCGGTGGCGCGCGAAGAGCGCCTTCTGGACCGCGGGGTTGCGGAGGTCGAGATAGCGGTACTTGAGGCGAAGCTCCTCGTTGGTCTCGGTGCTTTTCGTGACCTCGAACGGCAGCGGTTCGGACCGGGAGAGCACGGTGATCGAGCCGACCTCGATCTCGACCAGGCCCGTCGGGATCTTCCGGTTCTCGGTGCCGGCCGGACGCGCCTTGACCTTCCCCTTCACCTGGATGCAGAACTCGGTGTTGTAGTCGCCGGTCGCCGGCGTCACCAGCTGGGTCTTGCCGTAGCGGTCGCGCAGGTCGATGAACGTCACCCCGCCGTGGTCCCGGATCGTGTCGATCCAGCCGGCCAGCGTGACTTCCTGGCCGATGTTCTTTTCAGTCAGTTCGCCGCAGTTATGCGTCCGGAGCATGGGATTCCTTTTTTTCGGTTTCGACGATGAAATCGGGCTCCAGCCGCTCGGGGATGTAGCGCGTGCGCTGGAGATCGAGAAATTTGGCCATCAGGCCGTCCAGATCGTACTCGGCCTGCCGGTCCTTGTCTTCTTTCGCGTGCATGTCCTTCAGGATGAACTTCCGGCGCTGGATCTCCTCGTCGCCGATCAGCACCACCCAGCGGCTGCCGGACTTCTCGGCGACGCGCAGCTGGGATTTGAGCGAGCGGACCTTGAGCTCCATGATCGAGGGGATGCCTAGGCGGCGCAGCGCGTTCAGCAGCACGAAGCCCAGGCGGAACGCGTCCTCGCCCATCGCGACGACCATGATCGGGTTTTCCTTGGCCGGATTCTTCGTGAATTTCGTGGAGAGCAGGAGCCGCTCGACGCCGATCGCGAAACCGACCGCGCCGGCGGCGTCCCCGCCGAACGTCTCGATCAGATGATCGTAGCGCCCGCCGGCCGCGAGCGCGTCCTGCGAGCCGAGACCCGCGTGCGACACCTCGAAGACGGTCTTCGTGTAGTAGTCGAGCCCGCGCACCATGAACGGGTCGATCTCGAATTTCACGTTCACCGACGCGAGCGCCTCGCAGACCTGCCGGAAATGATCGTGGCTCTCCTTCGCGGTGCCGTCCGAGAGGATCGGCTGGCCGGGGACGATCCAGCCGGCCTGGCGCACGGCCTTGCGGCACTCGGGCGCCTTGCAGTCGAGCAGGCGGAACACGTTTTTCTCCAGGCGCGACTTGCAGTTGTCGCAGAAATCCCCGATCTTCGGGCGGAAGAATTCGGTCAGCCGGACTTTCAGCGCGGCGCGCTCCTCGAGCGTGCCCAGGTTGTTGAGCCGGAGCTTGTAGTCCTTCACGCCGAGCCGGTCGAGGTAGGTCGTCAGGCAGAGGATGGTTTCGGCGTCCGCGTAGGGGCTGGAAGTGCCCAGATGCTCGATGCCGAGCTGATGGAACTGCCGCAGGCGCCCGGCCTGGGGGCGCTCGGCGCGGAACATCGGCCCGCGGTAAAAAAGCTTCGCGCTGCCGTGGATCTTGTCGAGCTTGTTTTCGAGGTAGGCGCGCACGACGCCGGCCGTGCCTTCGGGCCTCAGCGCGACCGACAGGTCGGAACGGTCCTTGAACTCGTACATTTCCTTCTGCACGACGTCCGTCTGGTCCCCGAGCGCGCGGCTGAAAAGCGATTTTTCCTCGAGCGCGGGGATCCGGATCTCCTCGTAGCCGAACGAGCGGAACACCTCTTCCGCGAGGCCCTCGGCGAAGGAAAAGAGGAACGCCTCCTCGCCGAAAACATCCTTGAATCCGCGCAACCGCTGGATCTGTGACGACATCGGGACCGCCTTTAAACGAAGAGGGGCACGGTGTTCAAGCCGCGCCCCCGTGGAATGGAATCTTTTGGACTTGGATAGCCCTTGCCGAAAATCCTTACTTCACGTCCCGCTTCATGATGAGTCCGGGCTTGAACACCACCACCTTCTTCGGCGGGACCGGGACTTCCTGCCCGGTGCGGGGATTGCGCCCGAGGCGTCCGCGGCGGGACTTGATCTTGAAAATCCCGAAGTTCCGCAGCTCCACGGTCTGGCCGGCGGAAAGGTATTCCGTGATCTTGTCGAGCGCGCTTTGCACGACGCGCTTGACGTCGATCTGCTTGATGCCGGTCTCGTTGGAGATCTTCAAAACGATGTCTTTTTTGGTGATCGCCATTGGCGCCCTCCGGTTCGAAGAACTTCGCCCGACTGCAATTACCGTATAATGTTATCATACAAGCACTTAGGTGTCAACGGCGCCCGGGAAGGCGTTTTTCGGAGGCGAAAAAGGGCTAAATCGCGAAGCTGACGGCCTCTTCCCCGGCGATTTGGCGCAGGGAATCCACAAGCGCTTCGTCCGGCTTCACATACAGACTGCGGTCGACCAGAAGCTGGGACCGGACGTTGTTGGCGTCGATGAATTCGAGGTAAACGGGGATGGACCCCGGGTGCTTGGCGAGCGTCTCCTGCAGCGTCTTGAGCTTGTCGTCCGCGAGGCCCGGCATGGCCAGCCGCACGTAGAGGCCGCGCGTGAATTTCTTGTGCGCGTCGGCCAGCGGCGTGATCTCGTTCACGAGGAGCTTCGGGTCCTGCTCCTTCTTGTCGAGGACGCCCTTGAAGAAAAGGATCGCGTCCTTGGCCAGATGATGGCCGTGCGCCTGGTAGGTCTTGGGGAACACGAGCAGGTCGATCGACCCGGCGAGGTCCTCGAGCGTCACGATCGCCATCTTTTCGTTGTTCTTCTTCGTCATGGTGTACTTGAGCTTGGAAACGAGCCCGCCCATCACGACCTCCTCCCCGTCGCGGCGCTGGCCGATCGTCGCGGTCGAGCCGCTCGTGTAGCTCTTGAGCTCCTTCTTGTACCGCTCGAGCGGATGGCCGGTGACGTAGAAGCCGAGCATCTCTTTTTCGTTCACGAGTTTTTCGTTCTCGGGCCACTCCGGGATCGCGGGGATGTCGTGCAGGTTCTTCTGGAAGCCCTGCCCCTCCCCCATGAGGTCGAAGAACGACTTCTGCCCGCTGTCCCGGTCGCGCTGGACCTCGCCGCCGAACGAGAGCGCCTGGTCGAGCACCGCGAAAAGCTGGGAGCGGAAGAGGCCCGTCGAGTCGAACGCCCCGCATTTGATGAGGCTTTCCAGGACCTTGCGGTTGACGACGCGCAGGTCGACGTTCTCGGTGAGGTCGAAGAACGACTTGAAGCCCTTCTTCTTGATGCGGCCCTGGATGATGGCGTCGATGGCCGTCTGCCCCACGTTCTTCACGGCCGCCAGGCCGAAACGGATCGTGTCGTCGCCCACGACCGTGAACTGCGGGAAGCTCTCGTTCACGTCGGGCGGCAGGATCTTGAGTCCCATGCGCTTGGCCTCGTCGATGTACTGCACGACCTTGTCGGTGTTGTCTTTTTCCGACGACAGAAGCGCCGTCATGAATTCGACCGGATAATTGGCCTTGAGGTACGCGGTTCGGTAGGAGATGACCGCGTAGGCCGCGGAATGCGACTTGTTGAAGCCGTAGCCGGCGAAATGCACGATGAAGTTGAAGATCTTGTCCGCGATGCGCTTCTCGATCTTGAAGTCGAGGCAGCCTTTCACGAAATCGGCGCGCTGCTCCTGGAGGATCTCCTCCTTCTTTTTCGAGATCGCGCGGCGGAGCATGTCGGCTTTGCCGAGCGAGAAGCCGGCCAGCGCGTTCACGATCTTCATGATCTGCTCCTGGTAGACGATGATGCCGTACGTGTCCTTCAGGATCGGCTCCAGGAGCGGGTGGTCGTAGGTGATCGGGATCTGGCCGTGCTTGCGCTTGATGAATTCGTCGACCATGCCGGAGCCGATCGGGCCCGGGCGGTAGAGCGCGAGGATGGCGATCAGGTCCTCGAACTTGTCGGGCCGCAGCTTCTTCAGGATGTCGCGCATGCCCGAGCTTTCCAGCTGGAACACGCCGCCCGACTGCGCGCGGCAGAGCATGTCGAAGGTCTTCGCGTCGGTGAGCGGGATCTTCGCGAAGTCGACGTCGATCTTGCGGATGCGCTTGATGATCTTGATCGTGTCGTCGATGACGGTGAGCGTCCTGAGGCCCAGGAAGTCCATCTTGAGGAGCCCGATCTTCTCGAGCGACTCCATCGCAAACATCGTCGAGATCTGCCCGTCCCCCGTCTTGAAGAGCGGCACGTGCTCGCGCAGGGGCCGCTCCGAGATCACGACGCCGGCCGCGTGGGTCGAGGCGTGGCGCGTCATGCCCTCCAGCACGCGCGAGGTGTCGATGAGCTGGGTGATCTGCGGGTTCGTCTTGTAGAGGCTCTTGAGCTCCGGCTCGCGCTCGAGCGCGGCCTCGATCGTGATGTCGAGCTCGGTCGGGATGAGCTTGGCGATCTTGTCGCAGTCGGTGTAGGACAGGCCCATCACGCGCCCGACGTCCCGCACGACGGCCTTGGCCATCATCGTCCCGAACGTGATGATCTGCGCGACGTTGTCCTTCGAATACTTTTCCGTGACGTACTGGATGACCTCGTCGCGGCGCTCGTAGCAGAAGTCGATGTCGATATCCGGCATCGTCACGCGCTCGGGGTTCAGGAAGCGCTCGAAAAGGAGGTCGTACGGCAGGGGGTCGAGGTCGGTGATGCCGAGCGCGAACGAGACGACGCTGCCGGCGGCGGAACCGCGGCCCGGGCCGACGGGGATCCCCTTCTCCTTGGAAAAACGCACGAAGTCCCACACGATCAGGAAGTAGCTCGTGTATCCGCTCTTCTTGATGACCTCGAGCTCGTATTCCGCGCGCTTCTTGATCGCGTCGGTCAGCGGGGAATAGCGCCGTTCGAGACCCTCGAACGTCAGCTCGCGCAGGTACTGCTCCTGCGTCTTCCCCTTCGGCGGCTCGAACTGCGGCACGAACGTCTTGGTGAAGTCGAGCGTCAGGTTGCAGCGCTCCGCGATCTTCACGGTGTTCTCGATCGCCTCGGGCAGGTCGCGGAACGCCTCCTTCATCTGGTCGGCGGTCTTGAAAAAGAATTCGTCGGTCTGCGGGCGGAAACGGTTGGGGTCGTCGAGCGTCGTCTGCGTCTGCAGGCACATGAGGATCTCGTGCGCCTTCGAAAACTCGCGCGTCAGGTAGTGGACGTCGTTGGCGGCCACGAGCGGCAGCCCGGTCTTCCGGGCGAGCTTCACGAGCTCGGGACCGACGCGGTCGTACTCGCGCAGGCCCGGGCGGATGAGCTCGATGTAGAAATTGTCCTTCCCGAGGATCTCGGCGTACTCGAGCGCGGCCTTCTCGGCCTTGTCGGGCTGGTTCATGTTGAGGTGATACGGGATCTCCCCGCGCAGCGGGCCCGACAGGCCGATCAGGCCCTTCGAGAACTTGCGGAGCATTTCCTTGTCGATGCGAGGGACGTAATAGAAACCTTCGAGGTAGCCGATGGAGACGAGCTCGATCAGGTTCCGGTAGCCTTCCATGTCGCGGCAGAGGAGGACGAGCGGGTAGGACGCGTGGCGCAGGCCGTGCGTGGCGCGCTCGAAGCGGCTCTCGGGCGCCACGTAAACCTCGGCGCCGATGATGGGCTTCACGCCGGCCTTCTTGCAGAGGTTGTAGAACTCGATCGCGCCGAACAGGTTCCCGTTGTCGGTCATCGCCATCGCGGGCATCTTGAGCTCGGCGGCGAGCTCCGCGAGGTCTTCGGGATGGCAGACCGCGTCCAGCAGGCTGAACTTCGTATGGACGTGGAGATGGACGAAATCGGAGCTCACGGAGGAATTCTCTTCCCTGCTTTTAACGGGCCGTTCGGGCGGCTCCTTCCTCTCGGGCCGCGCGTCCTGCCCGAAAGGAAGGGGACTCACTCTGGACTAAAAAACCGGTTTTAAGCCTGCTTGCGAGAGTTCGGCTTGTCGAGCGGGATCGCGCCGGTGACGGCGTTGGAAAACATCGCTCCCGTGCCCGCCAGGCCCGAGCGCTCGGCTTCCCTCTGCCAGAATCCCTTGGCCTTCGCCGAAGGATTGGCCTTCTCGCGCTCTTTCTTTTCGCGCTGCGCCTTCTTCACTTCCTTGAGCCGGTCGTACTCGGCGGTGCCGCGGTCGGCCGCGAAAGCCGCGCCCTGCAGGCCCCAGGCCAGCGCGAGGAACAAAAACACTGCGACGGTTCGTTTCATCGTGTCTCCTTTGGTGGAAGGGTTTTCATTATACCGCTTTACTCCCCGTAATTCAGCAGGACGTTCGACTTGCCCGGGTTGCGCCGCTCACGCACGTACTGGATCGCGTTCTGGGCGTACTTGGCGATCTCGGTGCCCGGATTTTCCTTCACGATGCGGTCGAACTCCCCGAAGGCGCTCTGGTACTGCCCCGCGTAGGCGTAGGCCATGCCCAGCTGGTAGCGGATGTCGGCGCGCTTGGGGTCGAGCTTGAGGAGCTGCGCGTATTCCGGGATCGCCTTGCGATATTCGCGCGTGTTCTGCATGTAGATTTCGCCGGCGAGCGCGTGGGTCATGATCACGATCCCGGCCGAATCCCCGCCGGCCCGGCGCTTGGCCAGAGACCGGGCCATCGCCATCTGCGCGAGCGACTCCGAGATCCGGTTTTCGCGGTACAGCGCGCGCGCCAGATCGAAATTCAGCATCGCGTCGTTGCCGTTTTTTTCCAGGAGCCCGCGGTAGATCGCCTCGGCCTTTTTCGGCTCGTCGTTCTGCTCGTGCAGGTTGCCCAGCGTCTCGAGGAGCGCCCCGTCGCCGGGATGGTCCAGGAGCAGCCGCCTCACCGAACGGATCGCGCCCTCGAAGTCCTCGGCGTCGACCTTCTTCTGGATCTCCTCGCCGGAGAGGACGGGCTCCATCATGAGCGAAAAATGGGCGCCGGCGAAATACGCTCCGGCGCCGAACAGGACGAGAACGAGGACTGCGAGGACGGTGCGGATCACGGGACGATTATATGATAAAGTATCGCCATGTCCAAGCGCCTCCTCTTCCTGGCCGCGCTCGCCCTTTTCGTCGCCGTCTGGGCCGCCGACGCGATGATCGCCTCCGCCACCTCGCCGAGGCTCACCGCGGCGCTGCTCAGGGAATTGAACGGGAAAGGCAACCTCCGGATCACCTTCACGCGCGCGCGCCTGCACGCGCTCCTCCTTCGCCTGGATGCCGACGACGTGGAGATCTTCGAGACCGGGGCCGGCATCCCCGAGCGCCGCGTGCTGTACGCGGCCGGCGCCAAGGCGAACCCGGACCTGTTTTCGTGGCTTCGCGGGCGGCGATGGCTCGGCGCCGTGCGCCTCGAGAACGCCGACGTCCGCGTCGTGAAGGACGCCCGCGGCGTGTTCAACCTCGAGCGCATCCTCCGGGAGGCCGGCCCGGGGGAACCGCCTCCCCTCCCCGGCTGGAAACACCAGGACTGGCTGTTCAATCTCTACGAACGGCTGAAAACGGCCGTCGGGTCCGGACCCCGGGACGAGGAGCCCGCGTTCCGCATCGCGTCGGTCCATCTGGAAGGACGCGCGGTGCTGACCGACCGGCGCATGAAGCCGATCGTCCTGCATGACGTCGAAATCGAGGCGCGGGGACTGAACTGGTTCGGGGACGGCACGGTGGGCTTCGATTCGATCGGCATCCGCGGGGTCTTCCGCGGCGCGAAGGTCGGGCGGTTCGACGCGCAGGTGCGGCGCAAGAAGAAAGCACTCGAGGCCGCGGTCCAGCTCAAAAACCTGGACCTGGCTCCGCTGGTGCCGCTCTATCGCAGCACCTCGCCGGTCTTCTTCGAGAAAGGCTGGCTGACTCTCGTGTCCAAGACGACGCTCGAGCCGGGCCGGGTGGTGTCCAGGAACCACCTGCGCCTGGAAGACTACAAGATGCTTCCCGTCGACTCGTGGAGCCCCGAGAGCGGGACGGTGCTCATGGCGCTCAACCGCCATCCGGTCCTCGACCTGCGGTTCGAGGTCACGGGAGACCCCGCCCGTCCGTCTTTCGAGGGGTTCGTGCAGGCGCTCGCGCAGGCGCTGGAAAAGGACTTCGATCGCCGCACCCTCGACATGATCCGCGCCCGGGCTCGGCAGGAAATGGACCGGATCCAGACCACCTAACCCCTTCCGGCGGATTAAGATCCCTTAATCCTAAATTAATCCCTCCTTAACGTGACTTCGCGCATAATTGAGGAAAAGGAGGGTCCGACCATGACCAAACGCATGATGGTTGCCCTGCCGCTTCTGGCCGCGCTGTCCCTCGCGGGCTGCGTGAGCACGCACACCGAGCGGGTCGTCGAGAAAGAAGTCCCGAGCTCCACCACGACGGTCGTCCGCTAAGCCGAAGCGATCCGCGTCAAAAAAAAGCCCGTCCGGACTCCCGGAGTCCGCGGCGGGGCTTTTTTTTATTTTTGAAGAGGACGGGCGAGAAAATTCAGGAGGAGATAGCGGGGATCGGTTCCGGGCGTCTTCTGCGGCTCCAGCGTCCCGCCCGGGCCGATACGGAAGATCTCGTATCCCAGTCCGCGAAAAAGCTTCCAGATCTGCTCGTGCCGCCGCCGCAAGGCGGGGTCCGACGTGTGCAGGGCTTCGAAGACGACCGGGAAGCGGGCTCTCGACAGAAACCGCTCCGCGCCTTTCAGCACTTCGAGCTCTCCGCCCTCCACGTCGATCTTGGCGAGCGCGGCTTGGGCGAGCCCCTCCCTCTCCGCGTACGCGTCCAGCGTGACCTGCGGGACGTATTCGCTTTTCATGAACCCCAGCCGGACGGCGCGTGCGGCGACGGCGGTGGCGCCCGACTCGCCGGGGTTGGAATAGTGCACGCGCGTGCTGCCTTCGCTGGCGCCGACGAGACAGGCGTTGACTTTCACGTCCTTCCACCCGTTGACGCCCGCCAGCTCCTCCAAAAAGGAGGCCGACGCGGCGAACGGCTCGAAGCAGTGCACTCGCGCGCCGGGATACAGCGCCTTGAGAACCGAGAGGTACTGGCCCGAATTGGCGCCGACGTCGAGGATCAGGGGCGTCTCGGCGGCGCCGAGGAGGGAGCGCGCGACGGCGATCGTTTCCGGCTCATACCGTCCCAGGTCCCGGAAAAGGTTCCCCGTGAAGTCGGCGTGCTCGAACACCCCTCCCCACAGCACCCGGCGCCCCTCGACGCGGTCCTCGAAAAAGTAATAGCCGCCTTCGTTCCTCCGGGAAATCGACCGCCAGACGGGAATGCCGAAACGGGAGGGCATCCTTCGGACGAGCGCCCGCAGGGCCGGGTGGATCAGCGTGCGGGTCCTGGCCCTCACGAGGCCGTCCGGGCGCCGGCGCGACGCGAGCACGACTTCTTCGATCCGGATTTTTTTGGGATCCAGACTGCGGGCCATCCGGTCGTTTTTTAGCGGATGGACCAGAACGCGATGAGGCGCAGCGCCGAGCCGGCGAGCATGGCGACGCCGAAGCCGACCGCGCCCTGCGAGGCCTGCCGGTACTTTCCGGTCACGGACCCGGCGATCCCGGCGGCGAGCGAGACGGCCGCCAGGGCGAGCATGCAGGTGAAAAAGGAACGCACTCCCGCACGGGAGTAGTCGAGGTGAAACCACTTGTAAGCCACGATCACGGCGCCGGCCGCGAATCCGACGAGCCTGGGGGCTTTCATCCGATCTCCTTTGTTCTTAGGACCACGAGTTGGCTATTTCTTCTTCCCCTTCTTGGCGAGGCCGGGCGGCACGTCGGAGTCTCCCCAGCCGGTCTTCTTGCCCTGGTCCCAGCCGTGCGGCCGGTCCTTGTCCTTATGGTCCTTGTCCTTGCGGCCCTTTCCATGCGCCTTACCCGCCGCTTTTTTCTCCCTGTCTTTGGAGGGAGCGCCGCCGGCGGTGGCGGCCTCCGGCGCGGGGGCTTCGTCTTTCGTGGCCTCCGCGGCCACGGCGCCCGTCAGGGCTCCCTGCACGGCGTCCTTCAGCACTTTCTTGTTCGCGTCGTCTTCCGCCCGGGCGGCGGACGGAAGAAACGCGGCGGCGATCACGAGCATGCCGATCCATTTTTTCACGATGAAGCCTCCTCTTCGCTGTCTGGCATGAAGGTGTTTTGAACCCTTCTCGACCGCTTGAAATAAAGATACCAGAGAACCGGGAACAAGAGCGCGTTCAGGCAGAGGTCGAAGCTCTCCGCCACTCCCGCCGCGTCGCGCGAGGAGGCCGCGAGAACGATGGACTTGGCGATGACGAACCCCATCTGCGCCTGAAGCGACTGCTTCGCCGCCTCGACCGCTCCCCGCCGCCGGGCGAGCAGAAGCAGGCACCCGTAATTCTGGAAACCGGCGACCAGCACGAGCGAGAGCCTCTCGTACAACGGGATCTCTTTCGGAAAATAGGACAAAAACTGCGGCGGGACGGTCTTGAGATACTCCGGATAGGAAAGCATCACCACGATGAGGAAAGGAAGCGTCAGCAGGTTCGACCAGACGTAGAACGCCAGCCATCCCCCGATCCCCCGGGGATCCCGGAGCCCCGACTTGATGTTTTCTTCGTTCATGTTCCCGAAACCTCCGTCTCGACCGTCCGTCACAACTGGGAAATCTCGGCGGCGACCCGCGCCGCTCTCGCCTCGCCCATGCCCAGGGAAAACAGCGTCTCCTTGTCGCGCAGGAGCTCCGCGCAAAGAAGGACGCCCTTGTCCAGCAGGAGCCTCTTTTCCATCTGGTACAGCCCCGTCAGGCAGGTGACCGGATAGAGGCGCCTCCTCCGGATGATGTCCTGGAGGCTGTTGTCCGGAGGATAATTCCAGCCGACCGCCTTCATGCCGACGCACTCGGCGTAGCGGATGGCGTCCCCGGTGAACACGGTATTCGTGATGACCCACGCCTCGTCCGGCCCTCCGCCGGCCTTCTTCAGGTCGTCGAACCGCGCCTTGGTGTAGAGCGGCACCTTGACGTCCGATTTCACGCCGGGGTGGTTGTGGAATTTGCACTCCGCCATGATCGTCCGCCCGTCCTTGCGCGCGATCAGGTCGACTTCATGAGAGACGCAGGCGCCCCGCAGGACCTTCGCGACGTCCACCGCGTATCCCTCGGCCCGGAGAAGCTCCCCCGCGTAGCGTTCGAAATGATGGCCCTCCGGACCGAGCGCCATGATCGCCTTCTTGAGCGCGTACCGCGTCGCGACGATCTTTTTCTCTTTCTTGAGGAGCGCGAAGGCGAGGCGGTAGATGTCCGCCGTCCGCATGCCGTCCCGGAGGCCTTCCTTGATCCTCCACATCACCCGGTCGATCACCTCGCCGGAGACGCTCGCCCTTTCGAGCGAACGGCGGAGCTTCTCTTCGGAGAACGGTTCGGTTTCGCCGGAAGCCTTGATGACGAACGTCAACGCGTCCTCCGCGCTCGCCGGAAGGCGGATTCGATCTTCGGGGGCAAAAGAAAGTCGCTCGTATCGGGCTCCTTCCTGAGATGACCCCTATCTTATCAGAAAAGCCCCGGGGCGCCGTGATAAGAAAACGATCGGGCGGGTCGAATGCCCGACCGCGAAGAGGACGGGAAGCGCCACGCGCCGGGTCCTACCGGTTGACCGCCAGCATGGCCTGGGCCGAATAGCGCTCGCCGGCGGTCGCGTGCATCGGGAAGACCTGCTCGATCCGCTCCAGGTCCTGCCGGGACAGCGTGATCTCGAGCGCCTGGACGTTTTCCTCGAGGTAGGAGCGGCGCTTGGTGCCCGGGATCGGGACGAGGTCCTCCCCGCGCGCGAGAAGCCACGCGAGAGCCAGCTGTCCGGACGTGCACTTCTTTTCCCGGGCGATCGCTTCCACCGCTTTCACGAGATCGAGGTTCTTTTTGAAATTCTCCCCCTGGAAGCGGGGGTGAAACCGGCGGTAATCGTCCTCGGGCAGGTCCTCGAACTTCCGGAAGCGCCCCGTCAGGAAGCCCCGCCCGAGCGGGCTGTACGGCACGAAACCGATCCCGAGCTCCCGGCACGCCGGCAGGATCTCCGTCTCCACGTCGCGCGTCCAGAGCGAATACTCGGTCTGGAGCGCCGTGATCGGGTGCGTCTTCTGCGCGCGGCGGATCGTCGCGGCGGAGGCCTCGGAGAGCCCGAGGTAGCGGACCTTCCCCTCCCGCACGAGCTTCGCCATCTCCCCCACGGTCTCTTCGATGGGCGTCGCGGGGTCCACGCGGTGCTGGTAGTACAGGTCGATCACGTCGACGCCGAGGAGCTTGAGGCTCTTCTCGCAGGAGGCGCGCACGTAGTCCGGCTTGCCGTTCACGCCCAGAAACGCGCCGTCGGCGCCGCGGACGTTGCCGAACTTGGTGGCGAGGAAAACTTTCTCCCTCTTCCCCGCGATCGCGCGGCCCACGAGCTCTTCGTTCTTCCCCATCCCGTAAATGTCGGCGGTGTCCAGGAACGTGACCCCGAGCTCGATCGCCCGGTGGATCGTGGCGATGGACTCCGCGTCGTCGCGCCCCGCGTAAAAGTCCGACATCCCCATGCAGCCCAGGCCGATCGCCGAAACGTGGGGGCCTCCGCGGCCTAATTGTCTTTGTCTCATTGGGACCTCCGGCTGGTTGGCAGGAGCCTATTTTAACATTGCGGGGGCTTCAGGCGCCCTTTGTTTCGGCGGGCTTTTTGAAACGGAACCCCTCGGCCCACTCCCAGCCGAGAAATCCCGGGTGCGTCGCGAGAGTCGCCTCGGTGGCGCCGCCGAGGATCTGCGCGTGCTGGTCGAGCGAGATCTGCAGGCTCGCCTTCTTCTTCCCGGCGGTCCAGGGCTCGAGCTCGGCGAAATAGGCCGTGCTGTTCGTCCGTGTCCCCGACCTCTGGTACGTGCGCGTCACGCGGGCCGTCCGGAAAACCGCGGAGCTCGAGTCCGCCGCGCCGTTGACGAGGATGAGGAGTCCGAGACTCAGGAAGAAAAACGGCAGAGCCGTCAACGCCGTGAAGACAAAAAGAAACGCGCGGCGGGACGGCCCCGGCAGCCAGCGGCTCTGGACGAACCCCGCGGCGGCCGTCAGCGGAAGCGCCAGCCAGAGGGCCGGGAAGGGCCCGGTCGCGTAAACCGGCGGATAGCGCCTGGCCCCAAGGATGAAAACGACGAGCGCGGCGGCGAAGACGCCGACGATCAGCGCGAACGGCTTTTTCGACACGGTCGGCGGCGGCACGAAGCCCTTCTCGACCCCCGACTTGTCGCGGCTTCGCCGGAAAAAGATCAGGGCATACAAAACCGCCGTCCCCGCCGCGCCGGCGGCCAGGACGCGCGGCCCCGCCTGCCTCGCTCCGCACAGGATGAGCGTCGCGCCCATGGCCAGCGCGGCCGCCGGCTCGAAGTAAAAACTCTTCCCGCGGCCCACGCCGGTCGCGTAGACCCCCTTTCCGACGAGACGCTGGTGATACGGCCCGGCGACGGACTTGTGCCGGATCAGCGCGTTGCCGCCGAGGACGAGGAGGACGAAGCCCGTAAACACGGAGAAAATCGCGATCTGACTCCCGGCCGCGCCCGAAACCGGCCCGAGGCGAAAGAAAAAATGGGAGGCGAGGCCGAACACTAGGCCGATCACCGCTCCGAGGACGCCCGGATGGATTTTTTTCAACTCGCGGCGCGCTCCACGCTCTTGACCTCGGCCTTCGAGAAGAAAACTTCGGTGCCGTCCATGTCGAGCGTGAGGCCGCCCGCGTCTTCGCGCACGATCTTCGCGTGGGCGATGGTCTGGCCGTTCGCCAGATGCACGGTGTCGGCGCCCTGAGGGGCTTTGGGCGGGGCGGGCGGCGGGGTCGGCGCGGACTTGGGGGCCGGCTCCTCGGGATCGGAGGGAGTCTGGGGGCCGTCGACGCCGAGCGCGTCCGCGACGCGCTGCTTCGCCCGGTCGTACTTCCCGGCCAGCGCCCGCGACTTCCCGACCGCGCCCTCCGCCGAATCGGCGTTCTTATTCTTCATCACAACACCGAGATCTTCCTCCTCGCCCGCGAACAAAACCACGGGCCACGCGAGGAAAACGAGGGCCGCCAACACCGCCGCTTTTTTCATGAAGACGCCTTAAACTCCACTGGGCCGCAGCTCGGGCGTGTCTTAAGCGTTAGACTCAAAAAATCCCGACGAGTCAGCTCGTCGGGAGGTGCAATATTCGATGGCGGCGGGCCCATTTCCAAAGATCTTATCGTACTCCCCCGCCAGATGGTTTTCTAGTCAAATTCTGTGAATCGCGGGACAGCTCGGGGCGCTCTTCGCAGGACTTGGGATGGCGCCCAGTTCGCGAGTTCGTCTCAGGCGGTCGCCATCCACGACGTGAGGCCCCGCGGGGCCGAACGACGTCCGCAGAAGAGCGCCCCGAGCTGCGCTATTTCCACCCTTTGGTCAGGCACCAGAAAATGTACAGCCCGAAGAGGGTTCCCACGGGAAACGCGAAGAGCATCGTGAACGCGACGAGGAAGCCCGAGACGCGCGCCCAGGTCTTCTTGTGCATGAGCCCCACGCCGGTCACGATGTAGGTGACGGCGACGAAGGTGAAGAGCGCCCCGACGGTCAGGATGGGCGGCAGAACGAGGGAAAAGCGGCCGTCCTTCAGGTGAAGCCCGAGCATGACGAAGCAGAGGATCCAGCCGAAGACGAGGATCGCCCATCCGACCAGGCGCAGGGCCCGGCCGGCCTTGACGCAGGCCGGGAGCGGGTCGTTCATGAGACCGCGCGGTCGCGCGGGGCGGCCGCGTCGATCTTCTTCAGGGAGTCGCGGGCCATCTTGACGCCGGCCGGGTTGGCCTCGGGTTTGACGAGGGTAAGGTAGCGCTCGTAGAGGGGCCTCGCCTCGGAGGCGCGTCCCAGGTGTAAGAGGACCGCGGCCTTGGCCAGGAGCGCGTCGACGTCCTCCGGCCGCAGGACGAGGCAGCGGTCGAGGTCGGCGAGGGCGAGGTCGTCTTTTCCCAGCTTCTGATACGCGGCGGCGCGGTTCCACAGCGCTTCGCTCTCCTCGACGAGCTTCAGCGAGCGGGTCAGGTCCTCCACGGCTTCCTTGTAACGGCCCAGCTGGTAATAAATGATCGCGCGTCCGCTGTAGGAGCCGGGAAGGTTGTAGCGCTTGTCGACGAAGCGGTCCGAGGCGGCGGCGAGCTTGATGCACTGCGAATAATCCGCGAGCGCTTCGCGGAATTTGCCGAGCTCGCGCAGGCGGTTGGCCCGGCCGTAGTACGCCATGAAGCTGGGCTCCCGGCCGATCACGATCGTGTAGAGCTCGGCCGCCTTGCGGGGTTGGGAGCGCCGGCCGTAAAGGCCGGCGAGGTCGAGATAGACCTTCACGTCGTTCTTGTCGCGCTCGATCGCCCGGGCGTAGTCGGCTTCCGCTTCCGCGTAACGGCCGCCCTCCTCGAAGGAGCGCGCCCTCGAGTGATAGCCGACGGCCGAGGAGGGAACGGCTTCCACGGCACGCGTGGATTCGGCGACGGCTTTGTCGTATTCGCCGAGCGTGCGGTAGACGAGGCTCTTGCCCGCGTAAGCCGATACCAGCCGCGGGTCCGCGGCGATCGCCAGGTCGTAGTCCGCGAGAGCCGCCGGGTAGTCTTTTTGGGCGAGGCGCGCGTTGCCGCGCTGGAAGAAGGCCTCGGCGTTTTGCGGCTGGTCCGCCGTGATGCGGTCGAGGTCGGAGATCGCGGCGGCGTAGTCGCCCTTCCCCATCTTCTGCCGCGCGGCTTCCACCGCGTCGCCGGAAGGCTCCGCGAAGGCCGCGACGGCGGAGGAGAAGATCGCGAGCGCGGCCAGAAAGACGGTCCCCGGCCGTGTCACGGCTTCAGGAAAGAAACCGGTAAACGAGCGCGCAGAGGATGACGTCGAGGATCCCCGAAGCCGCGAAGACGTAGCCGAGCTTCAGGGTCTCGGGCTTTCTCGCCTTCTGGAGGCCGAGGAAAATCATCGAGACGCCCGAGACGACGCCCAGGAGAAGAACCGTGAGGCCGACGCTTTCGGGGCGGACCGCGCCGGCGTGATGCGCGCCCCAGTCGACCCCGGTGCCGCGTCCCGTGTGGCCTCCGGAGGACTGGGCCGCGTGACCGGACAGACGGGCCGCGCGGCCGATGCTCGCGAGGATGCCCAGCGCCGAGAAGAGCGCGAACGACGCGCCGAAGCCGAACTTCAGCCGCGCGTCGCGCTCGACGTGCGGGATCGCCTCGTTGAAGCGCTCGCGGCGCGCCTTCGCGTGGCGCATCTGGGTGACGCCCTGCCCTGCCGTCGAAACGCCGGCGATCGCGGCGAGAACCAGCAGCATGACCGGAGGCCGGAACCCCTGGAAGAAAATGGCCGCAAAAAATCCGCCTACGGCGCCGAGGATGACGAATCCCGCGGCGGCCGGTTCCATCTTGTTTTTGATCAAAGCAGCCTCCCCATTTATCCTGTGAGCTCGATCGTCCAGACGAAGTCGGGGTGGGTCGCGTTGGCCACGATCGGATGCCCCTTCCAGAGCCAGCAGACGAGGGTCGCCGGCAGATCGGTGTAACGGATCAAAAGCTCGACCGCCGTCGGCGACATGTTGTTGCAGCCGCCCGGATAGCCGCAGCTGCCGCCGTTGTGGATGAACTGCGGGATCTTGAACGGCGCGCCGGTCGAATTGTCGAGCATGAGATTCTTCGAGTCCCGCGCCGAGACCAGCAGGTACCCGTAGCCCAGGTCGCGCGCGTTGTAGGCGACGAGCTGGATCCGGTCGCCGTCCGCGTCCGGATAACGGTACTGTTTCATCTTCCGGCGGTACGACTTGAGGTCGTAGAACGCCCGGCCCGACTTCAGGTCCGCGGCCCACTCGACCCGGCGCAGCTTCGGATAGACTTCCATCGGGGGGAGCTTCATTTCCACGATGTGCGCGTTCTCCTCGGCGACGCCGACGAGGAGGAACGGATTCATCAGGAAGCGCGACTCCTCGGACGGGCCCTCGATGCTGTTTTCGCCGGGACCGAAGTAGGCCATGCCGAGAGTGCCCCACCAGGGCCGCTTATCCTCGATCCGGCCGAAGACTTCCGGCGACGGCAGGTAGCGCCCCTTCCGCAGAAGAGGCATTTCCTCGACGATCTTTTTCCTCCGCCCCAGGATCTCGTCTTTGGAAAGAAAATCGAGCTCCTCGGGCGCGTGAAGGGGCACGCGGATCCAGCCCGCCGGGGTCGAGGGCTCCGTGCCGGGGACCGGCTCGTCCTCC
>DATJEK010000039.1:0-3639 GCA_035496715.1 Candidatus Eiseniibacteriota bacterium | reverse complement strand
CTCCGCTACTTCACGGTCTACGGCCCCGCCGGCCGGCCGGACATGAGCCCGTTCCGTTTCATCGAGTGGGTCCGGCGCGGCCAGCCGATCGCGCTGAACGGCGACGGCTCCCAGAAGCGGGATTTCACGTTCATCGACGACATCGCCGAGGGGACCGCGGCCGCGCTGCGGCTCGAAGGTTTCAACCTGATCAACCTCGGCGACAGCCGTCCCGCGCCGCTGTCGCGCCTGATCCGGCGGATCGAGCTCGAGCTCGGGAAGAAGGCCGTGATCCGCCGCCGGCCGTCGAGCCGCGCGGACCAGCGCGCCACCTGGGCCGACATCTCGGAAGCGAAGCGGAAGCTGGGGTGGAAGCCGACGGTCACCCTCGAAGAGGGGATCCGGCGCACCGCCGAGTGGCACGCGGCGAACGCGTCGTGGCTCGGGAAGATCCGGCTGTGAGCACGGCCGCCGCGGCGCCCGCCGTCTCCGTGGTCCTCGCCGCCTGCGAGGGGGAGAAATATCTCGCGGAGCAGATCGACAGCGTGCTCGCGCAGACGCTGAAGGATTTCGAGCTCGTCATCCTCGACGACGCGTCGACCGACGGCACGGCGAAAGTCGCGTTCGCGGCGGCGCGGCGCGACCCCCGCATCCGGCTCGAGCGCAACCCGGCGAGGCTGGGCATCCGCAGAAATTTCCTGAAAGCCGTCTCGATGGCGCGCGGCCGCGCGATCGCCTTCTGCGACCAGGACGACGTCTGGCGGCCGGACAAGCTCGAGATTCTCCTGGGCCTTCTCGACGGGAATCCGGAAAACAAGCTCGCCTACTCGGACCTCGAGGTCGTCGGCGAGGACCTGCGCCCGCTGGCCCCGTCCTTCTGGGCGGCCGCGGGGATCCGGCCCCGCGAGGGGCGCCTCGCCGAGCGCGCGCTTTTCCGCAATCTTTCGCCGGGATGCTCGATGATGTTCGTCCGCGGCGTGAAGGAGGCGATGGACCGCCTCGTGCCCGCGCCGTCCTTCATCGCGCACGACCACCTGGCGCTCATCCTGGCGGCGGGGATGGGGCGGGTCGTGTTCACGCGCGAAAAGCTCGTCCGCTACCGCCAGCACGCGGGCAACGCGCTCGGCAGCGCGGGCCGCGGGACCGGTTTCGGGCGCGCGAGCGTCGCCGAGACCCTGAAAGAGGGGGCGAGCCGGCTCAAGGGCCTCGTGCCGATGGACTGGCCGCGGCTCGAGGCGTTCGCCGCGGGTCTCGAGGGCCGCTCCGCCGGCCCGCGTCTGCGGTACCTGGACTATTTTCTTTTCATGCGCGACGACCGGCCTTCGCAGAAACTGCTCGGGGCGCTCGAGTGCGCCGCGCCCGGCGTGTATTCGGCGCTCAAGGGGGCGCGGCCGTGACCTTCGCCCCCTGCGTGGTCTGCGGCGGGCGCGAGGCCCGTTTTCTTTTCAAAGGGGAGGACCGGCTCTACTTCCTGAAAGGGTCTTTCGACCTCTACCGGTGCGCGGGGTGCGGGCTCGTCTTCGTCCATCCGCCTCTCGACGAGAGCGGGCTCGCCGGCTACTACCCGGGCGACTATTATTCGTACGCGGATTCCGAGAAGGTCTCGAGCGGGCCTCCGGCGCCGAAGAAATCCTACCTCTTCCGACCGTTCGCCGCGCTGAACGCGCTTTTTTATTCGAAGATCCTCCGGCAGAACGCGGACCTTCCCGCGGACCGCGGCTCACGCGTCCTCGACATCGGCTGCGGGGACGGGCGCTACCTGCTGGAAAAGCGTAAATCCGGCGCCGTCTGCTTCGGCGTGGACATCGGCGCGGAAGGCCTGCACCGCCTGAACCGCCGCGACCCCGAGATCACGACGTTCTGCGGCAACGTCTGGGACGCGAAGCTGCCCGCGGACTACTTCGACGTCGTGAACCTCTGCCACGTCCTCGAGCACGTCGTCGAGGCCGGACGGCTCGCGGACGAGATCCGGCGCGTGCTGAAGCCCTCCGGTCGCCTGCGCGCCCAGGTCCCCAACTTCGCCTCGCTGACCGCGAAGCTCTTCGGCCCGCACTGGATGGGCCTGGACGTGCCGCGCCACGTGCGCGTCTTCTCGCGGAAGAACCTGCGGAACTTTTTCGCCTCACACGGCTTCGAGGTCGTCTCCTCGCGCACGATCGAGAACTCGTTCGGCGTGATCGGCAGCTCCGTGTACCTCGGGAACACGCTTTTCAAGAAGAGGCGGCGCCTGATGGAGATGGCTTCCTTCTGGGACAACGAGATCGTGAAGGCGCTCTTCATCCCGTACGCCCTCCTGGTCCAGGGGTTCGGGATCGGCGATTCCGTCGAGTTCATCCTGAAAAAGAAGGGGGATGGAAAGTGAAATTCTGGGCCTTCTTCCGGAAGGAGTTCATCCGGTATTCCCGTTTCATGGCGGCCGCCCTCGCGGTCTGCACCACGCTCGCGGCGCTTCTCGAGGGCCTCAGCTTCACGCTCTTCATCCCGCTGATCCGCCTTTTGACCGGCGTCGCCGGGAGGGAGGCGGAGGCCGGCGGCGGGATCGCCCAGCGCGCGCTGCTGCGTCTCGGCGAGAACGCGTCCCTGCCGGTCCTCCTCGGCCTCATCGTCGGCATTTTCGCCCTGAAGAACGTCTTTCTCTTTTTCCAGAAGATGATCGCGGCCAACATCGCCCTCGACCGAGAGCGCACGCTGAAGCGCGACATCCTGGATTCGTTTTTCTCGTCCGACTGGCGCTTCTACCTGCGCGAAAAGGCCGGGACGTTCGTCAACGCGGTGGGGACCCAGGCCCGCCACGCGGCGGACGCGTTCAAGATCTTCAGCGACCTCATCCTGGAGACCCTCAACATCGGCGCCTACTGCCTGATCGGGCTCGTCCTCGCGCCGCAGGCGTTTTTCCTCAGCCTGGCGGCCGGAGGGGCGAGCTTTTTCATCCTGCGCGGCTTCGTGGGGCGCTCGCGGGTGATCGGGCGCGAGGCGCTCGAGGTCCGCAACGAATCCACGACGCAGGTTCTCGAAAATTTCACCGGCGTGAAGTTCATCAAGGGAAACCATCTCGAGGAGAGCCGCAAGAAGGCGGTCTACGGGCTTCTCGACGACCTGAGGCGCGTGGAGGCAAAAGGCGAGAGGTTCGTCGCCCTGATGGACACCCTGCCGGATTTCATCGTCGCGCTCGCGATGTGCGCGGTCATCCTCATCTCCTCCCGGTTTTTCAAGGTGCCGGGGGAGAGCCTCCTGGTCCTCATCATGGTGCTCTACCGCTTCAGCCGCCGGCTCATGGCGGTCCAGAACCTCCGCCAGCGTTTCTATCTCTACCTTCCGTCCCTGGAATTCTGCCTGGACCTGGCGCGCCGCGGACGCGAGCGGCGGGAGCCTTCCGGGTCGGTCCGCTTCGACGGCCTCCGGGAGGGAGTCAAACTGGAGGACGTCCGTTTCGAATACGAGGAAGGACGCCCCGTTCTCCGCGGCGCTTCTCTCGAGATCCCGCGCAACCGCCTCACGGCGGTGATCGGCCGCTCGGGCTCCGGCAAAACGACGCTGATCCGCCGGGTCCTCCAGGAGGAAACGACGCCCCTGCGGCTGGCGGTCTCGGCGACGACGCGGCCGCCCCGGCCCGGCGAGAAGGACGGGGTCGATTACCACTTCTGGACGGAGGGGCGATTC
>DATJEK010000038.1:0-2669 GCA_035496715.1 Candidatus Eiseniibacteriota bacterium | reverse complement strand
AGACGACGCCGGGCGCCGTTTTCGTTCAGTCTTCCAGGCCCGCCTCCGTGAGGCGGCTTTTCAATTTTTCCCTCGTGCGCCGGATCACCGTGGACACCGTGTCCTGCGGGATCCCGAGCACCGCCGCGATTTCGCGGTGCGTCAGGCCTTCGAGGTAGTGCATTTCGACGCAGAAGCGCTCCCTCGGCTCGAGCGACGCGAGCACGGCGCCGAGCACGACCTCGCGCTCCCGGCGCGCGGCCTCCTGCGAGGGGTCCGGCAGGCGCGTCTCGAGTTCCCAGCCGGGCTCCGGTCCTTCGGCGTCCGGCGAAACGGTCTTCGCCTCTTCGCGCGACATCGCCTTCACCCGGTCGAGCGTCCGGTGGCAGGCGGACACCGAAAGGAATTTCCGCAGGCTCGACGCTTCGCGAAGCCGCGCGAGCTCGCCTTTCTCCAGGAGCCGCGCGAAGAACTCCTGGAAGACGTCCTCGCACAGGCCCGGCCGGCCGGCGAAGCGCGTGCCGGCGAGCGTCTTGCGCACGCTCCAGAAAATCAGCCGGGAGAAACGCCCGACGAACGCCTCCCACGCCCCCGCGCGTCCTTCGAGGCAGGCCGAGATGAGCTGGCGGTCGTCGTCCGGGTCCGCCAAAGCGCCTAGGTGCCGATCTTGATGTTCTTCAGGATGCGTTCGAGCGTGGCCACGGCGGAAAGCACCGCCAGGCGGCTGGTGCGCGGGTTCTGCTCGGAGGGAAAGTTTTCGGTGCGCGTGTAAAAGGAGCCGAAGTCGCCCACGACGTAGACTTCGTGGACGTTGACGAGCATGTGGGGGGCGGCGATGATGCGGACGCGGGTCTTCTTGGGGCCCAGGCCCACGAGGCTCAGGGTCGCCGAGACGTTGATGTTCTTCGGGAAGCCGCGCACGGCCGTCGCCGCGTCGCCCTCGAAGAGGACCTTTTCCTGCTTGAGGTTCTTCAGGTTGATCTTGTGCCGCAGGACGTACGGCGCGTCCTCGAAGCCCTGCGGGGGCTTGCGGGTGGTCAGCGTGACGCGGTGGATCTTGCCGATCCTGGCGGCCTTGAGGCCGTCGATGCCGACGACGCCGCCCGAAGGCAGGTAGAGGCAGCAGCGGTGCGTCTTCGCCAGGCGAAGCAGCTCTTTTTCGCGGCCCAGGATGCCGCCCACGCTCATCACCATGACGTCTTTGCCGAGCGAGAGCGCGCGGCGGGCGACGTCGAAGGCGGCCGCGCCGGACGCGGCCTCGATCACCAGGTCGCAGCGCTCGACGAGGCGCTCGAACGAGAGCACCTTGGGCCGGGGCCGCAGCTCCTTCTCGAGCCTCTTGGCGTGCGAGGGATCGATGTCGGCGATCGCCTCGAGCGTCACTTCCTCGGAGAATCGCTTCTGGCAGGCGAGCGCCAGCTCCTTGCCGATGGTGCCGCAGCCGATGATGCCCACTTTGATCAAGGAAAGGCCCTACCGTTTTTTGGCGGGAAGCTTGGACGCGCGGTTTTTGGCGTCGACGAAGACGATGCGCGGGCGGTGGCGGCGCATCTCGCTTTTCGAGAGCAGCTCGTAGGAGATGATGATCACCTTGTCGCCCACTTCGGCCCAGCGCGCGGCGGCGCCGTTCATGCAGATCGTGCCGGACCCCGCCGGGCCCTCGAGCACGTAGGTCTCGACGCGGGCGCCGTTGTGCAGGTTCACGATCTGCACGCGCTCGAACGGGCAGATGTCGGACGCCTTCAGCAGGGTCTTGTCGATCGTGATGGAGCCGGTGTAGCGGAGGTTGGCCTCCGTGACGGTGGCGCCGTGGATCTTGGACTTCATGAGCACGCGGAACATGGCTTAAACCCCGATGAGTTCGTTGTCGATGAGGCGCGTGCGGCCGAACCGGACGGCCGCCGCCGCCAGAACCTTCGAACGAGCCTGTAATTTTACCACACCCCCGAGCGTGCGGGCATCGACAATTTCGGCATAGTCGACCCTCGCCCCCTCGAGACCGGCGAGGCGCTGCCGCAGGAGGCGCTTGAGCGCCAGGCCTCCCCGCTCCCCCGCCCGCACGCGCGCGGCGACTTCCCGGAGCGCGCGGTGGATGCCGGGCGCGGCCCGGCGCTCGGCCGGCGAGAGGTAGACGTTGCGCGAGCTCATCGCCAGGCCGTCCTTTTCACGGACGGTCGGGCCCATGCGCACGCGGACCGGCAGGCCCAGGTCCGCGACCATCTGCTCGAGGACGCGGACCTGCTGATAGTCCTTTTGCCCCAGGTACAGCGCGTCGGGCCGGACGAGGCCGAGGAGCTTCGCCACCACCGTCGCCACGCCCCGGAAATGCGTCGGCCGGGACGCGCCGCAGAGCGGCCGCGAAAGCTCCGACACCGTGACGGCGGTCTGGAAGCCGGGCGGAAAGAGCGTCGGAACCGCCGGCACGAAGACGAAATCGACGCCGGCCGACGCGAGCAGCCGCCGGTCTCGCGCCAGGTCCCGCGGGTAGCGCTCGAAGTCTTCGCCCGGTCCGAACTGGATGGGGTTCACGAAGATGCTCGCGGCGACCGCGCGGTTCTCCTTTTTGGCCAGGCGCGCGAGCGAGAGGTGCCCCTCGTGCAGGTAGCCCATCGTCGGCACGAAGCCGAGAGGGCGGCGGACGCTTTTCAGCGCCCGTTCAAGCGCCGGCAGGCTGCGGATGACTTTCATCG
>DATJEK010000037.1:0-15717 GCA_035496715.1 Candidatus Eiseniibacteriota bacterium | reverse complement strand
TTGGTCGAACCGATGCGGAACGAGCGCTCCCATTCCCACTCCCGAAAGGAGACGCCGTTGACGATGAGCTTGCCGGCGTCCTCGCGGAAATGAAAGAAGGCGTAGAGCGCGGCGAAAAGAACGGCGGCGGCGGCCAGCGCGGCGGCCGCCCCGGGCCAGAGACTCTTGCGGGGCGGCCGAGCCTGGCGCTCCGGGACCCGCCCCACCGGCGGAGGGGTCTCGCCGCTCGACAGCGTCCGGTAGGCCTCGTTCAGCGCGCGCATCTTTTCTTCGGCCTCTTTCCGGCGCGCCGCGTCCGGAAAACGGTCGGGATGCCACAGCTTCGCCAGGCGGCGATAGGATTTTTGGATTTCTTTCGGAGAGGCGCCGCTGCGAAGCCCGAGGACCTCGTACGGGCTGCGCACTAGTGCTTGAAGTGCCGGACGCCGGAGAAGACCATCGCGATGCCGGCCTTGTCGCAGGCGGCGATCACCGCCTCGTCCTGGATGGAGCCGCCCGGCTGGATGATCGCTCGGACGCCGTGACGCCTGGCGAGCGAGATGGAGTCGGGTTTGGGGAAAAAGCCGTCGGAGGCGAGCACCGCTCCGCGGGCGCGCGAGCCCGCCTTGCGGAACGCCGTGAGGCAGGAATCCACTCGGGACGGCTGGCCCATGCCCAGCCCGACGGTCACGCCTTTTTTCGCCACGACGATGGCGTTGGACTTCACGTAGCGGCAGACCTTGAACGCGAACAGGAGATCGCGCACTTCGCCGGCGGTCGGCTTCTTCTTCGTGACGGTCTTGAGGTCGGCCGCGCCCGGATCGGCGAGATCGGCTTCCTGCAGCAGCAGTCCGCCCTTCACCTTTTTGAAATCCAGGCCCGGGCGGGGCGCCTCGAGCCGGACGGCCAAAAGCCGGAGATTTTTTTTCGTCCGCAGAAGCTCCAGCGCCTCGCGCGTGAATTCGGCCGCGATGACGCACTCCAGAAAGCCGCTCTTCAGGATTGCGCGCGCGGCCTTCGCGTCGACCGGCACGTTCAGCCCGACGATGCCGCCGAAAGCCGAGAGAGGGTCGCAGGCGTGCGCGGCCTTGAACGCGGACGTCGCGTCGCGGCCGAGCGCGAATCCGCAGGGGCTCGTGTGCTTGACCACCGAGCAGGCGGGTTCGGTGAACGCCTCCACCATCTCGAGCGCCGCGTCGAGGTCGAGGATGTTGTTGAACGACAGCTCCTTGCCGTTCAGCTTGTTCGCGCCGAGAACGCCCCGCGCGGATCCGGGCTCCCGGTAGAGCGCGCCCTTCTGGTGCGGGTTCTCGCCGTAGCGCAGGTCCGAGTCCTTCTCGAACGAAATCTTGAACGCCGGCGGCAGGCCCGTGCCGGGTTTAAACTTCGCGACTGCCTCGTCGATCGCCAGCTTGAGGCGCCCGGAATCGTTGGTGCCGAAATAGCCGGCGACCTGCGCGTCGTACTCGGCGGTCGTCCGGAACGCCTTGCCGGCCAGGCGCCGGCGGGTGGCGTCCCCCAGAGCGCCGTGGCTTTTCTGCATCTCGGCGATCACGGGCGCGTAATCGGCGGGATCGCAAACGGCCGCGACGAACCGGAAATTCTTCGCCGCGCCGCGCAGCATCGAGGGCCCCCCGATGTCGATCATCTCGATGATCCTCGACTCCTCGGAAGTCTTCTGGAGCGTCTCGCCGAACGGATACAGGTTCACCGCGACCAGGTCGATCGGGCGGATCCCGTGCGCCTCGATCGTGCGCATGTGTTCGCGGTCGTCGCGGACGGCGAGGATGCCCCCGTGGAGGTTCGGGTGGAGCGTCTTCACGCGGCCGTCGAGCATCTCGGGAAAATTGGTGACCTTGGAAACGTCGACCACGGGCACGCCCGATTTCCGCAGGAGATCGGCCGTGCCGCCGGTCGAAAGGATTTCGACGCCCATGGCGTCGAGCGCGCGGGCGAATTCGAGCACGCCCGTCTTGTCGAAGACGCTGACGAGGGCGCGGGAAATTTTATTCATCGGAGAAAGAGTCCTTCACCATTTTTTTGAACGCGGCCGCCAGCCGGACCGTCACCGGGCCGGGGCGTCCGCCGCCGATCGTCCGCCGGTCCGCGCCGACCACCGGGAGGATCTCCGAGGAAGTGTTGGTCAGGAAGCACTCGTCGGCCGTGTAGACCTCGTGCCGCGTCAGGAACGTCTCGGACACCGGAAAACCCTCGCGGCGGGCGAGCGCGATGACGGCGTCGCGCGTGACGCCCCTTAAAATACCCGAAGCGACCGAGGGTGTCAAAAGCCTTTTTTCCTTCACGCAGAAAAAATTGGACACGCTGCCTTCGGCGACGGTGCCCGCGGGGCCCAGAAAGAGCTGCTCGTGGGCGCCCTCGTCTTTTTTTTCGACGAAAGCCAGGACGCCGCCGACGAACTGCGAGGCTTTGATCTGGGGGTCCTGCGCCTTCAGCGTCCAGCGGCGCATCACCGTGGTCGAGACCCGCACCCCCTCCTCGTAGAGGCGCGCCGGATGGGCGTGGAACTCGCGGACGATCGCGACCAGCGTGCCCCCGCCCGACTCGTCCCAGTGCACCGAAAGACGGAGCAGCGCTTCGGGAAAGCCGCTTTCGCCGACCGTCTCGGCGGCCCACTCCTCGACGCCGGCCCGCCCGAACGGCAGCGGCCGGCCGAGCGCGCGGCAGGACTCCTCGAGCCGGCGCGCGTGATCGCCGGCGTGGAAGATCCTTCCGCCGTAGGCCCTCAGCGTCTCGAAAGCGGCGACGCGGTCAAGATACCCGGCCGCCACGTCCGAGCCGGCGAAGGAATTCGCGGGCCTGCCCGGCGCCGAAGACGGCGGAGAGAACGGCTTCTGCCTTGTGTAGGGTTTCGTCATATTCCTTTTCCGGGACCGAATCCGCGACGATGCCCGCGCCGACCTGCAGGTGGGCCTTCCCGTTCCGGACGGTCAAGCCTCGGATCAGGATGTTCATGTCCATCCCGCCCGAGTACGACAGATAGCCGAGCGAGCCCGTGTACGGTCCGCGCGCCACCGGCTCGAGCTCGTCGATGATCTCCATGCAGCGGATCTTCGGGGCTCCCGTGATCGTGCCGCCGGGGAAAAGCGCTTTCAAGGCGTCGACGGCGTCGAGCCCGCGCCTCAGGTCCGCTCGCACGTTGGAGACGATGTGCTTCACGTGCGAATATTCCTCGAGCGCCATGAGCTCGTCGACGGCGACCGTTCCGTATTCGGCGACGCGTCCCAGGTCATTGCGCTCCAGGTCCACGAGCATCACGTGCTCGGCCCGCTCCTTTTCGCTCAGGAAAAGCTCCCTCGAGAGCGCCTCGTCGCTTTCGGCCGTGAGGCCGCGCGCCCGGGTTCCGGCGATCGGACGGGTCTCGAGCACGCCCCCCTCCAGCTTCACCAGCCGCTCCGGGCTTCCCGAGACCAGCGTGAAATCCTCCGCCTCGAAAAAACCGAAAAAGGGCGAAGGGTTGATCCGCCGCAGCTCCTCGTAAACGTCCAGCGGGTCGCGCGTGAGCGGAAAACTGAATCGCTGTGAAAGGTTGGCCTGAAAAATGTCGCCCTTTCGAATGTGCCGCTTGGCTCCGCGCACGGCCGCCAGGAACGCCGCGCGCGTCATCGAGACGCTCGCCCGGAGCTCGGCGGCGTCTCGCGCCGCCACGGCCCGCGGCGCCGCCGCGCCGAGCCGCTCTTCCAGGCGCGCAAAGCGCCGGTCCGCCCCGCGGCGATCCCCCGCCAGACAGAAAAGACGCACGGCCCCCTCGGCGTGGTCGACCAGGATCCCCTCGTCAAAAAAAAGGAAGCACAGGTCCGGAAGTCCCAGCCCGGGCTTCGCCCGCCGCGCCGGTCGGCCGGGTTCGAGCAAGTTCTTCGCTTCGTAGCCGAGGTAGCCGACGGCTCCCCCGGCGAAGGGCACGCCGGCCGGAGCGGCCACCCGCCGCTCGGCGAGAAGGGATTTCAGCACGGCGAACGGGTCGGCGCGGAATTCCTTCACGCGTCCCGCGCGGCGCACGCGGACGTTCCGGCCCCTGGCGGTCAGCTGCAGGCGGGGCCGCGAAGCGGCGATCGAGTACCGCCCCGACGGCCCCGAAGCGCGGGCGCTCTCCAGGAGCGCGCCCGGCACGCCGGGCCGCCTCAGGCGCCGGTACAGCGCCGGCGGATCGGGGGCCAGACGGGTCGTGCGGATGAACAGACGATTCGGGGACGGCAAGGAACTATTTCAGGAAGCCGATCTTCCGTTTGTTGAGCCGGATCCGCGCCTGGAGCTCCTGGATCTCCTCCGAGAGCGGGCGCATCTTTTCGGAGATCATGAGCCGCCGCTCCTCCCACTTGGCCTTCTCCTGGGCGGAGAGCGTGATGTCTTTGGACTGGCGAAGCACCTTCACGACCTCCTCGAGCGTCTTCTTGAGACGGTCGAGCTCCGCCTGCTTGGCGTCGAGCTGGGCGACCGCCGTGTCCGTGTCCCGCTCCAGGAGGTTGCGGCTGGCGTCCAGGACCGAGTGGTATTTCTCGATCTTCTCGTGCTGGGCCTTCGCGTAGACGTCGTAATCTCGCCGCAGGCGGTCGACCTGCCCGTCGAGCTCGGATTTTTTCTGGAGGAGGTCCTGCTTGATCGCGTGGATCTGGCCGCGCATCTGGTCGCGCGCGACGATCATCTGCTTGAACGCGGGGTCTTCCTTCGTCAGGCGGTCGAGCTCCTCCGGGCCGTACGGGCTGCAACCGGCCGCACAGAGGCCGAGCGCGAGCGCGCAGACCGCGGAGAGCTTCGGCAACGAGCTACTTCCTGGGTTTGAAGCTGTCGAGAAGGGACTGCACCTGCTTCTGCGCGATGTCCTTGCAGCCGAGGCCGATCGCCAGGCCGATGCCGAGCGCCAGCGCCGCGAAGACCGCCGTGATCAGGAGCTCGAGGATCGACGTGTCGATGCGCAGCTGCTTGAGCGCCTCGATGATCGTGAAGATGACGATGATCACCTGGGTGCACTGGCCGAGCGAGCGGGCCTGGGCGATGCCGGCGTTCGCGGCGGCCGTGCGGACGGTGTTCCCGACCACGCTGGAAAAGAAGATGCCCAGGACCAGGATGAAGACGGCCGCGATGACGCTGGGGATGTAGAGGATGATCTGGCGCAGGAGCTGAGCCGCGATGTCCAGGTGGAGCGCGTTGACGGCGGCGAGCGTCACGACGAGCATCATCAGCCAGTAGATCAGGACGCCGATGATTTCGGAGAGCGTGTAGTTGATGTCGCCCTTCGTCAGGATGTTGGCGATCCCGATGCGCTCGCTGACGGTGTCCAGCCTCGCGAGCTTGAGGAAACGGGTGATGACTTTCTGGAGCAAAGAGGAAACCATCCATCCCACGATGAGGATGAGGATGACGCACAAAAGCGTCGGAAGGAAGGCTAAGACATTGACCCACACCCGCTCGAACGGATCCACGATGGTCGCTTGCCAGTCCATGATTTCCCCCTTTTTTTTAACTGCGCGCCTTCAAGAATGACATTAACAGGCGGGGATTTTCCTGTCAAGGCCCGGCGGCGGCAAATCCCTGCCGCGACAGGCGTTAGGCGACGAGTTCTTTCTTGGAAATCACGCGGAGATCCCGGTCCATCTCGTAGCGGATCGGCACCCCCGTCGCAAGGTTGAGCTCGAGGACCTGCTCCTTCGTCAGGCGCTCCAGATGCATGACGATCGAGCGCAGGCTGTTGCCGTGAGCCGCCACGATGACGTTCTTCCCCGCGCGCAGGTCGGCGGCGATCTTCGCATCGAAATACGGCAGCGTGCGGGCGGCGGTGTCCTTCAGGCTCTCCCCGTTCGGGGGCGCGACGTCGTAGGAGCGGCGCCAGATCTTGACCTGGTCGTCGCCGAATTTCTGGGCGGTCTCGGCCTTGTTCAGCCCCTGCAGGTCGCCGTAGTGGCGCTCGTTCAGCGCCCGGTCCTTTTCGACGGGGATCCCGGCCTGCCCGAGCGCCTCGAGGATGTAACCGAGCGTGCGCTGTGCGCGCTGGAGGTCGGAGGTGTACGCCTTGTCGAAGCGGAGGTTTTCGCGCTTCAGTCTCTCTCCCGCCGCCTTGGCCTCCGAGACGCCTTTTTCCGAAAGAGGGACATCCACCCAGCCGGTGAAACGGTTTTCCAGATTCCATTGGGATTCGCCATGACGGACGAGCACGAGCGTGGACATGTTGATTTTCCTTTTTTTGTTAATTGCAGATCACCAGATGTTTTTCGGCGGGAAGCTGCTCGGTGATGCGCTTCAGCACTTCGCCGCGGAGCAGCCTCTCGACGGCGCCCCGCTTCGTCGTGCCGATCATCACCGTGTCGAGCCCCAGGTCGACCGAGGTCTTCACGATCAGGGCCCCCGCGTCATGGCCGAGCTGCCACAGCGGCACGGCCGTGATGCCCCTCTTTTCGAATTCCTGCGCCGCCTCGTTCAGCACCTTGACCGCCTGGTCGGAGGGCTCGACCTCGGTCGGATAGGCCCAGCCCGGCGGCTTCTCCTCCACGTACAGCGTGTAGACGACCTCTTCCTGCTTGCCCTTCGCGTGGGTCGCCGACTCTTCGATCAGCGAGACGCTCACGGCCTTGATGGCCACGAGCGTCGAGCCCTTGTAGAGCGGCATGAGATCGCGCGCCTCCTCGACGGTCAGCACGTTCACGCCGAGCACCTCCGGAACGACGACGCGGCGGCCCTCGATCCACTGGGCCGTCGAACGGGCCGCCAGGCCGATGAAAAGGACCGTCGAGGCGAAGATCACCGCCTGATGCTTCTCGAAGATGATGGTGATCTCGACCACGGCCATGATCGCGGCGGCGACTCCCAGGACGACGCGCTCGTTGAGACGCAGGTCGATCTCCGCGTTCGTGCAGCAGGCGCCCAGGTTGATCGCGATCGCGCCCACGACGCCGATCGCGTACAGCGCCGCCAAACCCTGGATGTCGCGTTCGAAGCCCAGCACGACGACGGGCACGACCACCGCGACGAGGAGCCCGAACCACGGCATGCCGTAGCGGTTCAGGCTGGCGAAAACGGACGGGAGCTCCTTGTCCTTGGCCATGAGGAACTTGATGCTGATCAGGCCCATGATCGCCGTGTTGCAGGCGGAAAGAAGCAGGAGGCTCATCAGCACGCCGATCAACTTTCCGTACCAGGGCCCGACGTAGTACTCGCCGATCGCCCGGATCATGTCTTCGGTGCGGCCGGTCAGGCCCGGGATCGCGTTCATCGCGGCGCCGAGGACGAGAGAGACCACGGTCACTTCGAAGAGGACCGGCAGGATCGCCCGCTTGGCCGTTTTCTTCACCGGCTCGACCATGATGCCGGTGACGTTCGCGATGGCCTCGACGCCCGAGAGGGCCAAAACGATGCCGACGAATTTCGTCCAGTTCGAGAACAGGGACCCCTCGGGCAGGCTGATCTGGATGTTGCGCACGTACGGGAGGACGCGGATGCACAGGAGGACCAGGAGGCACAGCACGGGAAGCGCGATCGCGGCGGCGACGTTGCCGCTCTTGGTCGGACCCACGATGTTGATCAGCCCGATCGCCACGAGAGCGATCACCGCCCAGAAAACGGGATACGGCACGCCCAGGTAGTGGAACGCCGCCAGCGCGGACAGCGACGCCGTCACGACGTAGTCGGCGATCAAGAGAAGCGCGCCCACGACCGCGAGCGTGCGGTTGCGCGTACGGAGCGCCGAGTAGACGCCGCCGCCGTCCGGATAGGCCTTGCAAAGGATCATGTAACAATAGCCGACGAGCGCGGTGAGCAGGCTCATCGCCAGGAGGAAGAACAGCGACGCGTGGCCGGCGATCGCGAACGCGAGTCCGAGCACGTAGGCCTTCGAGGTCCCCCAGTCGCCGTAAAGCATGGAGCTGGCCTGGTACCAGGTCAGCTCGCGGGGGCGCTCGACTTTTTTAAGGAGAAGGGACATTCGGTTCCGTCACGCAAAAAAAGGAGCCCGCCGGACGGGCCGGCCGGGCTCCGATTTTCAGATTGCGGGGTTCTGCGTTCAGTCTCTGCGGTTCCCGAACAGGCGCAGAAGAAGCATGAACAGATTGATGAAATCCAGATAAAGCGCGAGCGCGCCGATCACGGCGAGCTTCTTGCCGAGCTCGGCGTCCTGCAGCGCGTGCGCGTGCATGGTCTTGAGCTTCTGCGTGTCGTAGGCGATGAGGCCGAGGAACACGGCGATACCCACGAACGTCATCACCCACATGAGCGCCGGGCTCTTCAGGAAAATGTTCACCACGCTGGCGATGATCACGCCGACGAGGGCCATCATCGCCAGACTTCCGACCGAGGTCAGGTCCTTCTTCGTCGTGAGCCCGTAGAGGCTGAAAAAGAAGAACGTGCCCGCCGTGACGGCGAACGTGGTCATGATCGAGCCGCCCGTGTAGACGAGAAAGATCGACGACAGCGTGATCCCGTTCAGGAAGGAGTACACCAGAAACAGCGACGTCGCCATCGCCGCGCTCATGCGAAGGACGGCGGCCGAAAGCCAGATCACCAGGCCCACCTCGACGACCATCAGGGCGATCAGGAGGAACCCGTGGGTGAAAAGGGCTTTCAGGAGAACCGGCTGGGACAGAAGCCAGACCGAAGCGATCGCCGAGACGATGAGGCCCAGCGACATCCATAGGTAAACTTTGGAGATAAAATTCGACTCGGAAACCTGCGCGTCCGAGGCGGTAATTATCCTCTGGTCCATATTTTCTCTCCTAACTCTATTGTAGGCGATAAAAGAGCGTTATTCAATAGGAAGGCGGATCTTCGTCCCCTTCTTCGGGCGGTCGGGGTTCGAGATCACGTCTTTATTGAATTCGTAAATCCGCTTCCACTGCATGCCGTTGCCGTACTCCCGCTTGGCGATGCTCCAGAGGGTGTCCCCCGGCTGGATCACGTAGTCCTTGAACTCGGCGCGGATCTCGCCCTCGATGACCTTTTTCTCCTCGATGACCTTGTCCTCGAAGAGGTGCGCCTTGGCGGCCGGGATCATGACTTCCTCGACCTCGGCGACCATGAACTGGGCGTTGCGGTCCTGCTGCATGCCGACGATGTCGTTGGTCGGCGCGAGCGCGTTCAGCTTGCCCTGGCTCAGGATCTTGATGCGGTCCGCGGACAGGCCCTTGTCGAGCAGGTACTTCTCGACGGAGGAGGCGCGCCGTTCCCCGAGCTTCTGGTTGTATTTCTCGGAGCCGCGCGCGTCGCAGTTGCCGGTGATGAGGATGTCGGCCTTCTCGTTGTGCTCGAGTGTGTAGAGCGCCTTGTTCAGCGCGTCGACCGCGTCGTCGCGGAGATCGGCCTTGTCGTAGTCGAAGTACACTTTCACGTTCTTGATGATCCGCTTGATGACCAGCGACGGCTTCATCTCGCCCTCGGAAGTCTTGTAGTCGAAAATGATCTTGCGGACGTAGACGTAGCCCTGATTGCCCCACGGACGGGCCTCGCCGGGGATTTCGGGCCACCACCAGTAGCCGCTGCGGTCGGGATCTTTCACCGGCGCGGGCTTGGCGCCCGTCTCGCCCCACCAGGCGAACCGCTTGGCGAGCTCTTCGTCCTGGGCGGTCTTCACTTTGGGGAAATCCACTCCGGAAGCGCTGCGCTCGCCCTGTCCGGTCGTCCGGGCCGGAGACGGCGATTCCGGCAACGTCGCCGAAGCGGGAACGGCCGGCGGGGGCTGCTGGACCGGCGCGACTTCCGCCTGAAACTGCCCCAGGGGCGCGCCCGCGGAGTCGGCGGCGGGATCCGTATCCGCGAAAACCGCGGCGGGGACCAGCCAGAGGGCCTGCAAAAGAAAGAAAGCGAGCGTACGCTTAGCGGGGGAATTTATCATGAACCACCTTTTTTCATGGAAGTTGTGTTTGACCCGGGCGCCGAAAGAGAAACTTGTCAGAATTGGACATAGAATACTCGCCTCGCTAGCTTTAGTCAAGTAACCGCAGTTAAGCATATTTAAATGCCCCGCCCGGCCGTCTCCGGGAGAGGTTTAAGGCAGGCGGTTCAGGTGGTCGATCAGGAGGCGCAGGCGGGAATAACTGGATTTGTCGAAGTGAAAGACGATGCGCTCCAGGGAGGGGTCTTTCACGTCGTCCTCGGACACGTCCTCCATCCGCTCGAAGCTCCCGTGGGTCAGTATGCCGCCGAAGAGGTGACCCAGACGCCCGAGCTCCCCCGCCGGCAACGGACGGCGGACGCGGATCAGGTACTTGTCCTTGAAGAAACGGGAGGAGTCGTAGTTGCTGTAAAAATGCCTCAACTCGTCCACGGCCGCGTCGGCGTCCTGAAAGTGACGGATGAGCTCGAGGTCGCCGTGCGAGATGAGCCCGTCCGATTCCAGGTGCAGGCGCAGATAGCGCATCATCGTCGACCAGAAACGGCTCTTCGGCGGGTCGGCGACGATCAGCGGCCGGGGCTTGGCCTTGCCGGTCTGCACGAGCGTGAACGATTCGAACCCCTCGTCGAACGTCCCGAACCCGCCGGGAAAAAGGACGGTCGCCTGGGATTCCTTGAGGAACATCAGCTTGCGCGTGAAAAAATATTTGAAGAAGATCAGCTTTTCGTTGCCCAGGATGACGGCGTTCGCGCTCTGCTCGAACGGGAGGAGGATGTTGAGCCCGAAGCTGTTCTCGGCGCCCGCCCCGATCATCGCGGCCTCCATGATGCCGCTGGCGCCGCCCGTGATGAGCATCCAGCCTTTTTTCGCGAGCTTGGCCCCGAACTCGGCGGCGAATTTGAAGTTCGGGTGGGTCTTCGGCGTGCGCGCCGAGCCGAAGACCGCGGCCTTGGGGATCATGCGGTAGGGCTTGAAGACCTTCATCGCGTAGCGCAGCTCCTTGAACGCGGTGTTGAGGAGCCTCAGCTCCTGGACGTCGAGCTTTTCTTCCTTGAGCTGGGCGATGTTGTAGAGCATCTCCTGATAGATCTGGCTCTCGGGCGGGACCTCGGCCTCGGCGAGGATCTCGACGAGATCCTTGCGGTAGCGCTCGAGCGTTTTCTGGTCTTTGTGGATCATGGCAGGATCTGTCCCATGAAGTCGGGCGGCTCGGACCGGAACGCCATCTCCTCTCCGCCGGGCCGGGCCATCGAGAGCGAGGTCGCGTGGAGGGCCAGGCGGCGCAGCTTGAGCCGCGAGAGCATTTCGGGGTCCATGCCGTGGACGACGTATTTCTGGAAAATCGCCAGATCGATGTAAATCTTGTCGCCGACGATCGGGTGGCCGATAAAGGAAAGGTGCGCGCGGATCTGATGCGTGCGTCCGGAAAGCGGCTCGACCTCGAGCCACGAATATCCGCCGCGCGACCAGAGCCTGCGCCAGCGCGTGCAGGCCCACTCCCCCGCGTCGGGATCCGGGATCCGGACCGTCTGGAATCCAGAGCAGTGGTCGCGGCCGAGCGGGATGTCGATCTCGCCTTCCGCGTCCCGCGTCTCCCCGAAAACCAGCGCGTGGTATTTCTTCTTCACGCGGCCGTTCATGAACTCGATCCCCGCGTGGCGCGCGGCCTCGTGCGTCTTGGCCAGCAGCACGACGCCGCTGGTCTCCGCGTCGAGGCGGTGCGTGAAGTGGAGCTTCGCGTCCGCCCAGCGGGGGTCTTTTTTGAGGAGCGTGTGGAGATTCAGGTCGAAGTAGCTGCCGACCGGGTGCACGGCCAGCGGCGCCGGCTTGTCGACGGCGAGGAAATCGGCGTCCTCGTGGAGGATGCCGAAGCGGGTGTCGATGTAAAAATCTGCGGATTTGACCCGTTCGCGGGGGTAAGTCCGGACGACGGCGCCTTCAGGCGCCGTCACGTGGCCAGGACGTAGGAGAACATGAGCGGCGCCACGATGGAGGCGTCCGACTCGATCACGAAGCGGGGCGTGTCGCCGTCGAGCTTGCCCCAGGTGATCTTCTCGTTGGGGACCGCGCCGCTGTAGGACCCGTAGGAGGTGGTGGAGTCCGAGATCTGGCAGAAATATCCCCAGAGCTTGCACTTCTCCTTGAGGTCCTGCTGGATCAGCGGCACGACGCAGATCGGGAAGTCGCCCGCGATGCCGCCGGCGATCTGGTAGAAGCCGACCGAGTGGTTCCGGGTGTTCTCCTTGTACCATTCGATGAGCGCGGCCATCTGCTCGACGCCGTGCTTCACGACCTGGTAATTGGCGACCTCGCCGCGCATGACGTTGGCGACGTAGATGTTGCCGAGCGTCGAGTCCTCCCAGCCCGGCGTGAAGATGGGGATGTTCTTCTCGCAGGCGGCGACGACCCACGAGTCCTTCGGGTCGATCTGGTAGGAATCCTTGATCGCGCCGCTCCGGATGAGCTGGTACATGAATTCGTACGGGAAATAGCGCTTGCCCTCCTTGCCGGCCTGCGCCCAGAACTTGAGGACCTGCCGCTCGATGCGCCGCATGGCCTCTTCCTCGGGGATGCAGGTGTCGGTCACGCGGTTCCAGCCGCCCTCGCGGAGCTCGACTTCCTGCTCGGCGGTCAGGTTGCGGTAGTTGGGGACGCGCTTGTAGTGGTCGTGCGCCACGAGATTGAAAATATCTTCTTCGAGATTGGCGCCGGTGGAGCAGATGCCGTGCACCTTGCCCTCGCGGATCATCTCGGCGAGCGAGATCCCGAGCTCCGCGGTGCTCATGGCGCCCGCGACCGTGACGAACATCTTGCCGCCTTTGGCGAGATGATCGACGTAGGCCTGGGAGGCGTCGATGACGACGGCCGCGTTGAAATGACGGTAATTCCGGACCATGAACTCTTTGACGGCCTTGTGGTCGGTCTTGGGGTGGGCCATTCTCGTTTCCTTTTGGGTCTGGGTTCCGGGCGTCATGGAATTCCTCCGAGAAATTGATCCGAAAATCGTCGATCCATTCCTTTTATAGCATGAATGCTATTTTCGCAGAAGCAAAAAAGCCGCGCCGTAGGAGACGCCGAGGCAACCGAAAGCCGCCGCCATCGTCGGCGCGAAGTCCCATTTGAGCCACCGGTGGGCGAAGAACGGCAGGAAAAACGTCAGCGACAGCGGCACCGCGCCGAGGATCGAAACCGCGAACCGGCTCACCTTCTCCATGTCGCGGTGCTCGATCCAGGCGAACGTGAGCGAGAGGATGGAGACCAGCGGCAGCGCGACGATGAACCCCGCGAGCACGGGCCGGCGGCCCGCCAGGTGCGAAGCGCCCGCGATCACGGCCGCCGAGATCAGGAGCTTGGCGAGGGTCAACATGTCAGGCGGACGGCGCCGCGAACTTCGTCTCGCGCCCCTTCAGGCGGTTCAGCGCGCTGCCCGCCTTGAACCATTCGATCTGCTCCGGCGTGAACGAATGCCGCAACGCGATCGTTTCCGACATCCCGTCCGAATGGTGAAGCGTCAGCGTCAGGTCGCCGCCCACCGAGAAGGCGGGCAGTCCCGTGATGTCCGCGCGGTCGTCCTCGCGCACCCGGTCGTAGTCGGCGGGGTTTTCGAACGTCAGCGCGAGCACGCCCTGCTTCTTGAGGTTCGTCTCGTGGATGCGGGCGAAGCTCTTGGCGACGATCGCGCGGCAGCCGAGGAAGCGCGGCGACATCGCCGCGTGCTCGCGGCTGGAGCCTTCGCCGTAATTCTCGTCCCCGACCACGATCCAGCCGATCCCCTGCTTCTTGTGGTCGCGCGCGATCTCGGCGGGTGAACCGATCTTGCCGCCTTCCATCGCGTTTTTCGCCTGGCCCGGCAGTCCGGTGAACGCGTTGACGGCGCCCAGGAACATGTTGTCCGAGATGCGGTCGAGGTGACCGCGGTACCGCAGCCACGGCCCGGCCGGGGAAATGTGGTCGGTGGTGCATTTTCCCTTCACCTTCATCAGGACCGCCAGGCCCTTCAGATCCTTCCCGTCCCAGGCCTTGAACGATTCGAGCTTCTGCAGGCGCTCGCTTTCGACGGCGATGGAGATCTGCATCGCGCGGCGCTGGGCCAGAAGACCCGGCGCGATATAACCGGCCTCGCCCCACACGTAGCCGGAGGGCGGCATCTCGGGCGACGTCGGCGGATCGAGCAGGACTTCGCGGCCGTCCTCGGCGCGCAGCCGGTCGGTGAGCGGATTGAAATCGAGCCGGCCGGCGAGCGCGATGGCCGTCACGATCTCGGGGGAGGCGATGAAGGCGAGCGTCTCGGTGTTGCCGTCGTTGCGCGCGGGAAAGTTCCGGTTGAACGACGTGATGATCGAGTTCTTCTCCCCCTTCTTGATGTCGTCGCGCTTCCACTGCCCGATGCAGGGGCCGCAGGCGTTGGCCATCACGGTGCCGCCGATCCCCTCGAGGACTTCGAGCTGTCCGTCGCGGCGGATGGTGTTCTGGATCTGGTCCGAGCCCGGCGTGATGAGGAAATAGCATTTCGACCGAAGACCCGCCTTGCGGCCCTGCGAGGCCACCTGCGCGGCGCGGCCGATGTCCTCGTAGGAGGAATTCGTGCAGCTGCCGATCAGCGCGGAGCGCACTTCGGCGGGATACCCCTTCTCGGCCACGTCCCGCTTCATCTGGGAGATCGGGCGCGCCAGGTCCGGCGTGTGCGGCCCGACGACGTAAGGTTCGAGCGACGAGAGGTCGATCTCGACGACCTGGTCGTAGTATTTCTTCGGGTCGGCCTCGACCTCCGGGTCGGCTTTGAGGAATTCGGCGTGTTCCTCGGCGAGCCCGGCGATCGTCTCCCGCCTGGTCGCGCGCAGGTAGGCGGCCATCTTCGGGTCGAACGGGAACACCGACGTCGTGGCGCCGAGCTCCGCGCCCATGTTGGTGATCGTCGCCTTGCCGGTGCAGCTGATCGTCCGCGCCCCGGGCCCGAAGTACTCGATGATCTTGTCGGTGCCGCCCTTCACGGTCAGGAGGCCGCAGAGCTTCAGGATCACGTCCTTGGCCGACGTCCAGCCCGAGAGGGTCCCGGTCAGTCGCACGCCGATGAGCCGCGGGCATTTCACTTCCCACGACAGCCCCGCCATCACGTCCGAGGCGTCCGCGCCGCCGACGCCGATGGCGAGCATGCCGAGGCCTCCGGCGTTCGGCGTGTGAGAGTCCGTGCCGATCATCAGGCCGCCGGGAAACGCGTAGTTTTCCAGGACGACCTGGTGGATGATGCCCGCGCCCGGCTCCCAGAAACCGATGCCGTAGCGCTGGGCGGCGCTCCGCAGGAAGTCGTACACTTCCTTGTTGGTCTGCCGCGCGTTTTCCGTGTCGGCGACGGCGCCCGTGCGCGCCTGGATCAGGTGGTCGCAGTGGATCGTCGTCGGGACGGCGACGGTGTCGTTTTCAGCGAGCATGAACTGGAGGAGCGCCATCTGCGCGGTCGCGTCCTGCATCGCCACGCGGTCCGGCTGAAGCGAGAGATAGCTCGAGCCGCGCGTGAACTCCTGTTTGTCGAGATCGGTCACGTGCGCCGCGAGGATCTTCTCGGCGAGCGTCAGCGGCCGGCCGAGTTTGCGCCGCATCCGGTCGCAGCGGTCTTTGAAAGTGGAGTAAAGGTCGGAGGTGCGTTTCTCAAATTCGTTCATCGAAGTCCTTTCGTTGAAAAATGGGATGAGGCCGAGGAAATATTATACAAAATGCGGGACGCGATTGCGGGAAAATTTTGCGGAGGTTTTTCCGGCGGGCTTTACGCCGCCGCCCCGATCGCGCGCACGGCCAGCTTGGTGTAGCGGACGAACTGGTCGATGTCCAGGCGCGCCACGGCCTGGATGGCCAGCTGGGCGTAGAGCGAGAACTGCTGCTCGTTGTAGGTCTGGATGAGGCCGAGCTTC
>DATJEK010000036.1:0-8223 GCA_035496715.1 Candidatus Eiseniibacteriota bacterium | reverse complement strand
ACGAGCGTGCGGAAGATGCTGTCGTCCAGCACGGGCCCGATCGACACGATCTTCACCATCGGCTTGTTCTTCGGCTTCGGCGGGCTCACGACGATCGTGATGGAAAAGAACCAGAAAAAGTGCCACAGAAGCGACAACCCGACCGCTCCCAGAAACGTCCGGTCCCGGAAATGCCAGGTCTCATAGCCTTTCATGCGTCAGGCCTCCTCCCCCGGCTTCTGGTTGGTCGCGATGTTGATCTGGGGGATGCCGTACTCGCGGCAGAGGTCCCAGATCTCGACGACACGCCCGAGCGAGGCGCCCGTGTCCGCGCGCAGGAGCAGGGACTTGTTCTCCCGCGCGGCGGCCTTGAGCTCCGTCATGAGATCCGCGATCGTCACGGGCCGATCGTTCAGGAAAAGGAGGTCCTGTCCGGTCACGTTGATGACGATGCTCTCGCCGCTCAAGACCTCGCTCGTGATCGCCTTCGGGAGGAGAACCTTGATGCCCGACTGCAGCACGAAGTTGGACGTCAGCATGAAGAAGATGAGGAGGTTGAACATCACGTCGACCATCGGGGCGATGTCGAGCTGCCCCTTCTCGATCGACGTGCGTCGCTTGAGGCGCTTAAACCTCATTTTCGTCCCTCTTCTCGCCCAGGATGTTGAGGAGGTCGGTCGCGCTGCGCTCCATGTCCAGGACGAACCCGTCGACGCGGCTCACGAGGTAGTTGTACGCGACGTAGGCCGGGATCGCGACGCAGAGGCCGAACACCGTCGTCAAGAGCGCCTCCCAGATCCCGCCGGCGAGGTCGCCCGGGTTTACCGGCGACGTGGCGGAGGCCTTCGTCTCGATCACCTGAAACGCCGAAACCAGGCCCGTGACCGTGCCGAGGAGCCCCAGGAGAGGCGCGACGTGCGCGATCGTGGCCAGCACCGGCAGGTTGCGCTCCAGGCGCGGCAGCTCGTGGATCGACGCGTCCTCGATCGCCTCGCGGACCTCGTTGCGCGGCCGGTCGTGCTTCAGGATGCCGGCCTTCAGGATGGCGGCGATCGGGCCGCCGGTGCGCTCGCAGAGGTCGAGCGCCTCCATGATCTTGTTGCGCTTGAGCGATTTGGAGATCTGCTCCATGAACGCCTTGGTGTCGATCTGCTCCCTCTTCAGCTTCAACAGCCGCTCGATCATGATCGCGAACGCGATGACCGAGCAGAGCAGAATCGGCCACATGATCGGGCCGCCTTTTTGCATGAATTCCCACATACGGACTTACCTCCCTTTTTTGAGTGCGGTCTGGATCTTTTTGAGACGCTTGCGCGCGGTCCCGGCCCGCGGGGAGGCGGACGCGGCGACCTCTTCGTAAAGCCGCGCGGCCTGCTCGACCTTGCCCGGCTCTCCCTGGGTTTCGTAAACTTCGGCGAGCCCCATGCGCGCCTCGGCGGCGTCATCGCCCTCGAGACGCTTCAAAGACTCGTTGAAATAAAAAGCGGCCTCGCGCAGATGACCCTGCGATTTCAGCACCTCGCCGAGCTTCTTTTCGGCGAGCCCCCGCTCCAGCGGAACGTCGGCCGCGACCGCCTCGAGGAGCGCCGCGCGCGCCTCGTCGGATTTTCCCTGGCTGATCAGCGCGTCCGCGACCTTGAGGAGCCCCCGGGCCGCGACCGCGCTCTTCGGATATTCTTTGGCGAGCGTCCGGAGCTCTTCGACGGCGGCCGAAGGATTGCCCTCGCGCTCGAACGCCTCCGCGGTCGAGAAACGCGCGTTCGCGGCGGCGCGGTTCGACGGGAAGCGGGCCGGGATCTGCGCGAGAAATTCGCGGGCTTTCTGGTACTGGCCGCGCTTGAAATAGTACTCCCCCAGGCCGGCGAGGACGTCGGCGGACATCTCGTCCTCCGGAAAGCGCGCGAGGAATTCCTGGAACTCCGCGATCGCCTCGGCCTCCTTCCCCATCCGGAACCGGCACCACGCGCCCTGGACCTTGGCGTACTTGCCGACCTCGCCATCCGGCGAGCGGGCCCAGATGTCCCTGAAAACCGGCAGCGCCTTGTCGTATTTGGCCATCTGCACGTAACAGGTGCCCATCTGGAAATAGGCCTGTTCCTTGAGCGTGCTCTCGGGATGCACGGTGACGAGTTTTTTGAACTGCTCGGCCGCTTCCGCGAAGCTCTTCTTCTGCATCAGCACGCCGCCGAGGCGGTAAAGCGCCTCGTCCTGGAAACGGCTCTGCGGGTAATTGACGATCAGGCCCTGGAAGCTGAGGATCGACGCGTCGAGACGGCCCATTTTCGACAGGAGGGTCGCGGACTGGTACTGCGCGTAGTCCGCGTAGACGCTCTTGGGATAGTCCGCGAGCACCATGTCGTAGAATTCCTCGGCCTTTCCGAGGTCCCCCTTTTCGAGCCAGGTGTCGCCGAGACGGCAGATGGCCGCGACCTTGGTCACTTCGTCCTCGGTCTCGGCGGCCAGCGTGAACTGCTCGATCGCCTGGTCGGACTTCCCCTGCCGCACGTAAGCCCAGGCGAGATAAAAATGCAGCTCGTCCGTCAGGTCGCTCGAGGGGAAACGCCGCCCCATCTCCTCGTACGTCTCGGCGGACTCGTCGTACCGGTCGAGGTTGTAGAGCGTGTCGGCTTTCCAGAAATAGAATTCGTCCGCCAAAGTCGATTTGGGGAAATCACGGATCAGCGCCTCATAGGCTTCGAGCGCCTCCGGCAGGCGGCCGAGCTTGCCGAGCGCGCGCGCCCGTCCGTAGCGGAACGAGTCCTCGAGCGGCGATCCGGCGACCTCCTGCTGGAACGGCGTGAAGCTCTGAAGGCTTTCCTCGTACTTGCCGAGCTGGAAATAGGTCCAGCCGATTCCGTTGAGCGCCATCGCGCGAAACGGCGTCTGGCCGCCGAGGTCGATGCATTTGCGGAAGGAATCGAGCGCGGCGCCGTACTCGCCCAGATTGTAGCGCGATTCGCCCAGGAGGTAGTACGCGCCCGCGATCCGGGGATGCAGCGAATAGTCCTCGGTGAACTTCTCCAGGATGCGCGCGGCGGACTCGAATTTTTTCAGCTCGAAATACGCCTGGCCGATCTTGTAGGCCGACTCGATCGCCAGCGGATGCTCGAGATAGTCGCGCACGACGCCGTCGAACTCGGCGATCGCCTCCTCGTAAAGGCCCAGCTCGAAGATGGCCCACGCGCGCGAGTACCGCGCGTACTCCACGAACTTCGAGCGCGGATACTTTTCGATGAATTCCGCGTACTCCTTGACCGCGGCCGCGTAGTCCCCCTTCTTGAACGTCGCCTCCGCCGCCCAGTAAGAGGCTTCGTCGGCGGACTGCGGAGTCTGCGCCCGGGGCGCCTGCGCCGCGGGAGCGGTTTCCGCGGCGGAAGCGGCGGACGCGGCGAGCGTGAGGCCGAGAACGATCATCGTGGCGGGTCGGAACAGCGTCATGCGGCTCCCCGGAGCGCGGCCTTGAGAAATCGCCCGGTGTGCGAGCGGGGGCTTTTCGCCACGTCTTCCGGCGAGCCCGCGGCGACGAGCTCGCCGCCCGCCGCCCCGCCCTCGGGCCCCAGGTCGATCAGATAGTCGGCGGCCTTGATCACGTCGAGGTTGTGCTCGATGACGAGGACCGTGTTGCCCTGGTCCACCAGCGTCTGCAGCACCGTGAGCAGGCGGTCGATGTCGGCGAAATGCAGTCCCGTCGTGGGCTCGTCGAGGATGTAGAACGTCCGGCCCGTCGCGCGTTTCGACAGCTCGGTCGCGAGCTTCACGCGCTGGGCCTCTCCCCCGGACAGCGTCGTCGCGGCCTGGCCGAGTTCGATGTAGTCGAGGCCCACGTCGTGAAGCGTCTGGAGCTTGGACTTCACCATCGGCACGCTCGCGAAGACGTTCAGGGCCTCTTCGACGCTCATGGACAGGACCTCCGCGATCGACTTGCCCTTGTAGCGGACCTCGAGCGTCTGCTCGTTGAAACGGCGCCCCTTGCAGACCTCGCAGGTGACGTAGACATCCGGCAGGAAATGCATCTCGATCGTTTTCACGCCGTCGCCCTCGCACGCCTCGCAGCGCCCGCCCTTGACGTTGAAGCTGAAACGGCCGGGCTGGTAGCCGCGCATCCGCGAGTCAGGAAGCTTCGCGAAGAGGTCGCGGATCGGGCCGAACAGACCGGTGTAGGTCGCCGGGTTCGAGCGCGGCGTGCGGCCGATCGGGGACTGGTCGATCTCGATGATCTTGTCGATGTGCTCGACCCCGAGGATGGACTCGTGGCGCCCTGGCTTCTCCTTCGACCGGTAGAGCCGGCGCGATAGACCCTTGAAGAGGATCTCGTCGACGAGCGTGCTCTTTCCGGAGCCCGACACGCCGGTCACGCAGGTGAACACGCCCAGCGGGATCTCGACGTCGATGGATTTCAGGTTGTTTTCGGCGGCCTTCTTGATCGTGATTTTCTTGCGGTCCCGCCAGGAGCGCCGCTTCTCCGGCGCGCGGATCGTCAGATCGCCGCGCAGGTAGCGGCCCGTCAGCGAGGCGGGGTCGGCCATGACCTGGGCGGGCGTGCCGGACGAGACGATGCGGCCGCCGTGCTTGCCCGCTCCGGGCCCGATGTCCACGAGCCAGTCGGCGCGTTTCATCGTCGCCTCGTCGTGTTCCACGACGATCAGCGTGTTGCCGATGTCCTTCAGCGCCTCGAGCGCGTCGAGCAGCTTCTCGTTGTCTCGCTGGTGGAGGCCGATCGACGGCTCGTCGAGCACGTACAGGACGCCCATGAGTCCCGCGCCGATCTGCGTCGCCAGCCGGATCCGCTGGGCCTCGCCGCCCGAGAGCGTGCCGCTCATGCGGTCGAGCGAGAGGTAGCCGAGCCCGACGTTTTTCATGAAACCGAGGCGCGCGCGCACCTCCTTGAGGATCTGGACGGCGATTTTCATCTCCCGTTCGTCCAGGCGGATCTCGCGGAAAAACCGGTCGGCGTCCTCGATCGAAAACGCCGTCATCTCGATGATGCCCTTCCCCTGCACCTTGACGGCGAGAGCCTCCGGCTTCAAGCGCTCGCCGCGGCACTGCTCGCAGGGCTTGGGGCTCATGTATTTGTTGATCTCTTCCTTCATCCACTCGGACTCGGTTTCCTTGAACCGCCGCTCGAGGTTCGGAATGACCCCTTCAAACTCCTCCCAGCCGCGCGCGTCCTTGAGCCCGTAGAGGATCGCGTCGCGGTCGCTCTTCTTCAAGTCCTTGAACGGCGTGTCCATGCTGAAGCCCAGATCCTGCGCGAGGTGCCGGAGCACGCGCCGGAAATAGATGACGAGCGACTTGCCGCCTCGGTTCCAGCCGGCGATCGCGCCGCCGCCGAGCGACTTGGTCTTGTCGGGGACGACGAGGTCGGGGTCGACTTCCTGGCGGTTGCCGAGGCCGTCGCAGCCGGGGCAGGCGCCGTAGGGGCTGTTGAAGGAAAAGAGCCGCGGCTCGAGCGGCTGGAAGCTCACGCCGCAGTGCACGCAGGCGTGGAGCTCCGAAAACATCTGCTCCTTCTTGCCGTCGGACTCGTGGGCGATCTTGACCGTTCCCTTGCCGACCCGCAGAGCCGCCTCCACCGAATCCGTGAGCCGCTTCTTGACGTCATCCCGCAGCACGAGCCGGTCCACGACGATGTCGATCACGTGCTTTTTCTTTTTGTCGAGCTGGATGTTCTCCGTGATCTCGCGGGTCTCGCCGTCGACGCGCACGCGCACGAAGCCTTCTTTCTGGATGTCCTTGAAGATTTTCTGGTATTCGCCCTTGCGGCCCTCGATCACGGGCGCGAGGATCTGGACGCGGCTGTCCTTCGGGGACTCGAGGATGCGCTCCACGATCTCCTGGGCGCTCTGCTTGGTGATGCGGCGTCCGCACTTCGGGCAGTGAGGGATGCCGATCTTGGCGAAAAGGAGCCGGAGGTAGTCGTAGATCTCGGTCGTGGTGCCGACGGTCGAGCGGGGATTCGACCCCGCGATCCGCTGCTCGATCGAGATCGCCGGCGAAAGACCCTCGATGTATTCGACGTTCGGCTTCTGCATCTGGTCGAGAAACTGCCGCGCATAGGCGGAAAGGCTCTCGACATAGCGGCGCTGCCCCTCGGCGTAAATCGTGTCGAACGCGAGCGAGGACTTGCCGGAACCCGACAGGCCCGTGAACACGACCATCGCGTTGCGCGGGATTTTGAGGTCCACGCCCTGGAGGTTGTGCTCGCAGGCGTTTTTGACGAAGATGTGGTCTTTTTCCATGGATTTTTCCCGGCGCGCTCCCGGTTCGGTCCGGGACCGTTCGGCGAGATCGGTTTTCATCGGACTTTCTCTCCTTTCAGGATCTCGGGGATGGGGCGCGTGTCGATGCGCACGCCGCCGTCGTTCTCCAGGAGAAGCGTGTAGATCGTCCCGGGCACGAACACCGAGCCCGGCGCCTCGACCTGGGCGTTCTTGATCCCCACGCGCTCCCGCTCGGCGGGCTCGAGCGCGATTTTCCAGAACCTGGCCCAGATTTCCCGTTCGAAATAATTCGGCGGGTCGCCGACCCGGTAGCCCTCGGGCACGATCGACTCGGGAAGCGGAGCGCGACCCGGCCCGGCCTTGGCGAAGAGACCGTCGAACAGCCTCACGAAAGGCACCCCGCCGCGCGGCTCCTCCCCATGGGGGACCCGGCCCGGCGCGGTGATCAGGAACTCCTGCGTATTCGCCCCGTCCAGCACGAACGCCTTCAGGAAAAGATGGATGCTCTTGCCCCTCATCCGGTGCCCCTGCTCGACGTATTTGTCGTCGAAACGGACGACGAGCGTCTGAAACTGGATCAGGTTTCCCTTGAACGTGAAATACTTCGGCTGGAGCGGGCGTCCTTTAACATCATACTCCAGGAACTTGATCGTTGTCGTGTATTTCCGCGTGTACTCGTCCAGGCTGGATTCGACGACGAGGACTTCGGCCAGGCGGGATTCGGCCTCGAGGTTGCGGATGATCTTCTTGAACGTGAGGTATTCGTGGAAAAACTTGAAGCCGCCGATGCCCGCCGCGACGAGCGCCGCGACGAGCGCCGCGTTCAGAACCGCCTTCCGCAGACCTTTGAACATGGGACCGCCGGGCTAGGGCTGGGGCTCTTTCTTGGGCCAGATCAGCGAGGCCGCGATGGACACCGCGAGCACGCCCGCGATGACGGCCAGCGACACGTGGATCGGGATCTTGTAGTGATGCTCGATCAGCATCTTCACGCCCACGAACGACAGGACGACCGACAAACCGTAGTTCAGATAATGGAATTTCTCGAGGAGCCCCGCGAGCACGAAGTAGAGCGAGCGCAGGCCCAGGATCGCGAACACGTTCGAGGTGTACACGATGAACGGGTCGCGCGTGACCGCCAGGACCGCCGGCACCGAGTCCACGGCGAAGATGATGTCGGTCGTCTCGACCATCACCAGGACGATGAACAGCGGGGTCGCGAAAAGCCGCTTGTCCCTGGTGACGAAAAATTTGTTTCCCTCGTCGGTCTGGGTGACCGGGATGAAGCGGCGGACGGCGCGCAGGACCGGGTTGGTGTCGGGATGCACCTCCTTCTCCTCCTCGAACGCGAGCTTGCACCCCGTGTAGACGAGGAAGGCGCCGAACACGTACGTGAGCCAGTCGAAGCGGTGGATCAGCGCGACCCCGGCGCCGATGAAGATCCCGCGGAACACGATCGCGCCCAGGATGCCCCAAAAAAGGACGTCGTGCTGGAACTCGGATCGGACGCCGAAATAACGGAAAATGAGAAGGAAAACGAACAGGTTGTCGACGCTCAGGGACTCTTCGACGAGATAGCCCGCGAAGAACTCAAGCGCGGGGGTCCGCCCCCGGTAGAAATAAATGAGCGTGTTGAACCCCATCGCCAGGGCCACCCAGACGACCGTCCAGCCGATGGCCTCGCGGTACCGGACCTCGTGCGGCCTGCGGTGGAACACGCAGACGTCGAGGGCGAGCATCGCCAGAACGAAGGTGAAAAAACCGATCCATTTCCAGAGGGAGGGGTCCATGAGATTGGCAGTTACTATAGCATCCCCAGGGGGGAACGATCAAGATGCTGTCGTGGAAGGAGTTAGGCCGGGAAGTAGCGGATGAAAATCAAGCCGCCGCCCCGATCGCGCGCACGGCCAGCTTGGTGTAGCGGACGAACTGGTCGATGTCCAGGCGCGCCACGGCCTGGATGGCCAGCTGGGCGTAGAGCGAGAACTGCTGCTCGTTGTAGGTCTGGATGAGGCCGAGCTTC
>DATJEK010000035.1:0-12512 GCA_035496715.1 Candidatus Eiseniibacteriota bacterium | reverse complement strand
CCTTCGAGCGAGCGCCCCGTGAGCGGCTTCCATTTCTCGCCGAGCATCCCGCGCGTGTGCTGTCCGGCGGCCAGCTCGAGGCACCCGTTCTCGAGCGTGCTTTCGTCGACGGTCACGAGCACCGAGAGGAAATAGGGCGCGTACGCGTCCCAGCCCGGCTGGATGTCCTGGTGCGCCTCGAAGCCGCCGCCGCCGGGCAGCTTGAAGTTCACCTTTTCCTTGAAGAGCACGCCCGGCTCGCCGAGGAGCGCGTTCACGCGGTCCATCATCTTCGCGCCGAAGATGAACGCGCGCAGGCCGTCCTCGTACTCGGCGAACTTCTCGATGCGGGAGAGGATTTTTTTGCCCGGCTCGAGCAGGCTTTTCTCATAATACGCCATCTGGCGCCCGGCGGCGGGCGGCCGCGCGGCGAAACGGTCGATGCGCTCGGAGAGCTCCTGCATTTCGGCCGCGCCGTAAAGGCCGCGGACGACGAGGAAGCCGTCGCGGCGGAAATCGTCGAGCTGTCGGGGAGTGAGCGCGCTCATGCCTCGAATTTTACGACTTTTCGCCGGCGAAATCGATGATAAAATGAACCCATGAGCGCCGAGACTCCCGGCTCGCGGCCGGACATCGAACGGATCCTCGCGACGGAGCTTTCCGTCACGAGCCGGCAGGTCTGGGCGGCGATCCGTCTCCTGGACGGCGGAGCGACCGTCCCCTTCATCGCGCGCTACCGCAAGGAAGCCACCGGCGGTCTCTCGGACACGCACCTGCGCATGCTCGCCGAGCGGCTCGACTACCTTCGCGAGCTCGAGGATCGCCGCCGCGCCGTTCTGGAAAACATCGAGGCGCAGGGAAAATTGACCCCCGCCCTCAAAGAGGCGATCGAGGCGGCCCGGACGCCTTCCGCCCTCGAGGACCTCTTTCTCCCCTTCCGCCAGAAGAAGCAGTCGAAGGCGCAGACGGCCCGGGAGGCGGGCCTCGCGCCGCTGGCCGAACGTCTGCTGGCGGATCCCGAACGCGCGCCCGAGGAGGCCGCCGCGCCCTTCGTCGACCCGATGAAAAACGTCGCCGACGCGGGGGCCGCGCTGGCCGGAGCGCGCGAAATCCTCATCGAGCGCTTCGCCGAAGACGCCGCGCTCATCGGAACCCTCCGCGAGCGCTTCTGGAACACCGGCTGGATCGTTTCGAAGGCCCCGGGCAAGGAGGAGGCCGCCGCGAAATTTTCGGACTATTTCAATTTCCGCGAACCCCTGCGCGAAATCCCCTCTCACCGCGCGCTCGCCCTCTTCCGCGGCCGCCAGGAGGATTTCCTGCGCGTCTCCCTCGAGACCGACGGCTTCGCCGAATACGCGGGCGTCAAGGACGAGGTCGGCCACGAGTACGTCGCCGCCGTCTGCGAGCGCTTCGGCATCCGCTCGCGGCGCCGTCCCGGCGACGCCTGGCTCTCCGAGACCGCGCGGCAGGCCTGGCGCTACAAGATCCGCCTCCACCTGGAGCTCGATCTGATGGCGCGCCTGCGCCGCCGCGCGGAAGACGAGGCGATCCGCGTCTTCGCCGAAAATCTGAAAAATCTGCTCCTGGCCGCCCCGGCCGGCCCGCGCGTGACGCTCGGCCTCGATCCCGGCTTCCGCACGGGCGTGAAAGCCGCGGTCGTCGACGCCACCGGCAAGGTCCTGGACACCGCCACCGTGTATCCCCATGCGCCGGAAGACGACTGGCGGGGCGCCCTGTCCAAGCTCTCGGCGCTGATGCGCCTGCACAAGGTCACGCTCGTCGCGATCGGAAACGGGACCGCCTCGCGCGAGACCGACGCGCTGGCGGCGGAGCTCCTCAAGGCGAACCCGGACCTCGGCGCGCAGAAAGCCGTCGTCTCCGAAGCGGGGGCCTCCGTCTATTCGGCTTCCGCGCTCGCTTCCGCGGAACTCCCCTCGCTCGACGTGACGCTCCGCGGGGCCGTCTCGATCGCCCGGCGCCTGCAGGACCCGCTCGCCGAGCTCGTGAAGATCGATCCCAAGGCTATCGGCGTCGGGCAGTACCAGCACGACGTGAACCAGACGCGCCTCGAGAAGTCGCTGGGCGGCGTCATCGAGGACTGCGTCAACGCGGTCGGCGTGGACCTGAACACCGCCTCACCCTCGCTCCTGGCGCGCGTCGCGGGCCTGGGGAGGCGCGAGGCCGAGGACCTCGTCTTCCGGCGCGACCGGCAGGGGGCGTTCAAAAACCGCCTCGAGCTGAAAGGGGCCCTCGGCGCCCGCGCGTTCGAGCAGGCCGCGGGGTTCCTGCGGATCTCGGGCGGCGACAACCCGCTGGACCGCTCCGGCGTGCATCCCGAGGCCTATCCGGTGGTCGAGCGGATCCTCGCCAAAAACAACGTCACGCTCGACCAGGCGCTCGGCAACGCGCGGCTCCTGGCCTCGCTCCGCGCCGAGGACTACGTCGACGAGACCTTCGGCGTGCCGACCGTCGAGGACATCCTGGACGAGCTCGAGAAACCGGGGCGCGACCCGCGGCCCGAATTCCGCACGGCGGTCTTCAAAGAGGGCGTCAAGGGCATCGGGGACCTGAAACCGGGGATGATGCTCGAGGGGACGGTGACGAACGTCGCGGCGTTCGGCGCCTTCGTGGACATCGGCGTGCACCAGGACGGCCTCGTGCACGTCTCGGAACTCGCGGACCTTTTCGTGCGAGACCCGCACAGCGTCGTGAAGACGGGCCAGGTCGTGCGGGTGAAGGTGCTGGAGATCGACCTGCCGAGAAACCGCATCGCGCTGTCGATGCGGCAGAAGAGCGGGGCGAGACGCTAGGAAAAAACGCTTACTTGTACTTCCTCACGCCGGCGATGACGACGGCGCTGATCACGGCCTCGTCGCGCGGATGGATCGGCGGGTATTTTTTGTTGGCCGCCCGCAGGACGATCTTCGGCCCGTTCTTCTCGAAATACTTCATCGTCCAGTCCCCGTCCACCTGCGCGACCACGATGTCCCCGTTTCTCGGCGTCCTCCCCCTCTCCACGATCACGAGGTCTCCCGGGAGGATGCCCGCGTCGATCATCGAGTCGCCGCTGACCTTGAGGAGGAAACAGGCGTCGGGGTTGGGGATCAGGTAGTCGTCGAGGGAAAGCGTGTCGACGAGCTCCTCCTCGGCCGGCGACGGAAAGCCCGCCTGCACGGTCCCCAGGAGCTTCGCGCCCCCGCCGAACGCGGAGTCGGGGATCAGCTTCCCCTTCGAATCGCGCCGGAGGATGTGCCGCTCGGCCAGGCGCTCGACCAGCGCCGCGGCGCTGCCCTTCGACCGGTAGCCGGCGAGCTCCTGGAGCTCGGAAAAACTGGGAAGGCGCTTCTGCCGGGAGTGGAACTGGCGGAGTTTCGTGACGATGGCGTTGTAGTCGATGCGGCGCGGCATGGTCAAAGTATAAACGAACGAACGTTCCTTTTCAAGTCTTTAGACCCGGATCTTCCAGACCGGGATCCCGACATGCTGGCGGAAGTTCTCCCCCTTGAGGAGATCGGTCTTCCGCGCGGCCATCTCCCCGCGGCCGTCCTCGTGACGCCGCCTCTTCCCGAGCCACGCGCCCGTGCCCAGGTGCAGCGCGTGCTTGCCGTACATCCGGTTGGCGTCGTCGATCACGCGGTCGATGGCGCGGAACGCGCGCACCTTCCCGGGGTCCTCGAACAGCGTCATCTGCCGCTCCCCCGTGTCCGGTTCCAGGCCGAAGAGCACGACGCCCGTCTGCCGGTACGGCGTGGCCGGCCGGAAGAGCCGCTCGAGGAGCTTCACGGCGACCGGCGCCGCCTCGAGCGTCGAGGCCGTCGCGGTCTCGAGGCGGGCCTCGGCGCCCGAGCCCCGGAACGTCTGCTCGCGGAGATAGACGGCCAGCCCCCTCGCGCGCAGGCGGTGGCGGCGCAGCTTGATGAAGGCCGACTCGAGGTTGCGGATCATCTGGGCGCGCACGTAGTCCGGATCCGTCGAGGGCGGCGTGAACGTCTTGCACTTGCCGAGCGAGGCGTAGCTCGTCTTCTCGGCCGTCACGAGGGGATAGACGGCCTCGCCCCGCAGCTCCCGCCAGAGGTCGTCCCCCACCTTCCCGAGGAGCTTCCGCGCCCAAGCCTGGGGGCGGCTCACGTATTCGAGCGCGGTGTAAACGCCGTGCTTGTTGAGGAGCGCCGTGAGGTTGGGCCCGAAGCCGCAGACTTTTTCCACCGGGATGCCCTTCAGGAAGCCCCGGACCTCGTCGCCCTTCACGACGGTGAAGCCGTCGGGTTTCTGAGAGGCCGACGCGAGCTTGGAGAGGATTTTCGAGGAGGAAAGGCCGACGGAGATCGTGATCCCCAGCTCCGACTGGACCGCCTTCTTCATGCGCATCGCGATCTCGGGATAGTCGGCGTGATGGGCGCGGCGGAGCCCCCCGAGCTCCGCGTACGCCTCGTCGATCGAGTACTCCTCCACCGCCGGCGTGAAGCGCCTCAGGATGTCGAACATCCGTTTCGAGAAGAGGCTGTACGACTCGTAGTCGCTCGGGAGGCAGATGAGCTGGGGCAGGGCCTTTTTCGCCTCGAAAAGACGCATCGGGCGACGCACGCCCAGCGCCTTGGCCTCGTAACTCGCGCAGGCGACGATCCCGCGCTCGCTGCCGGTGATGACGGGCTTTCCTTTGAGAGAAGGATCCAGCGCCTGCTCGACCGACGTGAAAAACGCGTCGCAGTCGAGATGGACGACCGGGTTCAGGCGTTCGTGGGGGGAATCCCAGGCCATGGCTCGAGTATAACCGAACGAACGTTCGGTTTCAAGAGCGCGGCCCTCTTTTTAAAAGGAAGAGTTCCGCAGGGCCTTCAAGATGTCGTCGACGGGGTGGGTCTTGTTGAGCGCGTAGAAATGGATTCCCGGCGCCCCGCCCTTCAGGAGCTCGCGGCACTGTTTGATCGCGAACGCGGTCCCGGCCTCGAGCGTCCCGGCGGGGTCGTCGGCGAGCGGGCCGAAGAGGTCGTGCACCTCCCGGGAAACGGACGCCCCGCACCGCTCGCAAAAGCGTTTCAGGGCGGCGTAGTCCGTGATCGGCAGGATCCCCGGGATGACGGGAGCGTGGACGCCGATTTTGCGCAGGCGCTCCACGTAGTCGAAATAATGGCGGTTGTCGAAGAAAAGCTGCGTGATGACGAAATCGGCCCCGGCCCGGATTTTTTCCTTCAGGAACCGGGCGTCCGAGTCCGCGTCCTTGGAGAGGACGTGCGTTTCGGGGAACCCCGCCACGCCGATCGAGACCCGGTCCTGGAACCGCGCGCGGATGAACGCGACGAGGTCGCTGCTGTACCGGAAATCCCCCGGCTCCCGCGAAACGCCCGACGCTTCCTGGGGAGGATCGCCGCGGAGCGCCAGGATGTTCCGGATCTTCCGCCGCTCGAACTCCTCCAGGATGGCCGCGATCTCCGCGCGGGAATGCGAGACGCAGGTCAGGTGCGCCATCGACGGGATCCCGTAGACCGTCTGGATGTGCTCCACGATCTCGAACGTCCGGTCGCGGTTTCCCCCTCCCGCGCCGTAAGTGCAGGAGATGAAATCCGGCTTGAGCGCGCAGAGCTTCCCGATGGTTTCGAGAAGCCGCGCGTGACCCTCGGGCGTCTTCGGCGGAAACACCTCGAACGAAAAGGTCTTTTTCGCCTCGAGTACCCGGGTCAGGAGAGTCATCGGAATGTCGGTCACCCTCTTCAGTCGAGAGACCGCTCCATGTCCTTGCCCATCTCCTTGAGCCCCTTGCCGGTCTTGCGGGCGCCTTCGGAGACGCTCTTCTCGAGCTGGCGCGCCGCGCGGCCGGCCCTGCGTTCGGCGAGGATCATCTGCTTCTCGCTGTCGTCCTTGCCGAGCGTCGCGAACCAGTCGGACGCCTTGTCGAACACCGTGTCGGACGCCTGCGCCATCGGCGCCACCGCCAAACCGATCGAAAAAAACGCCACCGCCAGCAGAAACGGACGCTTCATGGGATTCTCCTTTGTTTGGGTTTCGGGTTCTGAACTCTCATCCGGGGACCGGCACGCCGACCAGCACCCGGTCGCGCCCTTCGTCTTTGGCGCGGTAGAGCGCCTGGTCGGCCGAACGCAAGAGCGCCTCCGGCGTCGTCGCCAGGGCCGGGTACGCGGCGACGCCGATCGAGAGCGTGATGCCCTCCATCTTGGAGCCGGTGTTGACCTTGATCGTCTTGATCTCCTCACGGACCTGGCCGGCGAGCTCGGCGCTGCTCTCGAGCGAGGCGCCCGGCAGGATCACGACGAACTCCTCCCCTCCGTAGCGGCAAGGCAGGTCGTCGCCGCGGAAGCGCGAGGCCAGGAATTTGCCGACGGCGGCCAAAATAGCGTCCCCGACTTCATGGCCGTAGGCGTCGTTGAAATGCTTGAAATGGTCGATGTCGATCATCAGGAGCCCCAGCGATTCCTTGCGCCGGGCCGTGCGCAGGAGCTCGCGGTCCAGCGATTCCTGGAGGTAGTGCCGGTTGTAAAGGCCCGTCACGCGGTCGCGGATCGACTGCGCGTGGAGCGCCTCGCGAAGCTTCAGGTTCGCCAGGGCCAGCGCCGACTCTCCGGCGAGCGCGACCGCCAGCTCTTCGCGCGGCGCGGTGCCGGAGGCGCCCTGCAGGTGCAGCACGCCGAGGCCCTGGCCCTGCGCCATCATGGGCACGCAGAGGTACCCTTCGGGCGGGTACGACACCACGTGCTTGCACGCGGGCTCGGCGCCGCCGGCGTGGACGAAGTGCGGCTTGCCGCGCTTGAGCGCCCAGCAGTCGTCCTGAACGAAGATCCGTTCGCCCGCCAGCGGGATGCCCCAGTCGGCGACTCCCTCGACGAGGTTGCGCGCGCCGTTGATGAGGTACAGCGCGCCGCGCGTGTCCGGAAAGAAAAGGGGCGCGAAACGCCCGATCAGCGGATACGCCTCTTCGAGCCGCGAGCAGCTTTGCAGGAGCTCGCCCAGCTCCCCCATGAGAGAGGCCTCGTGATTGCGCCGCTCGAGATCCTGCACCAGACGCTGGAGCTTTTCGTCGGCGAGTTTTCGTTCGCCGATCTCGCGGCTCAGATCGACCGTCATCTTCTCGGCGAACGACACGGCGCGCGAACGCGACGTCGAAAGCGCCAGCACGATACCCGACAGGAGGAGCGAGAGCGCCAGACCCCCGAAAAGGTAGACGCGCGGCAGGCGGGTCTCCGGGGTGTCGCTGAATTCCGGCAGGGCGGAAAAATGCAGGAGCCACACCCGGCCCGCGACCTCCATGGGGATCGTCTGCGTCAGCGGGCCCGCGGAAACCGCGCCGGGACGGCTGTCATACAGCCGGGTGGATTCGGATTCCTCCCCGTCGAAGATCTCGAACCGGATGTCGCGCGCGGCGCTCGGGTTGTAGGAGTTGGCCAGGAGGTCGTCGATCTTGAGCACCAGATCGAGGAAGCCCGCGAGCGACTCGCGCCGGGCGGAGACGTCCGCCGGCGCGGTGCCGCGACGGTAGACGGGGGCGAAGATCACGAAGGTCCGGCTCCCGGCGGGGCCGGGCAGCGGCTCGGCGGCGGCCGGGCGACCGGTGTCGCGCGCCAGCTGCAGCGCCTCGGAAAGCGGCCGCTCGGAGGCGACGTCGAAACCGGGCATGAGCTCGTTGCCGGCGGCCGGATACACGAACAGCACCGGAAAATACTCGTCGCGGTCCCGCGAGGAGCGGATCCCGATCCCGGTGGCTTTTTCGAAGGCGTCGCGTTCGGAGGCGGGCACGCGCTGGATGAAGCGCAGGGCCGTCAGGCCCGGATAACGCTCGCGGAGGCTCTCGGTCTCGGTGAACGTGCTCCATTCGGAAGGGCCGACGTCGGAGACGGTGAAAAGCGCTTTCAGGCTGTAGAGCGCGTTGCCGTAGAGCTCGAGGCGCTTCTGGACGAAGAAGGCGATTTCCTTCGTCTGGGCCTCGAAACGGAAATGCACCTGGCGGTCGGCGTTTTCGCGCGCGGCCTTCCACAGATAAAGGGCCGCCGACACCGAAAGAAGAAGGACAGCGGCGGCGGGAAGCGCCTGCCGCAGGAAATGGCTTTTTTTTCGCGTCATCAGCCGTATCTTAGCACGAAACAGACCGGATTTCGACGCCCCCCGCTCCCGCGCCGGTTCTCCTCAGCGGTAGACCCGGTTCAGCATCAGGGTCGCTTCGCGGAGCAGCGCTTCCTCGTCGGAGATCGGCACCGCCCGCCCCTTGTTCCGGTTACCCCTCGACGACTTTCGGTTGGAGACTTTTTTGGCGGCGCCGATGATGGACTGATTTTTTCTCATGGTTGGCTATCGCCTCATATCGTTTGTGGATGTGTTCCAGCTCTTCTTCGGACAGGTTCTCGATGTCCAGGAGGCGGTTCTGCGCCTTGGGCATCGCGCGGATGATCTCGTCCAGCTTCAGCTGCATCGCCTGGGTGTCGCGGTTCTGGCTGTTCTGGATGAGGAACACCATGAGAAAGGTGATGATCGTCGTGCTCGTGTTGATCACCAGCTGCCACGTGTCGCTCCAGCCGAAAAAGGGTCCCGTGAGCGCCCACGCCAGCACGACGGCCGCGGCGGCCACGAACACGTACGCGCTGCCCGCGCGGCAGGCGGCGGCGCGGGCGATCCCGGCGAAAAGGTTGTGAACTTTGGACATGGGTGCCTCCATGCAGAGCCTACGCCGGGGAGGGTTAACGCGGGATTAAAATAAGATTAGAATCGTCTAAAAGTCAGGCGGGACTTTCGCGGCCGAGCACTTCGGCGATCCGCGCGGACTGGAAATGGTGCGAACAGTACCCGTTCGGATTTTTTTTCAGGTACTTCTGGTGGTAGTCTTCGGCCCGGTAGAACGTCCCGGCCGGGACCACTTCGGTGACGATCGGAGACTTGAAGACTTTCGCGGCGGAGAGCCTGGCGATGTCGCTTTCGGCGGCCTTCCGCTGGTCTTCGTCGTAGTAAAAAATCACGGAGCGGTACTGGCTGCCGATGTCCGGCCCCTGGCGGTTGCGGGTCGTGGGGTCGTGGTACTGCCAGAACGTCAGGAGGAGCTCCTCGTAGGCCGTCTTCGAAGGGTCGTAGACGATCTCCACGGCCTCGGCATGGCCGGTCCGTCCGGTGCAGACCTCTTCGTAGCTGGGATCGGCCGTGCGGCCGCCGGCATAGCCCACCTGAGTCGAGACGACCCCGGGCAGCTCCTGGAAGATCTTCTCGACGCCCCAGAAGCAGCCGCCGGCGAATGCCGCTTTCTTCAATCCCTTGTCAGCCATCGGTTCCCCCGCCGCGGCGGCCGGGACGGCCGGCCAGAGGAGCGCCAGCGCCAGACCCGCGGCCCACGCGCGTTTCATTTACTGAAGATACGATCTCAGCATCCAGGCCATCTTCTCGTGCCGCTCCATGAGCCCGGTGAGAAAATCGGCGGTCCCGGCGTCGCGATGCTGGTCGGTGCAGGCGTCCACGTCCTTGCGCAGCGACCGCGTGAGCGCCTCGTGGTCGGCCAGGAGCGACGCGAGCATCTTTTCCGCGGCCAGCGCCTTCGCCGGAGCCTCCTTGAGCCGCGCGTGCTTCAGGAAATCCTCCATGCTGCCCAGCGCGATGCCCCCGAGGGAACGCGCGCGCTCGGCCGTCTCGTCCATGGTCTCGTCGAGCGCTTCGTACTGCGCCTCGAAAAACTTGTGCAGTTCGGAAAAATCGCTTCCGGTGACGTTCCAGTGGAAATTGCGGGTTTTCGTGTAGAGGAGGAACTCGTCCGCGAGAGTCGCGTCGAGGATGTCGAGAACCGCTTCGCGCTGCTTGTCGCTCAAGCCGAGATTGGGTTTCATGGCAGGATCTCCTTGTCCGCCTATTTTACCAGAAAAGGACCGGCGGGAAGAACGATTACGCGGCCGAGGCGATCGCCTTGAGGGCGGTGCGGGCGAACGAGAGGAACTTGTCGATCGCGATCTTGGTGATCGCGCGCAGGGCGTACGGGCGGTAGGTCTCGACGGTGGCCGTGGGCGGCGCTTTTTTGAGCAGTTCCCGGCCGGCCGGAGTCAGCTCCGTCGGCAGGCTGCGGACGTTCACCCACAGCTGCGTCAGCTCGGGGAGCGGCTGGCTGGAATCGGAACGCGCGTTGATCGCGCTGAACGTGCCCGCCGCCAGGAAGGGCAGCACTTCGCCGTCGCCGATGCGCGGCGTCGCGGCGACGCCGGTTCCGTTCTGGGCGGCCATCTTCACGAAATCGTCGGTCAGCTCGCCCATCGAGACGACGGCCGCCTTGTCCGCGATCTCGGCGGGCACGACGTCCGAGATCGGCAGGTCGTGCGGCGTGAAGACGAAGCGCTCGGTGCCGTCGGCGTCGACCGTCTTCCGGTTGTAGCCGAACACGACGAACACGTTCTTGCCGGCGATCGAGCGCAGCGTGTCGCGCTGGGCCGCCATGAATTCGATCTCGTTCCTCGAGGCCTCCGTCAGGTCGGCCGAGGTCCCGGTCGTGACGCGCAGGAGCACGGGCTTGGCCGTGTCGAGCGACGGCGCCGCCTGCGCGTAAAGCTTCTTGGCCGTGCGGAGCTGGCGCGCGATTTCCGCGACGGATTCGAGGAACTGGGTGTCGAGAGAACGTGCCGTGACTTCGGGCGTGAGCGCCTGCCGGTTGGCTTCGCGGGCCTGGCCGACGAGCTCCTTCGCGAGCTCGATGCGGCCGATCGGCGTCCGGACGCCCTTCAGCGAGTCGCTCACCTCGAAGAACGTGATCGTCGCGCCGCCGGTCGCCGGATTCGGGCTCAGGCTCATCGAGACGATGCCGTTCTGGAACTTGAGCGGGATCTCCCGGTCGAAACCCGGCTGCGCGGCGAAGACCCGCGCCGCGAGGAACACGCTCTCCTTGTCGGCCTCCAGCTCCGGATTCGCCAGGAGCCTCGCGTCCAGCGCGCCGTACATGAGGCGGAACACCGGTTCCGACGAGGCCCCGGTGTCCTCGGCCGCCAGGCGGGCGCCCTTCTGCTCGGAGATGACGAGCCTGGGGCTCCCCTTCTCCCCCTTCAGCGCGAAATCGTAACGGAACTCGAAATTCCTGAACACGGGAGGCGTCGCCGCGGCGGGACCCCGCATGCGCAGCGCATAACCGATGATCGCGTTGTTGAGATAAGGCAGCGTGATGGAGCTGGTTTCCGCCGTGTAGTGCCGGATCGACCACAGCATCGGCGCCTCTCCCTCGAAGTTGGGATTCGGCTTGAAAAGGAGGTCCGCCTTCCCCAGCTCGCCCAGCGCGGTCAGCACGTAGCTGCCGCCGTAGGCCGCGTTGCGGTAGGTCTCGCCGGGCTTGTAGGCCCGCAGTTTGTTGACGGCGCGGTCGATCAGGTCCTGGCGGACCAGCTCCGGATGCCCGAAGAAATTCGCGGTCTCGATCGCGTAGACGTCGCTCATCTGGTAGAGGAGCGCGTCCGCTTCGGACGACTGGTAGCCGGCCCAGGCCTGCCCCCATTCTTTCAGGAACGCGGGCAGATCGGGGACGTATTCGTCGAGTTTGCCGGCGTTGCGCAGCGCCATGAGATAGTACTGCCCCAGGTGCCGGGTCGGCGCGTCGAAACGCTCGACGAAGCCCTTCGCCTCTTTCAGCCAGTCCCGGCGGTAGGTCAGGTATTCGGGCTTGCCCATCACCGAGACCGCGTTCGCCATCGTCAGGAGCGGGTACGAATTCTTGAACGCGCTCCGCTTGAGCTTTTCGGCCTCCGGATGGTCGAGCTCCGCGTCGAGGAAATCGAGCACCGCCTTCACGTAGTCGATCGGGCCGTCGGTCGCGCGATGGCTCAGGCCCAGCACGCCGAGCGTCGTGAAGAGCGCCGAGGCGCCCCGGCCGCGGTAGTACGCGCTCGGGACCTGTCCGATCTGGTTCAGCGAATCCTGGATGTAGTCGTGCCCGGACGTCAGACGGCTCTTCAGCCCCAGCTGGCCGATCGCCAGGAAAAGCGAGGCGTGGCTCGTGAGGCGCTCGTACGCGCCCTTGTCGCCGGGTTCGGCGGAAATCCGTCCGAGCGTCTCCAGCGCGCGGCCGACGAGATCGCGCGTTTCGTTCACGATCGCCTTGTCCCCCAGGCCGAGCTTCGCGAACGAATCGAAAAGCACCGCGCTGGCCGTGACGTAATCGCCGGGGTTCCTGATCTCGCCGAGCGCCGCGATGACCTCCTCCGTCTTCTGCTTGAGAACTTCCTCGGTCTTCGCCGTCGACGGGTCGTTGACCGTGAGGATGAGGTCGGTGAGGACCGTCGCGAAACGGTTGTAGGAATTCTGCGGGGGCACCTTCGCGCCCAGCTCCTTCAGCGTGCTGCGCAGGTTTCCGGCCATGTTCCGGTCATAGGGGATCGGGTGCTGGCCAATCGCCGTGCCGCGCACGACGCGCATCCAGGGGCTCACGTAGGCGCGCGACTCGGCGCTGTACTTGGAACTGAGCGCGTCGTATTGCGAGGCGATCTTTCCGTAGTAGTTTTCGTCGTAGGCCGTTCCCGCCAGCCTCGCGCCGACGGTCACGGGCGCCGCGGGGGCCTTTTCCGGGAAACGCACGGCGTCGA
>DATJEK010000034.1:0-3622 GCA_035496715.1 Candidatus Eiseniibacteriota bacterium | reverse complement strand
CGTCCGGGCTGTCGTTGAAGGAGATCACGGTGCGGGGCGCGCTCTTGAAGAATCGCGTATCCGGGGAGGGCTCCTCGGAAGCGTCCCATTCGGGATCCGGCTGCCGCCGGGCGGGCTCGAAACGCCCGGCGGGGTTGACGGCGGAACCTCTTCCCCGGAGGGTGCGGGTCACGGTGTCCATGCGGATAGGATATCGAACGATCGTTCGATTATCAAGGAAAAAAAAGAAAAAACGCTTAAACCCAGTACTTGGGCTTGCCGTAATGCTCGAACAGCGTGTCTTCGTAATCGCGGCCGACGGGGCTGGCGAAATCATAGGGCGGACTGCGACGGATCTGTTCGCAGGTCAGGGAGACACAGATCCGGGAGTCCTCCCAGCGGATGTCCTGGACCCACCAGGGGGAAATCAAGACCTTCTTGCCGGGCAGCCAGTTGCGGGTGTCCACGACCAGATAGCGGACGGCCCAGTCGGCGTCGTTGATGATGAAGTCATCCACGTGGCCGATCGGCCCGTCGGCGGCCTTCAGGTGGTACCCGATGACGTCCCGCGTGCTGCGCAGATGCGGATCGCCTTTCGGGCCGCGATGGCGGACCGGAGACGGCGGCGCCCCGCCGACGGGCTGCGCCCAGCCGCCGGGGAGCCAGTAGGGCGCCCACTGGAAATATTCGCTGAGCGCCTCTTCGTGTTGGCGGGAGACCGGCTCGTCGGCCTCGATCTCGGGGCCCTCTTCGATCTCCTGACGCGACAGGCGCACCGGGAACACGCGCTTTTCCCATTCGGGTTCATCGAACGCGGAAGGAGACACGAGCACGCGCCGGCCCGTCAGCCAGCTGCCCGTATCGGCGACGAGATAACGGATCATCCAGAACTCGTCGTCGAAATAGAACTCGTGCACGTGGCCGAGATCCCCGTCCGTCCCGGTGAGCCGGTATCCGTAAAGATCACGGACGCTTCTCAGCATGGTGGTCAGCATGCGCGGTCCTCCCCGATGGCGTTTTCCCCGGTCAAATGCGGCCCGTGGCCGCCAGAATGATCAGGACGATGAGCAGAACTCCGAAAAAGCCGCTGGGATAATATCCCCAGGCATTGCTGTAAGACCAGGTCGGCAGAGCGCCGATCAAAAGCAACACCAGAACGACAAGCAGTAGCGTGCTCATGGCAGTTCCTCCTTGGAGACGTGGTGCATCCTTGGAAGCACCTTAGCAGGAAGGCGATTAAAGAAGAGTTAAATTAGAATTAAAGTTTTTTAATCGGCTTACTTTTCGCGGGCTTGCGGAGGGGCCTGGATGACCGGCGGGACCGACTCTTCTTCGACGTCGTACTGGCGAAGCGGTGCCGACGTCGTGAGCACGAAATTCGGGGACCGGGGCAGAACCAGAGGGGGCAGCGGTTTGGCTTGCTGCGGCACGACCGGCTGGGTCCTTTCCCAGGAAATGAGCGCTTCTCCCCTGCGCTCCTGGCCCGTGCGCGAGGGAGTCTCCCAGGACACGAGGGCGGGCGACGACAGGACCGGCGCCGGAGCGGGTTTCTTTTCGGCCGCCGAGACCGCGCCTCCGGTAACCAGGCAAAGGGTAAGCGTCAGGAGCAGGGTTTCAAGTTTCATAAGGAGGTATTATACCATAAAACGGCTTGAGAAAAAGGGGGGCCGGGGCTATACTGTAAAACCTATGAAAAAGACGCTTTTCGAGAAAATCTGGGACAGCCACTTCGTCACGACGCTGGCCGACGGAACGGGACTCCTGTACGTGGACCGCCACCTCATCCACGAGGTCACCAGCCCCCAGGCGTTCGAGGGCCTGCGCCTGGCCGGACGAAAGGTCAGGCGCCCGGGGCTGACTTTCGCGACGATGGACCACAACGTCCCCACCGACGACCGCATGAACATCAAGGACCCGATTTCCAAGGCCCAGGTCGAGGCGCTCACGAAGAACTGCCGCGACTTCGGGATCAAGCTCTACGACCTCGAAAGCCGCGAGCAGGGCATCGTCCACATCATCGGCCCCGAGCTGGGCCTGACGCTTCCGGGCACGACCATCGTCTGCGGGGACTCGCACACCTCGACGCACGGCGCGTTCGGCACGTTCGCGCTCGGGATCGGCACCTCCGAAGTCGAGCACGTGCTGGCAACGCAGTGCCTTCCACAGAAAAAACCCAAGACCTTCAAGGTGGAATTCACCGGCCGCGCGAAAGCGCCGGTCGGAGCCAAAGACCTCGTCCTGAAGCTGATCGGCAAGATCGGCACGGCCGGCGGGACCGGCTACGTGCTTGAATACGCCGGAGACGCGATCCGCGCCCTTTCGATGGAAGGCCGGATGACGGTCTGCAACATGTCGATCGAGGCGGGAGCCCGCGCGGGCATGATCGCGCCCGACGAGACGACCTTTCAGTACATCGCTTCCGGCAGCCGTCCGTTCGCGCCCAGGGGCGCGGCGCTCGAGAAAGCGCTCGCGCGCTGGAAGGCTCTGCCGAGCGACGACGGGGCCGCGTTCGACCGCACGCTCACGATCGACGCCTCCCGGATCGCGCCGCAGGTGACTTGGGGCACGAGCCCCGGCATGGTGACCGACGTCACGGACCGCGTGCCCGAGCCGGACGCGGTGCCCGGCTACAGCCGGACCGACGTCGAGCAGGCGCTCGCGTACATGGGCCTCAAGCCCGGCACCCCGATGACCGGCATCAAGCTCGACACGGTTTTCATCGGAAGCTGCACCAACGGCCGCATCGAGGACCTCCGGGAAGCCGCCGCGGTGATGAAGGGCCGCAAGATCGCCCAGGGGATGCGCGTCCTCATCGTTCCGGGCTCCCAGCAGGTGATGAGGCAGGCCGAGGCGGAGGGCCTCGATCAGGTTTTCAGGAGCGCGGGCGCCGACTGGCGCCAGTCCGGCTGCAGCATGTGCCTGGCGATGAACCCCGATTATCTCCAGCCCGGCGAGCGTTGCGCGTCGACGTCGAACCGCAATTTCGAAGGCCGCCAGGGCAAGGGCGGACGCACCCACCTCGTCAGCCCCGAGATGGCCGCGGCCGCCGCGGTCGCGGGACATTTCGTCGACATCCGGGAGTGGAAAAAATGAAGGCCTTCCGTTCGCACCGCGGGCTCGTCGTCACGCTCGACCGCTCCAACGTCGACACCGACCAGATCATCGCGAAGCAGTTTTTGAAATCCATCGCCCGCACCGGCTTCGGCCCGCAGCTTTTTTACGACTGGCGCTACAAGGCCGACGGCACGCCCAACCCCGATTTTCCGATGAACCAGCCGCGCTTCAAGGGCGCCTCGATCCTCGTGGCGCGCAACAATTTCGGCTGCGGCTCGAGCCGCGAGCATGCGGTGTGGGCCATCCACCAGGCGGGCTTCGACGTCGTCGTGGCGCCGCGCCGCGAGGCCGAGGGCGGCGTGATCCCGGCGTTCGCGGACATCTTCCGGAACAACTGCCAGAAGAACGCGCTGCTGACGATCGAGCTTTCGGAGGCGGAGGTCGAGGAGATCTTTCAGATGGTCGCGCGGTATCCCGGGCTCGAAGCGACGGCCAATCTCGACGAACAGAGGCTGACGCTCCACCTGCCCGAGGAGGTTTCCTTCCACATCGAGATCGACCCGGCCGTGAAAGAGCGTTTCATCCACGG
>DATJEK010000033.1:0-3911 GCA_035496715.1 Candidatus Eiseniibacteriota bacterium | reverse complement strand
ACGAGGGGACGATCCGTCTCATCTCGAAGCTCAAGAACGAGCCCGAGTTCATGCTCGAGTTCCGCCTGAAGGCCTACCGCCACTGGCTCAAAATGGCCGAGCCGCACTGGGCGGTCGCCGAATACCCGCCGATCGACTACCAGAACATGAGCTACTACGCGGCGCCCAAGAAGAAGCCGGAGCAGCTCAAGAGCATGGAGGAAGTGGATCCCGAGCTCAAAAAGACGTTCGAGAAGCTCGGCATCCCGCTCATGGAGCAGAAGCGCCTGGCGGGCGTGGCCGTCGACGCGATCTTCGACAGCGTGTCGGTGGCGACCAGCTACAAGGCGAAACTTCTCGAGATCGGCGTGGTGTTCTGTTCGTTTTCCGAAGCCGTCGAGAAATACCCGGACCTCGTCAAAAAGTACATGGGCAGCGTGGTGCCCTACTCGGACAATTTTTTCGCGGCGCTCAATTCCGCCGTGTTCTCCGACGGCTCGTTCGTCTACGTCCCCAAGGGCGTGAAGTGCCCGATGGAGCTTTCCAGCTATTTCCGCATCAACACCGAGGGTTCGGGCCAATTCGAGCGCACGCTCATCATCGCCGAAGAGGGCGCGTACGTGAGCTACCTCGAGGGATGCACGGCGCCGAAATTCGACACGAACCAGCTCCACGCGGCCGTCGTCGAGCTCGTCGCGCTGGACGACGCCGAGATCAAGTATTCGACGGTGCAGAACTGGTACGCCGGCGATCCCAAGACGGGGAAGGGTGGCATCTACAACTTCGTCACCAAGCGCGGCGCCTGCCGCGGCCGCCGCTCGAAGATCTCCTGGACGCAGGTCGAGACGGGCTCCGCGATCACGTGGAAGTATCCGAGCTGCATCCTCCTGGGCGACGACTCGGTCGGCGAGTTCTACTCGGTCGCGCTCACGAACCATCACCAGCAGGCCGACACCGGCACGAAGATGATCCACATCGGGAAGAACACCAAGAGCACGATCATCTCGAAGGGCATCTCCGCCGGCGTGTCGGTGAACAACTACCGGGGCCTCGTCGACGTGAAGCGCTCGGCGGCGGGCGCGCGCAATTTCACGCAGTGCGACTCGCTCCTCATCGGTCCGAACTGCAGCGCGAACACGTTTCCGCTCATCGACGTGCAGAATTCGACGGCCACCGTCGAGCACGAAGCGTCGACTTCGAAGATCAGCGACGACCAGCTTTTTTATTTCCGCCAGCGCGGCATCGGCACCGAGGACGCGATGGGCGCCATCCTGAACGGCTTCTGCCGCGAGGTCTTCCGCGAACTGCCGGGAGAATTCGCCGTCGAGGCCACCCAGCTTCTGGGACTGAAGCTGGAAGGGAGTGTGGGATAAATGAGGAAGTCCCTCGCCGGCGCCGGGCCGCGCCTCCTCGGGATCAATTCGCGCGGCGGACTTGACGTTGCCTGCGGCAACGTAAGTCCGGCGCTCATTGAAGGGTCGTTTAAGATTCGGAGAATCGTATGCTAAGCATCAGAAATTTACATGCGGGAATCGAGGGTCGTGAAATTTTGAAGGGTTTTAATCTCGAGGTCAAGGCCGGCGAGGTGCACGCGATCATGGGTCCGAACGGTTCGGGCAAGAGCACGCTGGCGAAGGTGCTGACCGGAGACCCGCACTACGTCGTCACGCAGGGCGAGGTGGTCTTCAAGGGCCAGAGCCTGCTCGGACTCGAGCCGGAGGACCGCGCGCTCCAGGGCGTGTTCCTCGCGTTCCAGTACCCGGTCGAGATCCCCGGCGTCAACAACGCGAGCTTCCTGAGGATGGCCTACAACGCCCGGCGCAAGGCCGCGGGCCAGAAGGAAGCCGACCCCCTCGAATTCGACGAGCTCCTGCGCGAAAAGATCAAGGTCGTGGAAATGGAGCCCAGCTTCATCCACCGCTCGGTGAACCACGGCTTCTCGGGCGGCGAGAAGAAGCGCAACGAGATCGTCCAGATGGCCGTTCTCGACCCGGCGCTGGCCGTGCTCGACGAGACGGACTCGGGGCTCGACATCGACGCGCTCCGTATCGTCGCCAGCGGCGTGAACCGCCTGCGCCGCGCGGACAACGCGATCATCCTGATCACCCACTATCAGAGACTGTTGAATTACATCGAGCCGACTTTCACCCATATTTTGTCGGACGGCCGCATCATCGACACGAGCCGGGGGAAGGCCCTGGCCACCGAGCTAGAGAATTTCGGCTACGACGCCGTGAAGGAGCGGATCGCCAAAAAAGCATGAACCCCGTTTCCGTTTTCCCCACGCAGAAAGACGAGACCTGGCGCCTGTTCGACCTCGCGCGCCTGGCGGAGGCGGACCGTTTCGCCGAAGTCCCGGCCTCTCCCGTCATCGAGAAAGAGGCGCGGGGCGCGGTGGTGGGCCGGTTCAAGGACGCGGCCGCCGGCGCGGGCGAGGGTTATTTCTTCGAGGCGAATGCCCGCCGTTTTCGCGACGGCCTTTCGGTCCGGATCCCCGCGGGGGTCCGCGTCGACGGCACGCTTCACGTGCGGCTTCGCGCTTCGGGAGGCGCCGAAGGCAAAAAATTCCATCCGAGGCTGCGGATCGTCGCCGAGAAGGGGTCGGCCTGCCGCATCGCGGTCCACAGCGGCGCGCGTTCCGGAGGTTATTTCATGAACGCCGTCGTGGAGGTGACCGCCGAGGAAGACGCCGACCTCAGGCTGGTTTCCCTGCAGGACGCGGGCCCCGGGGCCATCGAGCTCACGGCCTGGCGCGTGGACTCCGCCGCCCGCTCCCGCGTCGAGCACACCGAGATCATGACCGGCGGCGGCGCGGTCCGCAACGACATGCGCGTGCGGCTCGCGGGCCCCGACGCGCTGGTTTACCTGAACGGGCTTTCCGTGCTCTCCGACGCGGCCCAGATGCACAACCACACGGTCGTCGTCCACGAAGCTCCGCGGACCCTGAGCCGGCAGCTCTTCAAGGACATCCTCGCCGGGACCGCGCGCTCCGAATACAGCGGACTCGTGCACGTGAAGCGGGAGGCCGTGAAGTCCGACTCGAACCAGCTCTGCCGCAACCTTCTGCTCTCCGAGACCGCGCGCGCCAATTCGCGCCCGCAGCTTCGGATCGACACCGACGACGTGAAGTGTTCGCACGGGTCGGCGACCGGGCAGCTGCCGGGGAACGAGCTTTTTTATCTCCGCAGCCGCGGGCTTTCTCTCGAAGAGGCGCGCGCGATGCTGATCGAGGGTTTCGCGGAAGAGGTCGTCCTGGCGCTGCCCGAGGAGGACGAGGCCCTGCGCCGCGACGCGCACCGGCGCGTCCACGGCGAGCTCGAGCGCGTGGCCGGGCTCCTGCCCGAGGAGGCTCTCGCGTGATGACGGCGCCGCTGGACGTCCTCAAAGTCCGCAGGGATTTCCCGATGCTCCAGAGCCGCATGAACGGGCAGCCGCTCGTCTACCTCGACAACGCGGCGACCGCGCAGAAGCCCCGGCAGGTGATCGACCGGATGAGCCGCTTCCTCGAACGCGAGTACGCGACCGTGCACCGCGGCATCTACACGTTCAGCCAGGAGTCGACGCGCGAGTGCGAAGCGGCCCGCGAACGCTGCCGCGCGTTCCTCCGCGCGGAACGCGCCGAAGAGATCATTTTCGTGCGCGGCGCGACGGAGGCGATCAACCTCGTCGCGGCCGGATACGGGCGCAAGCTCCTCAAGACGGGAGACGAGGTGCTCGTGACGCAGATCGAGCATCACTCGAACCTCGTGCCCTGGCAGGAGCTCTGCCGCGAAAAGGGCCTCGTGTTGAAAGTCGCGCCGGTGAACGACCGGGGAGAGCTCGACCTGGAGGCGTTCCAGAGACTCCTGGGCCCGCGCACCTATTTCGTCGCCGTCGGGCACGTCTCGAACGCGCTCGGCACCGTGAACCCGGTCGCCGAGATCGTGAAGATG
>DATJEK010000032.1:0-5430 GCA_035496715.1 Candidatus Eiseniibacteriota bacterium | reverse complement strand
GTCTTTGGGCTTGTGGAATTTCTTCCAGTTCCGCTCTTGGCGGAACTTGAGGAGGAGGGCGGTGATGCGGGCGATGTCACTGCTTTGCTTCAAAGCTTAAAGCGTCCCTCGTCGTTGAAACCCTGGCGGTTCAGTCCCTTCTGGAACTTCTTTTCGACCTCGTCGACGGACTGTCTCAGGCCGGCGAGGATCTTGTCGACCTGGTCCTTGGTGAACTCGTAGTCGCTCGAGGCGAGGTTGCCGATGAGGCTGATCTTGGCGATCGCGTTGTTCACGCGGGACTCGGCGAGGCGCTTGAACTTGTCGGCTTTGGACTCCTGCGGGCTGCCGGCGGCTTCGGGTTCTGTCATGGCGGCTCCTTAGCCTTTGCGGACTTGCTGGGTGACCTTGCCCTTCTTGGGGCCGCGGGCCTTCTTCTTTTTTACCCTCCAGGCTTTGCGGAGGGTCAGTCTCCCCTTCCTCGTCATGCGGACCACGCCGGGGTTCTTTTTCTTTTTGGCTTTGGCCTTGTTGGCGGCGGGCTTGGGGGCTTTCTTTTCGGCCGGGGGCGCTTCGGGCTCGGGGGCGTCGGCGAGCGGGATCATTTCCTTGTAGGACTCGGCCGCGCCCTTGTACTTGATCGTCCGCTTCTGGATGTTGACGTCGTAGAGGCCGACGCCGGCTTCGTGGATCCTCTTCAGAAAGGCCTGGTGGTCGATGGAGGCTTTCTTGACGTCGGCGATGGCGGCCTGGATCTTGTCCGCGTCGAAATGGCCGGGGGCTTCCTGGCTCACGACGGGGCCCTGCTTGATGTAGGCCTCGCCGCCGGGGCCGTAAAAGGTCACCCGGGAGATCGCGACCTCGGTCGTGTAGCCGTGGATGCCGGCCGCGGCGAGACGATCGATGAACTGCGGGTATTTGATTTTCCTCTTCGAGACGGCGTCGACCGCGCTCTCGATCGCCTCGACGACGGCGTCGGGGGGCGTGTAGCGGAAGAGGTCGCGGCGGCGCAGGCGCAGGTCCGGCTTGGCGGCCAGGAGGGCGTTGAGGATCTTCTCCTGGACGTTGGGCGACACGCGGCGGCCGCGGCGGCCCTTGGCGACCATCTTGAAGGTCAATTGCTCCGTGGACTTGGTGACGAGGTCCGCGTTGGACAGGCCGTACAGGCTCATGATCGCGTCGAGCGGCTGGGGGGTCTCGGTGTCTGTGTGCATCGGCCGATTATAGCCTATTCCGCGAGATAGTCCAAAGCGATCGCGAAGCTCTTGCGGAGGGGGTTGGTGAGGAAAAAAGCGGCGATCGCCGCGGCGCCCACGGCCACGCGGCCGAGGAGGCGGTTCGCGGGGACGACGAGGAGCATGAGGACGACGAAGATCCCCGTGATCCCGGCGGTCGAGACGTACATGAAAAACCAGGTGTCCGGCTCCCGCGAGCGGATCAGGAGGCCGCAGGACGGGCAGGCCGGGCGAAGCGCCCCGCCCTCGAAGAGCGACGACCCGCCGCAGGCCGGGCAGAGCTTCCTCCACGCGCGGCCGGCGAGGGCCGCCAGGGAGGGCTTCATGAAGCCGGTTCGGAGATCTTTCCGGTGAGGCGCAGGACGTAGTCCATCTCGGCGTTGACCGAGCGGACCGCGAGGCGGGACTCGCGGATGAGGAGCGCGCAGGCGTACAGGAGGATCCCCACCGCCGTCAGGACCGCGAGGTTGATGACGATGAGGGTCGAGCGGTGCATCGCGGTGCCGATGCCGGCCGACACGCTCGTGAGGACGAGCGTCCCGAGGGACAGGTAGATCTGCGCCAGCGCGCGCTGGAGAAACTTCGCGCGCGTCGCCGCCTTGCGGAGCTGGGAGACGACGAAATCCCGCTTGCCCGGCTCGGCGGTCTTCCCTCCCTCGGTCAGCGCCTCCGCCTCGCGGGTCAGCTCGCGCGCGCGCTCGAGGACGCGGGAGAGGCGGCCGGCGGTCGCCGTGATGAGCGAGCTGCAGGCGAGGATGAGGATCGCCGGCGTGACGATGGCCGAGATCACGGACAGGGACGGGGCGGACGGGTTCACGGCTCGTCCTCTTCCTTGCCCAGCCGGTCGGCCCAGCGCTTCGTCGCTTCCTCGGGAGACTGCCCCACGAGGAGCCGGGCGAGCGTCTTGTAGCCGATGTAGAGGACGTGCTTCTTGAAAGCGGCGATGAGCTCCTTTTTCGTCTCCGCGGCGTCGATGTCGGAGGCGGCGGCGCGCGCGGCCTGGATCAGCTCTTCTTTGGTGTTGTACTTGGTCATGGAGATAGTTTAGCACGCCCGGACGAGGATGCTATAATGAGTGCGGAGAGACCCCCATGCCCCGCGACATACCCGTCGGCAACACCTCGTTTCTCATCGCGTTCGACCGGGCGTACACGATCCGGGACATCTATTTCCCCCGCGTCGGCGGGGAAAACCACGCGGTCGGCCATCCGTTCCGCTTCGGCGTCTGGGCCGACGGCGAGTTCGCCTGGATGGGCGACGAGTGGCGGATCGAGATGACGTACGCCGAGGACTCCCTCGTCACGAACGTGCGCGCGGTCAACGACCGTCTCCGGCTCGAGCTCTCCTGCCGCGACGCCGTCGATTTTCACCTCAACGTCTACCTCAAGTCCGTCCGCGTCAAGGACCTCTCGGGCCGCCCGCGCGACGTGCGCCTCTTTTTCCACCACGATTTTCACATCAACGGCAGCGAGATGAGCGACACCGCCCAGTACGACCCGCGCACGCGCGCGCTCATCCACTACAAGGGCAAACGCTACTTCCTGATCAACTGCTGCACCGCCGACAAATGCGGCGTCGAGCACTTCGCCTGCGGCCGCAAGGAGATGCAGGGGCTCGACGGCACCTGGAAGGACGCGGAGGACGGGGCGCTCTCGGGCAACCCCATCTCCCACGGCTCCGTCGACTCGACCGCGGGGATCAGCCTGCCGCTCGCCGCCGGAGGCGAAACCGAGGCGCACTACTGGATGTGCGCGGGCGAGACCTATCAGGAGGTCGAAGCGCTGAACGCGGCGGTCCAGGAAAAAACGCCCGCCCGCCTCCTGAAGCGCACCGAGAACTATTGGAAGGCCTGGATCGGCAAGGAGCTCTGCCCCGGCTACGAGGACCTTCCCCCGAAAATCCTCCGGCTCCTCAAGCAGAGCCTCCTGATCGCCCGCATCCAGACCGACCGCGACGGCGCGATCATCGCGGCCAACGACACCGACGTGTTTTCGTTCGCCAAGGACACGTATTCGTTCATGTGGCCGAGGGACGGCGCTCTGATGGCCGCGGCGTTCGTGAAGGCCGGGTACTCGGAGGTCTCGCGGTGTTTTTTCCATTTCTGCCTGCGGGTGCTGGAGCCGGAAGGATATTTCCTCCACAAATACTGCCCGGACGGCTCCGTGGGCAGCTCGTGGCTGCCGTGGTGGAAGCACGGCCGCTTCGAGCTTCCGATCCAGGAGGACGAGGCGGCGCTCGTGGTCTGGGCGCTGCGCCTTCACTTCCGGCGCTTCCACGACGTGGAGTTCATCAAGCCCTTTTTCCGCGACCTCATCGTCCGCATCGCGGAGTTCCTGGTCGAGTTCCGCAACAACGGCACCGGCCTGCCGCTGGCGTCGTACGACCTTTGGGAGGAGAGCCGGGGCGTGCACACGTTCACGGTGTCGACCGTGATCGCGGGCCTGCGCGCGGCGGCGGAGTTCGCCGAGGATTTCGGCGAAAGCGACCTGGCCTCGAAGTACCGCGCCGTCGCGGACGGGATGGCGACCGCGATGCGCGTCCATCTTTTCGATCCGAAGCTCGGGCGCTTCGCGAAGACGGCGTTTCCCGAAGGCGAAGAAAGCTATCGCCTCGACACCACGGTCGACGCGAGCCTCTCCGCCGTCTGGTACTTCGGGGTGTTCGCGCCCGACGACCCCGCCGTCGTGTCCACGATGGAGGCCGTGCGTAACCGCCTCTGGGTCCGGACGACGGTCGGAGGCCTGGCGCGATACGAAAACGACGGCTACCAGCAGGTCGAGCACGGCAAACCCGACCAGGTGCCGGGCAATCCCTGGTTCATCAGCACGCTCTGGTGGGCCGAGTACCTCATCGCCCGCGCGACGGACTCGGCGGGCCTCAACGAGGGCCTCGACGTGCTCCGCTGGGTGGCCGATCACGCGCTGCCCTCCGGCGTCCTCGCCGAACAAATCAATCCCTACGACGGCACTCCCCTCTCCGTCTCCCCGCTCACGTGGAGCCACGGCGCGTTCGTCACCGCGACGCTCGACTATCTCGAAAAAAAGGTCGCGCTCGAGCACCCCGACAGGCCGACGCGCCTGCCCGGAGCCTGACATGAAGGCCGTCGCCGTCTTCCCCGGAGCGCGCTCCGTCCGCCTCATCGACGTGCCCGAACCGCGCCTGCGCAAAGCCACGGACGTGAAGCTGCGCATGTTGGAGGTCGGCGTCTGCGGCACGGACCGCGAGATCGCCTCGTTTCAGTACGGCGCGCCGCCGCCCGGCTCGGATTTTCTCATCCTGGGGCACGAGTCCCTGGCCGAGGTCGTCGAGACCGGAAAAAAGGTGCGCGCGCTGAAACGCGGAGACCTCGTCGTCACGACGGTCCGCAGGCCCTGCGCCGGGACGCGTTGCCGGCCGTGCCGCGCCGGGCGGCCGGACTTCTGCCTCACGGGAGAGTTCACGGAGCGGGGCATCAAGAGGGAGCACGGCTACATGACCGAATACGTCGTCGACGACGAGCGGTGGATGAGCCGGGTCCCGGCGACGCTGCGCTCCGTCGGCGTGCTCGTCGAACCGCTGACGATCGCCGAGAAAGCGCTGGGCGAGGTGTGGCAGATCCAGAACCGCCTCCCCTGGATGCCCGCCGGCGAAAAGGTTTCCTCCCGGTTCAAGGCGGTCGTGCTGGGCGCGGGTCCCGTGGGCCTCCTCGGCGCGATGGCGCTCGTGGCGAAGGGCTTCCGCACGTTCGTCTATTCGCGCGAACCGCTGACCAGCCCCAACGCGGAAGCGGCGCGCGCCGTCGGCGCGGCGTACGTCTCCGCCGGCACGGACACGCTGGAAAGCCTGGTCAAAAAAACCGGAAACATCGACCTGGTCTACGAAGCCACCGGCGCGGCCCGACTCTCGTTCGACATGATGCCCCACCTCGGCGTGAACGGCGTGTTCGTCTTCACGGGCATCCCGGGCATCAAGTGCCCGATCGAAGTGAAGGCCGAGCTCATCATGAAAAACATGGTGCTGAAAAACCAGGTCCTCTTCGGCACCGTGAACGCCGACCCGGGCGCCTTCCGCCGCGCGACCGCGGACCTGACGCTTTTCCTCCGGCGCTGGCCGAAGGCGGTCCGCTCGCTCATCACGTCGCGGTCGCCGGTCGAGAATTTCGCGGCGAGCGTTCTCGCCCCGCCGGCGGGGATCAAAAACGTGCTGACGTTCCCCTCCTGATGGCGACCGAGCGGAA
>DATJEK010000031.1:0-3195 GCA_035496715.1 Candidatus Eiseniibacteriota bacterium | reverse complement strand
CCTCCTCGATCAGGACCTTGAGGACACGGGGGTCGGGGTTGGCCTTGACGGCGTAGTGCGGGTGGACCCTGGGCATGGCCGCCTTGAAGCGGCGGGCCTTGGTGCGGACGATCCCGGTGTCGACCAGGAGGAACGGCTTGGTGTAGCCCTGCTTGAGCGCCTTGCGAACGTGCTTGAAGTCCAGGCGGACTTCGGGATGGGTGTCGAATAGCGGGGAAGGGTCGGGATCGGGCTGGGCTTGCGGTTTCTTGAGGGCAGCAGGGCGCTCGGCCATCAATATTCTCCTTGAGGCCTAGGATTCCGGTACCGCTCGGACTGCCAGCTCCGCCAGGCGGCGGATGTCCGTTGCCAATGTCATCGGTGCCCTCTTTGCCTTTTCCCGCTATGAAAACGAAAAACTTCCACAAATTATATGAGCGCGGTACCAGGAATCAAGAGTTTTTTCAAGTTTTCGGGAAAAATGGCCGGCGCGCGTACTCGGTACGCAACGGTCGAGCCGAGATCGCGCGGCGACGAATTGCCGAAGCGCAGGTGATGTCCGGTCTTGTCGGGCGTTGAGCGGCGGCCTGATATCCGTCCGCTCGAACGGCCGGAAATAAGGTGGGAAGCAGTGTCCGGTCCGATCGGGCGTTGAGCGGCGGACAACCGTCCGTCCGCTCGAACGGCCGGAGATAAGCCGGCACGCAGTGTCCGGTCTTATCAGACCTTGGGCGGCGTCACGCCCACCTGCCCCTGGTACTTGCCGCCGCGGTCCTTGTAGGAGGTCTCGCAGACGTCGTCGGGCTGGGCCTCGAGAAAGATGACCTGGGCGACGCCCTCGTTGGCGTAGATCTTGGCCGGGAGCGGCGTGGTATTGGAGAACTCGAGCGTGACGTAGCCCTCCCATTCCGGCTCGAGAGGCGTCACGTTGACGATGATCCCGCAGCGGGCGTAGGTGGACTTGCCCAGGCAGATGGTGAGCACGTTGCGGGGGATGCGGAAGTACTCGACCGTCCGGGCGAGGGCGAACGAATTGGGCGGGATGATGCAGACCTCGCTCTTCAGGTCCACGAACGAGTTCGGATCGAAATTCTTGGGATCCACGATCGTGGAATTGAGATTGGTGAAGAGCTTGAACTCGTCGGAGCAGCGGATATCGTAGCCGTAGCTCGAGGTGCCGAAGGAGACGACCTTGCGGCCCTTCACCTCCTTGATCTGGTCCGGCTCGAACGGCTCGATCATCCGGCGCTCGCGCGCCATGCGCCGGATCCAGCGGTCGGATTTGATGGACATTCCCGGGTTCCGCGAAAGGGGGGCCGGGGCACCGGCCGCGGCTCAGGCGCGCATTCTATAGCCGTTGACCCGCGCCCGAAAGGCGGTGCCGCCCTCCCGCCGCTCCGTCTGCTAGAGAGGAATACCGCCGTCCGGGTCGGGCAAGGCCACGTTGACGTGGAATGTCGCCGACGCCAGCGCGGTCAACTGAGGGTCCGTGCCGTTTTCCGCGGCGATGCCGATGAGCGTCATCACGTTGTCCCCCGCCGCGAGACCGGCCACGTGCAGGGTCGACAGGTCGCCGGAAGCGAACAGCCACAGCCCGCCGGTCAGGTCGGTACCGACGTGCACGGCGCCCGCGTCATCGGAAGAGAAAGTCGCGCCCGGCAGCACGTTGGACAGGAGCACGGTGAGCGTCTCCGACCCGTCCTGGTCGTCGAGGTTGGCCTCCAGCAGCAGCGAGATGTTCTCGCCTGTCACACCCGCAACATCGTTCGCGAACACGACCGGCGTATCGGCAACCGGCCGGTAGTCGAGCGTGACGGTCGCCGTCGACAGCTCGCCCGAGGCGTCCGTGATGGTGTAGTCGAACGTGGCCTGGCCCGAGAACCCGTAGTCGGGAATGAACTCGACCTGGTCGCCCAGGTCGCCGGCGAGCTGGACGAAGCCGTGGGTGGCGTTTCCGACCGAGTCCACCGTGATCCCCGCGCCGGTGTCATTGACGAGCAGGTCCGCGGCCGGAATCAGCAGCTCGTCATCCTCGTTGAGCACGAATACGCCGTCCGATTCCGCGTGCAGGACATCGCTGCTGCTCCTCACGTGGACGGACACGGCGGCCGTATCCGTCGCCCCGGCCGTATCCCGCACGGTGTAGGTGAAGCCCGCGTCGCCGAAGAAGCCCGCATCGGGAATGAAGGTCACCACGCCGCCGGACAGGCTCACGGTCCCGTTCACCGCGTCCTGGACCGAATCGATCGAGAAAGCGGTGTCCACGTCGGTGTCGTTGGCGAGCAGGCTATCGGTGGCGATGTCGAGCCCAATGCCCTGGTCGCCGGCGTAGACATCATCGTGGGCATCCGGCGCGTCGTTGACCCCGGTAATCGTCACCGTCAGGAAGTTGGACGTCAGGTTGCCGGCGCCGTCTCCGATCACGTAGAGGCGGTTTTCGACCGCGACGCCCCCCTCCGCCAGCGCCTGCGCGGCGTCCTTGAGCGTGTAGGTGTAGCTGCCGTCGATCTGCAGGTCGAACACACCCAGGTCGGTCTCGTACACCCCCGGGTTCAGGACGCTCAGCGACTCCCCGGTATCCTCGCTCTGGTCGTTGGTCAGGACGTTGCCGCTGAATCCCGGCGAGTCCTCGGTCACGGTCACGTTGTCCTCCACCGCCACGGGAAGGTCGTTTACCGGGTTGACCGTCAGGGCCACGCTCGCCGTGCTCTGCGCGCCGTCCGCGTCCGCGATGGTGTAGTCGAAGGCGTCCTCGCCGAAGAAATTCTCGGCAGGAAAGTAGGTGAAGTCGCCGTTCGCGGCGATCGTCACCGAGCCGTGCGCGGTTGCGAACGTGCCGACCGACGTGACCGTCAGGGTGTCGCCGGCATCCGGATCGCTGTCGTTGCCGAGCACGTTGCCGGATATGGTCGTGTCCTCGTCGCCCCCGAACGCGTCGTCGGCCGCCACGGGCGCGTGGTTGCCGTCGGTCACGCCCGCGACGGTGACCGTCACGGTCTGCGTCGACGTGCCGCCGTGCCCGTCCGACGCGATGTAGGTGAAGCTGTCGACGCGGCTGTCGCCATCGTTCAGCGCCTGGAGAACCGTCGAGGAAGCCGCGTCGTATGAAAAGCTGCCGTTCGCGTTGAGGACCACCGTCGCGCCGAGGCCGGTGGTATGGGTCCCCCCGTTCGCCACGGAGAGGACGTCGCCGTCCACGTCGGTATCGTTGGCCAG
>DATJEK010000030.1:0-3656 GCA_035496715.1 Candidatus Eiseniibacteriota bacterium | reverse complement strand
GTGTCCAGGTCACTCTCGCGATCCTCACCGGTGTCGCGACGCTGATCCTGGGCGTTTACAACATAAACAAGACCTTCTTCTCCAAGGGGCCGGGCGAGTTGTCCGCGCGCGTGCTCTCGGACGGCGCGCCGGTCGCGTCGGCCCGGGTCGAGCTTTACGACGAGGAGAATACCCTCGAGAGCGCGGGGGAGACGTCCGGAGACGGCACCTACGTCCGCAAGGGCATCGAGAGCGGCCGCTACATCGCCAAATTTTCCAAGCGCGGATTCGATCCCGTCGCCGTGACGGTCCGGGTGCCGGCCCGCAAGACCGCCGAGATCGAGGTCGAAATGCGCGCCCTTCCGGGGACTCCGGCTTCCGCCGCGGGGGGATCCGGCATCCGCGGAGCGCTGGAAGAGGTGGGCGCCTCCTGGATCAAGCAGCTCGGCAAGCCCAAGGCCGAAAGCGAAGCGAAGCAGAATTAGCGGAAGTGGCGGAATTGGCATACGCGCAGGTCTCAGAAGCCTGTGCCGCAAGGCTTGAGGGTTCGACTCCCTCCTTCCGCACCATTGAGAGCCCCGTCCGTCGAGGACGGGGCTTTTTCATTCAGGCGGGCCGCGATTTGTGCTATAAAAGACCCATCGGAAGGGGAGGTCGAGCCTGAAAAAATATTACTACCCGCTCACGGTCCTGGCCGTGTACTCCTTTCTGTTCTGGTGCCTGCCGTCCTATCTGGAAACTTCCCAGATCCTGGAAAAGCCGCTGCTGCAGACGCGGGATCTGTTTTTCAAGATCCGCCGGATGGCGGCCGATCCTCCGCCGCGTCTGAAGGACATCGTGATCGTGAGCATCGATTCCGACTCCTGCGACCGCCTGGAGGCGCGCTGGCCGTGGTCGCGCCGCATCTTCGCGAAGATGATCCGCGAGCTCCACGCCAAAGGCGCGCGCATCGTGGGCCTCAACGTGTCGTTCACCGGCCTCGAAGAGGGGGGCGACGCCTCCAGCCGGGAGCTCGGCGAGGCGATGCGGGAGCACGGCCGCGTGGTCATCGGCGCCACTTCCGACAACGACCGCCTCGTCAAGCCGAGCCCCCTGATCGCCGAAGGGGTCGCCCGCTTCGGTTATCTCGAGAAGATCGTCGACGCGGATTTCGCGATCCGCCAGTCGTATCTTTTGAGGCTGTACTCGCGCGGCACTTCGTCCACGGGAGCGGCGTTCGCGAGCTCGTTCCCTCTGCAGCTTCTGGCTTCGGACCGGAGCGAGTCCGAGATCACCGAGCCGCATTTCGACGCGGACCTGGGCCTCCTCACCGTCGGGAGGCCGACGCTCGGCGTCTATCTCAACCCGGACGGGAGCTACCCGATCAACTACGTGGCCGACGACGGCGATTTCAAGACGATCCCGGCCTGGAAAGTCGTCCAGGGAAAGATCGCCGAAGAGGAGGTCCGGGACAAAGTCGTGCTCGTAGGGTTGACGGGGTCGGTCTTCGGCGACACGCACCCGACGCCGCTGGGGATCCTGCCGGGCATCGCGATCCACGCCAACGAGTATCTCGCGCTGTCGTCGGGCCGGGAGCTGCGTTTCGTTCCCGACTGGGCGACGTTCGCGCTGTCCTGGGCGGCCGCGGTCTGCGTGCTCCTTTTATTCCTTTTCCGGCGGTTGTGGCTCGGCGTGTTCGGCTTCGTCATCGCTGCGGGTGGCCTTTTTCTCGGCGCGCAGGCCGCGTTCGCGAAGGACTTCGTGATCGAGCCGTTCATCCTGATGCTGGGGCCGTTCACGGCGACGGTCGCCGGAGTGCTCTCGAACTCCGCGAAGCTCCTCCTCGAGAACAAGGGCCTCGAGACGAAGGTGATCCACGACAAGATGACCGGGCTCTACAAGTACGAATACCTCCGGGAGTGCCTGGAGGAGGAGTGGAGGCGCTGCAAGCGGGGGAACCTGCCGGTCTCGGTCGTCATGACGGACCTCGACCGGTTCAAGAAGATCAACGACACGCTCGGGCACGAGACCGGCAACGACATGATCCGCCGGGCCGGCGCCGTGATCAAGGAAAGCGCGCGCCGCTACGACATCGTGTCGCGCTACGGAGGGGACGAGTTCGTGGTGCTCCTGTGGCACGCGAATCTGGAAGAGGCGAAAGCCTACCGCCAGCGCCTGCGCGACGCCTATCACCAGATGGCCGGAAAGCTGGAGGACCCGCTGCTCAAAGAGTCATCGATCAGCATCGGCGTGGCTTCCTTCGATCCCGCCGTCGACCCCAAATACCCGCCGGACACCCAGCGGCTCGTCGAGGACGCGGACAAGGACCTCTTTCTCGACAAGGAGTCGCGCCGCAAGCCCGGAGAGGCCCGGCGTTAGGCGTCGGGGTTCCGGATCTTTTCGAGGCCCCGCTGGGCCGTTTCGTTTTCCGGATTGATGTCGAGCGCGTTGAAGAACGCCTCCTTCGCGCGGTCGTACTCGCCGCGCAGGAGATAACAGCGGCCGAGGTTGGCGTAGGCGGTCTCGTCGTCGGGCTCGAGGAAGAGGATGTCCTGGTAAGCGCGGATCGCGCCGGGAAAATCGTTCAGGACGACGAGGTGCTCGGCCTCGCGGTGCATGGCCTCCAGCTTTTGGATGTGAGCCGCGTCGTCCGCCGCGAGACAGGGGGGCGCGAGCGCGAGCGCAAGGGAGAGGGCGTACGGCCATAGCTTTTTCATGTCACGAGATTATACAATAAGAACGGCCCGTCAGGACCACCGATGAAAAAAAACAAGAAAAAAGACGAAAAAGCCCCCAATCCGATCATCGTGACCCATCACGAGGCCCGGCGGGACTATTTCGTCATCGACACGATGGAGGCCGGGATCGTTCTGGCCGGCTGCGAGGTGAAGTCCCTGCGCACCTCCAACGCCAGCCTGTCGGGCAGCTTCGCCCGGACCGAGGGCAACGAGCTTTTCCTCTACAACCTGTACATCGCGCCCTACGCGATGGGCAACCGGGAGAATCCCGAGACCAAGCGCCCCCGCAAGCTGCTCCTCCACAAACAGCAGATCCTCCGCGTGCGGGCCAAGATGCAGGAGAAGGGCCTGGCGCTCATCCCGCTCAAGCTCTATTTCAACCACGGCATCGTGAAGGTGGAGCTGGCCGTCTGCAAGGGCAAGAACCACTACGACAAGCGCCAGGACATGAAAAAGGACTCCGCGCGCCGTGAAATCGACCGGGCCATCAAAAACAGGAATCGCAAGTAAAGCCGGATGTGTTATACTATTAACCAGGGGGCGACAGGTATCGATCTGGTTATTTGACCCGTTAGCCGCACGCAGAGGTTGTCAGGAGGCCTCTTAAAACACCTGGCATAAATCAAACGCCAAACAGAACATCGTTCGGGTGCCCTTCATGGCCCCGATGGCGCTTCCGCTCGCAGCCTAATAACTGCAGCCGTCAGACCATCCGCGCCTGCGGGGTGGACCCTGGCGTCATCAAGCAGGCTGGTCCGATAGGCGTGTCTCTGGCTTAGCGGACGAGATTGACATGGGACTTACCCGATGGGATTGTGCTGATCCAAGCCCAAAGGGGACACTCAAAGGAACAGCTAAGCGTGTAGAAACTTCGGCCTCAGAAATCAGAGACGCGGGTTCAATTCCCGCCGCCTCCACCATTTTCGCCCCCGTTTTTATTTCGCGAAAATGGCACCGAGT
>DATJEK010000029.1:0-15996 GCA_035496715.1 Candidatus Eiseniibacteriota bacterium | reverse complement strand
TCCTCGATCTCGGAGCCGTCGCCGCCGGACCCGTGAAAAACGAAAACGAGCGGGCGCGGCGAACTCAGGTCGGCGGGCGCGTGGACGTGATAGGCGCGGGTATGTCCGTCGAAAACGAGGCTGGCGTCCTCATGCGCGCTCGCCGCCGCCGGCCAGAGCGCCGCGGTCATCGCCGCGAGAAAGATCAGCCGCCTCACCCCGAACCGCCGAGACGCGCGGCCACGCGCCGGATCCCCTCGCCGAAAACCGCGGGCTCCGGGAGGAGCGACACGACGAAGTGGCAGCCGTTCTCGAAGTCGAAAAAGTAACCGGGGTGCACGAAGACGCCGTCCTCTTCGAGAAGGCGGAGCGCCAGCGTCTCCTCGGCCTCCTCCGGCCCGTCAAACCGGATGATGCCGTACCACCCCGCTTCCGCGCGAAGGGCACACGCGCGCGCGGACCCGTCAAAAGCCGCCTCCAGCGTCCGCCGGTTCAAGGCCAGACGCTCCCGGACGAGCGAGAGCGGCTCGCCGCGGCGCGCCAGCCATCCCGCGAGCGCGCGCTGCGCGGGCCCGTTGACGGTCAGATAGGTGTCGGCGATCACCTCGAGTTTCGCTCCGGCTTCGCGGCGGGCCGCTTCCGGTCCCGAGAGGACGATCCAGCCGATCTTCATCTGGGGAAGCGCCAGCACTTTGGAAACGCCGCTCAGCGTGAACGTCAGCGCCCGGTTTTCACCCGTGAACCCCGGGACGGGCGTCCCTCCGGCGAAATCGAGAAACACTTCGTCCGAGATCACGGCCGCCCCGGCGTCCGCCGCGAACCCGTCGATCGCGCGTCTTTCCGGGGCGGAAAAGAAACTTCCGGTGGGATTGTTCGGATGAACCGCCAGGACCGCTTTCGGCGCCGGCCGCCGCGCGAGCTCGCGCGCCAGCCCGTCGAGATCCGGTGCCCACCGCGAACCGTCGTGACGCAGGCGGTACGGCCGGACGTCGGCGTCCCCGATTGAGACGAGGTAGTCGAAGAGCGGGTAGCTCGGAGACGGGACGAGCACCGCGTCCCCCGGATCGGCGAGAAGCCTGAGGAGAAAGCCGTAAGCCTCGCTCGTGCCGGCGGTCAGAAAGATGTCGTCGATCCCGACGCGGACGCCGGCCTGCGCGTAGTACGCCCGGACCGCCTCGCGCGCGGACGCGAGCCCGCGGGGATCGGGCTCATACCGGACGTTCGCGGGATCCGCCAGCGCGCCGAAAAAATCCGGCGGCGCCGCCAGGCCGCAGCGAGTGGGGTTGGATTCGGTGAGATCGATCGGCGGGCGGCCCTCGGCGCGAAGGCGGCCGAGAGCGGCGGACAGGGGGTTCGGTTCGGTCGGCCAGTCGCAGCGCCGGGCGAAGCGCACTCGGACGTCTAGCGCGAAGAGACGGGGGTTTCCGCGAGCGCGCGCACGATCTCGCGGCAAAAATCGGGAAGATCCGCCGGCATGCGCGAGGTGATGAGGTTTCCGTCGCGCACGACCTTGCAGTCCTCGTACAGCGCGCCCGCGTTCACGAGATCGTCCTTGATGCTGTAATAACCCGTGACACGGCGGCCCTTGATCACTCCGGCCGAAGCGAGCATCCATCCCGCGTGGCAGATCGCCGCCACGACGCGGTCGGTCGTCACGGCCTGCCGGACGAAATCCACCAGGGGTTTCGAACGGCGCATCACGTCGGGCGCGTAGCCGCCGGGGATGATCACCGCGTCGAAAGACGCGGCCGTCGCCTGGTCCGCGGCCAGATCGGCCTCGGCCGGGTAGCCGTGCTTGGATTTGAACGTGTCCACTCGCGGGCCGACCAGTTTCACGTCGGCGCCCGCCTCGCGAAGGCGGTACACAGGGTACCAGAGCTCCAGATCTTCGTAAAGATTCTCGACGAGGACGGCGACCTTCTTTCCGCTGAGCTCCATGATTTCCCCCTGTTTCGGATGATTCTAGCAAAAAGCGGGCTTTTGAGATATAATGAACTCGTTCGTCTTTCCTTTTCGCCGTTCCGACCGACGCCCGCTCCCGGAGAATCCGCCATGAAAACTATTCTCGTCGTGGACGATGATCTCGAAGACCTCATGATGCTTGAACAGGCGCTGCTCGACCAGGGGTACCAGGTCGTCGCCCAGTCGGACGCCGAGCAGGCGATCCGCCAGGCGAAGGCGATCCGGCCCGATCTCATCATCCTGGACGAAGTCATGCCCAAGCTGTTCGGCAGCGAAGTCAGCGAACGGCTCGCGCAGGATCCGCGCACGCGCGACATCCCCGTCGTCTTCCTCACGTCGCTGAAGATGCCGGACGAGCCGCTGTCCCCCGCCGCGGCCAACGTCGTGATCGCCAAATCCGAAGACCCGACCGTGCTCCTGGAAACCATCTCGAACTATCTCTAAAAAAACGGCACAAAAAAATCCCCGCGTTCCGGCTCCGGGCCGTCTACGCGGGGATTCTTTTCGTCGCCTCAGTACGCCGTCGCGGTGTTCCTCGCGGCCGGCTTCGAGGAAGCATCGTACGTCTTCCGGGTCTCGTAGCGGTCGCGCTGCTGATGCAGCCACGGCATCGGGTTCAATCGCTGGAAGAAGCTCTTCGTCCCGTCCCAAAACTGAGGGAGGCCCGAACGCTCCTTTTCGTTGCGCCAGAAGTCGCGGTTCTTCCAGATCGGCGTGCTGGGGGTGGTTTGCTGGCGATACATCGACGCGTCGCGCTGCGCGTCCCGGTTGCCGATCGCCGTATCCGCGAACCCCGCTTGCGCGAGCGCCAGGCCCACACACGCGGTCAAAACGAAAACGGTGATTTTTTTCATGACTGCCTCCGGCTGGTTGATTTATTCGAGGGACGGATCTCCCTGCTGGGCCGCCTGAGTTTCGGCCATCGAGGCGGAACCGCTCGAAGCCCCGGTCGAAGAGGATCCTCCGCCGGTTCCCAGGAACGTAGCCTGCCAACTGCCTCCCTGACCTTTCTCCGCCTGCACCTGGATGGGGCTGCCGACCTTGAGCTCCTCGAGCGAGCTGATCCCGTCGAGCTTGGTATTGGGTCCGGCGGTCACGCGAACGACCTGGATCTCGCGCGTTTCCGGATCCGGAGTCGTCATTTGAATCGAACCGTCCGTGACATTCATGGAAGTGATCCTGCCCCTGAAGTTTTCGGCAAAGGCGGTTCCAGACAGAAACGAGACGCTGGCAATTGTAAAAAGAACAAATACGTACGTCCTCTTCATCGGTCGACCCTCCGTCGTAGCCTCGGTTTCGCTCATACTTCCTTAAGTAGAATATCAAAATTAGGATTAAAGGGAAGTTAATCCACCATTAGAATCTTTTAATGGTCGAGGCAAACTTTCAAAAATGGACGCGCTATGGTAAGATAGTTGTTGGAAAGTGAGGGTTTTCCCATGAAAAAGATTCTGACCGTCCTGTTCCTCCTGGCGCTTGCCGCCGCCCCCGCCCGGGCCATGGGCGAACCCACGTTTACGACCGGCCGGGACTGGATGCAGAAAATGACCCCCGGCGAGAAATTCATGTCGGTCGCGCTCCCGATGGCGATGCTTCACGAATATGGCGTCCCCGTCCGGCTGACCCCGGAACAGTACATCCCCATCATCGACCGGATTCTGCGCTTCAATCCCCAGTTCGTTTCCGAAGACGTGGCCAATATTTTCACGTCCACGGTCTACGCGGTGGAGCCCGGTACGCGCCCTTCTTTGCTGGCTCTCGAGGAGCAGTTCCTTCGCGGCGACTTCAGGCCCGATCTGGTTTCGCCCTCTCTGTCGCTCTCGGAAACCATCGAATAATTCGAACAAAAAAAAGGCGGTCTCCCCTCGCGGGAAGGCCGCCTTTTTTATTTGTGTGAGCTTACTTGCTCCAGGTATCCTTCGAGCCGCCGCCGCACTTGCCGATCAGGAATCCGACGAAGAGCGCGCCCAGAGCCGTCCCGCCGATCACCGGCCAGGGGTTCTTGTGGACCGTGCGGTTCACCGTCACCGCCGCGTCTTTGACTTTCTCGCTGCCCTCATAGACCGCTTCTTCAGTCGCGCGCACCAGATGATTGATCGTGCGCTTGCTCTGCGTCGCGGCATCCTGGATCGCGTCCTTCAGCTCGTTGTACTTCTCCTGCGCCTCGTGAAGGACCTGGGTGCCGTTTCTTTTCGTGGAATTGAAGGTCGACATGCGGACGATCTCCTTTGTTAGTTTTTGTTAAGTTTTACTTACTTTCTAATAATCTTAGTGGAGTATACTTAAAGGTATTTAAAAATGCAAGGGGGCGGGGCTATTTTTTGCGGTTTTTCTGCGGCGGCTTGATGTACCCGCCCGTGCACTGCACCGGGAGGGGGTTCTCTCCCCGGGTCACCCAGACGGCGACCCCGAGAGCGTCAACCGCCGTTTCGGCCTTGAGGCGGAGCTTGAGGTCCGCGCGGTAGACGTCCCGCTTGCGCACGAACGGGTTTTTGGCTTCCTCCAAAACGACGAAATCATGCGTCAGGGTTTTGCCCAGATTCGGGCCGCCGTCCACCTTGGAGCGGACGCCGAACCCCAGGAGCGCCGCGTGCGCCACCCAGTTTCCCGACGCCTCCGCCGGAACGAACGAGACGTAAACGGCGTCGACCTTGCCGCACCGCGCCGAAAGGACCCCCGCGGGCGTTTCCGGCTGGGCCGGGAGCTCCTGGCCGCGCGCCCATCCGCTCCATTCTTCCCCGTTCTGGACGGCCGTCGGCACGTAGGGCGAGAGCAGACCCCACTTCGCGGCGTAGGCCACCAGGCGCTCGGTGCGGGCCTTGCCCGCAAAGCGGTCCTTCCAGCGCCCGGGCCTGTCCCCGTAATCCACGTGAAAAGCCGCCGGGACGATCCGCGTCCAGAGCTCGGGCGAATCCCGGAAGGCGGAGATCCATTTCGCGGCCGCGGGAGCGGCCTTGACGGCCTCCGAGGTGTAGAGCTCGACAAAAAGGTTTTGCTTTTCGCCGCTTTTGAATTCCGCGGCGAATGCGGGGACCGCCCACAGGCACAGTCCCGCCGCGGTCGTCACGATCCATGGGGCCCGGTTTGTTCGCAAGTTGTCTCCTTACAGCGGTTAGTTTAACACCGGCGCGCTTTCCGTCAATGGGAGCGGATGGTAGAATACCCGGATGAATCGACTGCTGCGGGAACTCGAAAACCGCGTCCTCGTCCTCGACGGCGCCATGGGCACCATGATCCAGACCCACAAGCTCCAGGAGGCGGACTACAGGGGCGAGGCGTTCAGGGACCACCCGACCTCCCTCAAAGGCAACAACGATCTCCTGTCGCTCACGCGGCCGGCGCTGATCGAAAGCATCCACCGCGCCTATCTCGAGGCGGGCGCCGACATCCTCGAGACCAACACGTTCAATTCCACGCGCATCGCGATGGCGGACTACGCGCTCGAAAACCGGGTCCGCGACCTCAACGTCGCCTCCGCGCGGCTGGCGAAGAAACTGGCGGACGAATTCACCCTCCGGGACCCGTCCCGTCCCCGTTTCGTGGCCGGCGCCATCGGCCCGACGAACCGCACCGCCTCGCTGTCCCCGAACGTCAACGATCCCGGCTTCCGCGCGGTGACGTTCGACGGGCTGGTCGAGGCCTACGCCGAGCAGATCGCGGCGCTGGACGAGGGCGGCGTCGACATCCTCCTCATCGAAACCGTATTCGACACGCTGAACTGCAAGGCGGCGCTCTTCGCCGCGCAGGAGCACTTCGAGCGCACGGGCCGCCGGCTTCCGGTCATGGTCTCGGGCACGATCACCGACCGCAGCGGCCGCACGCTTTCGGGGCAGACCGTCGAGGCGTTCTGGAACTCCGTCTCCCACGCCGGCCTCCTTTCGGTCGGCCTGAACTGCGCGCTCGGCGCCAAGGAGCTCCGTCCGTATCTCGAGGAGCTCTCGCGCCTGGCGCCGGTGCGCGTGAGCGCGCATCCCAACGCGGGTCTCCCGAACCAGTTCGGCGAATACGACGAGTCTCCCGAGAGCATGGGCGCGCACGTGAAGGATTTCCTGCAAAGCGGCTTCGTGAACATCATCGGCGGCTGCTGCGGCACGACGCCCGCTCACATCAAGAAAATCGCCGAGCTGGCCGCGGCGGCGCGCCCCCGCCCCGTCCCGGCCGTCGAGCCCTGGACCCGTCTGTCCGGTCTGGAGCCGCTCACGATCCGCCCCGACGCCAATTTCGTCAACGTCGGGGAACGCACGAACATCACGGGCTCCCCCAAATTCTCCAAATGCATCCTCGCCGGGGACTATGAAGGCGCGGTCGCGATCGCCAAGCAGCAGGTCGAGGCCGGCGCGCAGATCATCGACGTGAACGTGGACGAAGGGATGATCGATTCGGAGGCCGTGATGGTTCGCTTCCTGAATCTCCTGGCCTCGGAGCCCGACATCTCGAGGGTGCCGGTCATGATCGACTCTTCCAAGTGGTCGGTGCTCGAGGCGGGCCTCAAGTGCCTGCAGGGCAAGGGGGTGGTCAATTCGATCAGCCTGAAAGAGGGTCCGGCCGAGTTCCTGCGCCGGGCGCGCCTCATCCGGCGCTACGGCGCGGCCGCCGTGGTGATGGCGTACGACGAAAAGGGCCAGGCGGACACCGCCGGAAGGAAATTCGAAATCGCCGAGCGCTCGTACCGCCTCCTGACGGAAGAGGCCGGCTTTCCGCCGGAGGATATCATTTTCGATCCGAACATCCTGACGGTCGCCACCGGCATGGAGGAACACAACAACTACGCCGTCGAATTCGTCGAGGCCGCGCGGAGGATCAAGGAAAAGCTCCCCCGCTGCCACGTCTCCGGCGGCATCAGCAACATCTCGTTCTCGTTCCGCGGCACGAACGCGGTGCGCGAGGCGATGCATTCGGCCTTTCTCTACCGCGCGATCCAGGCGGGCATGGACATGGGCATCGTGAACGCGGGCCTGGTCACCGTCTACGACGACATCCCGAAGGAACTGCTCGGGCTCGTGGAAGACGTTCTCTGGAACCGCCGGCCCGACGCGACCGAGCGCCTGCTCACGTTCGCGCAGGGGCTGAAGGAAGAGAAGCGGGCCGACAAAAAAGAAGAGTCCTGGCGCAAAAGCGCGGTCGAGGACCGCCTGGCGCACGCGCTCGTGCACGGCATCGACGAATTCGTGGAGGCCGACGTCGAGGAGGCGCGGCAAAAATACCCGCGCCCGCTCACCGTCATCGAGGGGCCGCTGATGGCCGGCATGAACGTCGTAGGCGACCTTTTCGGCGCGGGAAAGATGTTCCTTCCCCAGGTCGTCAAAAGCGCGCGGGTCATGAAAAAGGCCGTCGCGATCCTCACCCCCTACATCGAGAAGGAAAAGGCGGCCGGCGGTTCGCGCTCGGCGGGCAAGATGGTCTCGGCCACGGTGAAGGGCGACGTCCACGACATCGGCAAAAACATCGTCGGCGTGGTGCTGGGCTGCAACAACTACGAGGTCATCGATCTCGGCGTCATGGTCCCCTGCGAGAAGATCCTGGAGACCGCCCGCCGGCAAAAAGCCGACGTGATCGGCCTGTCGGGGCTCATCACGCCGTCGCTGGACGAGATGGTCCACGTCGCGAAGGAGATGGAACGCGAAGGGTTCAAGATCCCCCTCCTCATCGGAGGCGCCACGACCTCGCCCGCCCACACGGCGGTCAAGATCGAGCCCTGCTACTCGGGGCCCGTGGTCCACGTGCTCGACGCGTCTCGGTCGGTGGGCGTCATGGGGAACCTCCTGACCCCCTCGAAAAAGGAGGCGTTCGTGGCCGGGAAGCGCGCCGAATACGCGGCCGTCCGCGCGGAGCAGAAAGCGCGGCGCGAGACCGTGCGCTACTCGACGATCGAGGAGGCCCGCGGGAACCGCTTCCGGGACGACTGGACGAAAACTCCCGTGACCCGGCCGTCGTTCCTCGGCGTGCGCGCGTTCCCCGATTTCGACCTCCGGGCCCTGCGGGAAGTCATCGACTGGACGCCGTATTTCCTGACGTGGGACCTCGTCGGCCGCTATCCGAAGATTTTCGACGATCCGGCGGTCGGGAAGGAGGCCCGGCGCGTGTTCGACGACGCGAACGCGCTCCTCGACGAGATCGTCGCGAAGAAGCTTTTCCGCGCGAGCGGCGCCGTCGCGTTTTTCCGGGCGAACTCGGCCGGAGACGACATCGAGCTCTACGCCGATGACACCCGCAAAAAACCGTTCGCCGTCTTTCACATGCTGCGCCAGCAGATCCTGAAGCAGGGCGAGCCCAATCTTTCCCTCGCGGATTTCGTCGCGCCGAAGGAAAGCGGCATCGCCGACTACCTCGGCGCGTTCGCCGTCACCGCCGGCCACGGGACCGACGAGCTCGCGGACAAATTCCGCAGGGAAAACGACGACTACCGCTCGATCCTCGCCAAGGCGCTCGCCGACCGTCTCGCGGAGGCGTTCGCCGAGAAGATGCACGAGCTCGTCCGCAAAGAGCTCTGGGGCTACGCGAAAGACGAGCGGCTGCCGCTCGAGGAGATGCTGCACGAGAAATACCGCGGCATCCGCCCGGCCGCCGGGTATCCCGCCTGTCCCGATCACACGGAAAAAGGGCTCTTGTTCGAGCTCCTCGAGGCCGAAAAGAACGCCGGCATCCGCCTCACCGAAAGCTACGCGATGTGGCCCGGCGCATCCGTGAGCGGCCTGTATTTCGCGCACCCCCGCTCGCACTATTTCGCGGTCCACAAGATCGGCCGGGACCAGGTCGAAGACTATGCCCGCCGCAAAGGGATGGACGTGAAAACCGTCGAGAAGTGGCTCGCGCCGAACCTGAACTACGAGTGAAGAGTCTCCTCAAAACCGTCGTCAAGCGCTGGGTCTTTCCCGAGGGTTCCGTCGCGCCCGTCCTGCGGGGTCCCTGCCGCGGCATGAAATACCGCGTGACTCCGGAAAGCGGCCACTCGATGATCGTCGGATACGAGCTGGCGAATCAGCGCTTCCTCGCCTCCCGCGTTCGGCCCGGGATCACGGTCTTCGATGTCGGAGCGAACGTGGGTCAATTCATGATGCTCTTTTCCCCCCGCGTCGGCCCGACGGGCCGGGTGGTCTGCTTCGAGCCCTATCCGCCGGCGTTCCGTCTTCTCGAAGAAAACGCCCGGCTGAACGGCCTGACCAACGTCGTCTGTCTTCGCCAGGCCCTGGCCGGCAGCGGCGGCCGCCTTTCGTTCACGGTGAACCCCCGGACCGCCTCGATGGGCAAGCTGAGCGCGGCGGAGCCGACCCACGAAGATCCGTCCTTCTCCAAGATCGAGGTCGACGCCGTCCGGCTGGACGATGCCGCGGATCGTCTGGGCCCGCCGGACCTCCTCAAGATCGACGTCGAGGGCGGGGCGGCGGCCGTGCTGGCCGGGGCGGAGAAGACCCTCGAGGCCCGCAAACCCGCCGTCTTCATCGAGCTCCACGGCCCCGAAGAACAGCGCGCGGTGCTCGATCTCATGCGCCGCGGATGGGCATTTCAGGATCTCGCGGGCGGCCGGGTGCGCGACTTCGCGAGCTGGACGACGCCCCTCTGGGGCGAACACGCCTGAATTTGCGCTTTACCCGGATTTTCATTCCGGTATAATGGCTCTACGTCCGGAGGGGAAAATGGCCGAGAAACCGAGATTTTACGACGCGAAGGTCACGAAGATCGTCTCGCTGACGAGCACGGTGAAGCATTTCGTGCTCGAATACGGGCCCGAATGCGACACGACTTTCATCGCCGGCCAGTTCATGATGGTCCACCTCGAGAAGGACGGCAAACCCCACAAGAAACCCTATTCGATCGCCTCCTCCCCCTCGCTCGGCAAGAAGATCGAGCTCTGCATCAAGATCGTGGAAGGCGGCTACGTCTCCACCTGGTTTTTCGCGCTGAAGGAAGGGGACGTGATCCACACGTCGATGCCTTACGGCGTCTTCACGGTCCGCGAGCCCTGGGAGGACAACCTCGTCTTCGTCGGCACGGGCACCGGGATCGCGCCGCTTCGCGGCATGATCCAGAACCTCTTCGAGAAGGGCTGCACGAAGGACATCTGGCTCGTCTTCGGAAACCGGTTCGAGACGGACGTCCTCTACCACGAGGAGTTCGAGGCCTGGACGAAAAAATATCCGAAGTTCCACTTCATCCCCACCGTGAGCCGTCCGACGCCGGCCTGGAAGGGCGAAACGGCCTACGTGCAGGAGATCGTCAAAAAAACGTTCGCCGGCCGCACCGCCGGCCTCGACTTCTACGGCTGCGGCCTGGTCCCGATGTGCCAGCAGCTGAAGGCCTCGCTCATCGAAATGAACATCCCCAGAGAAAAAATTCATTTCGAGCAGTTTACGTAACCGGTCCCAAGGAGAATCCCATGAAGAAAATTTCCGCGGCGGCGCTGTCCCTTTTTTTCCTTTCCTCCCCCCTCTTCGCGGCCGACGTGCCCGCGGTCTCCCGCGTCTCGAAAGTGACGGTCTATCCGGACCGCGCGCTCGTGACGCGCGAGGCGCAGGTCCAGCTCGAGAAGGGCGACAACACGATCGTCTTCGAGGGGCTCCCGGGTTCCCTGCTCGAGGAATCGCTGCGCGCGCGGGGGTCCGGCGTCCCGGTCACGCTGCACGGCGCGGAGCTGAAAAAGGTGTTCACGGCGGGAGAAGCGGACGCGCGCGTCGCGGCGCTGCAGGCCGAGCTCGAAAAGCTCCGTGACGAGCGCCGCGCGCTGGACCTGCGCCGCGAAGCGCTGCAGGGCCAGAGGCGTTTCCTGGATTCGGTGAGGGATTTCTCTTCGGTGCAGGTGCCCAAGGAGATCCAGACCAAGTCGTCGACGGCGGCGGAGTGGACCGGAATCGCGCAGTATCTCGTCGACGCCTACGGCGAAAATCTCTCGAAGGACCTCGAGATCGATTCGCTCGTCCGGCAAAAGGACCGGGAAGTCGAGGCCAAGCAGAACGAGCTGAACGAGCTTTACGGGGGGTCGAACGAAAAGAAAACGGTGTTCGTGAGCGTGGAGGCCCGCGAGAAGGGCGCGTTCACCGCCGAGCTCAGCTATCTCGTGCCCCAGGCCTCCTGGACAATCTCCTACGACGCCAAGGTGGACCCGGCCAAAAAAGAGTGCTCGCTCGTCTCCTACGCCAACGTGCGCCAGTGGAGCGGCGAGGAGTGGAAGGACGTGTCGCTCGGCCTCTCCTCGGCCAGACCCGCCGTCGGCGGACGCATGCCGGAACTCGCCCCCTGGTTCGTCGACATCCGGCAGCCCGTCGTCTATGCGGAGGCCCCGGCCCTGGCGAGGAAGTCGGCGCGCCTGGGGAGCTTCGCCGGCGCGGCGCGCGAGGAAATGGAGATGGGCGTCGCGGAAGCCCCGGGCGCGGCCGCGCCCGTCGAAGCCGAGTCCTCCCAGGCCGCCGTGTCGCAGGAGCTCTCCTCGGTGAGCTACGACCTGACCCGCGCCGTCACGGTCCCGGCCGACAACCGCCTCGAAAAGTTCCCGGTGAAAACCGAGACGATGGCCGTCGAGCTGGACTACGAGACCACCCCCAAGCTTTCACCCTATGCGTTTCTGCACACGCGCGTCGCCAACGACAAGGACTACGCGCTGATGGCGGGGGAAGTGAACGTCTTCGCCGGAGACGCCTACATCGGCAAGTCCTCCCTGCCCACCGTCGGCCGCGGGGAGAAATTCGACCTCTACCTCGGCGTCGACGAGGAGATCCGGGTCAAGCGCACCGAGCTCGCCGACAGGCGCAAAAAGACGCTCCTGGGCCTGCGCGCGCGCAAGGATTTCGCCTACAAGATCGAGGTGGAAAATTACAAAAAGGAACCCGTCCGCGTCACGGTCATCGACCAGCTTCCGGTCTCGAAGAACGCCGACGTGAAAACCGAGCTCGTTTCCGCGAACCCCAAACCCACCGAGACCCGGGACCTGGGGATTTCCCGGTGGACGCTCGAGCTCCCCGCGGCCGGCAAGACGGCCGTCGAGTTCTCGTTCTACGTCGAATTTCCCGCCGACAAGCCGGTCTCGGGGATCTGAAGGCGTGAAGTCCCACCGCGAGACGCTCACGTTTCATACGAAGAAAAAGCGCGAGTACATCAACATCACGCCCCAGGTCGAGGCGATCGTCCGGAAATCCGGGGTGCGCGAGGGACTCGTGCTCGTGAATCCCATGCATATCACGGCCAGCTGCTACATCAACGACGACGAACGCGGCCTGATCCAGGACTTCGACGATTTCCTGGAAAAAACCGCGCCCTACGATCTCCACGGGTACCGCCACCACGCCACCGGCGAGGACAACGGCGATTCGCATCTCAAACGCCAGCTTTTCGGGCGAGAGGTGGTCGTGGCGATCACGGAAGGAAAGCTCGACTTCGGGACGTGGGAGCAGATTTTCTACGCGGAATTCGACGGGCAGAGGGACAAAAGGGTTTTGGTCAAGGTCATCGGCGAATAGCCGGCCAGCCTAGGAGAGGTTGGCCCGGTAGTCGTCTGACAGGCGCCGCAGGTCGCCGGGCGCGGAGCGGATCGCCTGTCCCGCCACGAAGATGAGGACCCCGAGCGGCCACAGGTCGTCGCGGCCCGCGACGAGTCCCGTCGCGGTGTTCTCGGCGCGCGCCAACTCGGCCGAATGCCGCTCGATCGCGGCGGCGAGCGTGCCCTCGAACACCTCGAGCGAACAGAGATTCCGGTACTTCATCGACGGAAACGACACCCCCCGCACCAGAAAGAACGTCTTCAGGAAGTCCTCGTTCAATCCCATCTTTTCCTCGAAATCGAACCCCTCGAACTGCGGGATTCCCGACGGCAGGACGATCGAAGGTCTCTCGACGAGAACCTCTCCCCTGCGCACCACCGTATCGCCGCGGTTCACCGAGGATTCGGAAAGATAGATGTAAGGCAGCCGTGTCGTCTCGTGCGTCGCCAGGGGCTGGACGCGCCCGCGGATGACGCGTGTCGTCGCCAGCGCTTTCTCCCAGGCCTCATGCATGTCCACGGCTCAGCGGTCCCGCCTGAACGCGACTGCCAGCGCGTGGGTGGCGTGGAGAAGCGGGTCCCGTCGGTCCGACGCCGCGTCGGTCGACAGGATCCGGACTTCCGCCCCCCAACGCGCGAGCGCCGGGCGGGAATCGTAGACGCTGTACGAATAGGACAATCCGTCTCCTTCCGTGATGGAAAAAGTCTTGCCGCCGTTCTTCAGAAAGTTGGCGGCCGGCCAGAGCCCCGCGCGGTAAAGAAGGAGCTTCACGATCCGGACGGCGTACCGGCCCTGTCCGAAGCGGTTGGAGTCGGACAGAAAGACCGCGCGGCGGGCGACGCGGGTCATCTCGCGGACGACCCGGCCGGGGTCCGGCACGTGGTGAAGCAGTCCGAACGAACAGACCGCGTCGAAGGAGCCGTCGGCGAACGGAAGGGTCTCCGCGTCGCCCAGGATCAGCCGTTCGGCGGGAATGCCCTTCTCCCGCGCGCGCGCCAGGAGCGCTTCCGACGCGTCCAGGCCGCGCGCGTCGAAACCGTCCTTCAGGAGGCGCTCCACCGCCCGGCCGGTGCCGCAGCCCACGTCCAGAAACGACCGCAGGCCGCGCTCGCGGGCGAACGCTTCGACCCGGTCCAGCGCGCGGTAGTGCTCGTCGCCGTGCTCCAGGTGCATCCGGTCGTACTGCGCGGCGGTCTCTTCGTAATATTTTTTTTGAAATTCCCTCATCGCGCCTCGTATTCGAGCAGGGGTACCTCGCTTTTTTCCGCGTCCCAGGCCCTCAGGTCGGCGATGAGCTTCGCGACGTTGAGTCCGAGGGCGTCCGGCGCGTATTTCTCGAGATATTTGAGGGAGCTCGAGCTGAGGCCGCGGGCCCCAGTCAGGATCCCCCGCTGGGACTGATACACGGCGGCCGCGGCCTGGATGACGCCCTTGTAGAAATCCCGGTAGAAATCCTCGTACGGGGTTTCGAGCCAGAGGTCTTCGATCACCTCGTGGCATTCGAAATACTGCCCCTCGTTGAAAAGCTCGAGGCCTTTCACGAATCGAGGATCGGGCTTCATGGGCGCCCTGCCGTCTCCCGCAGATAGCCGAAGCCGTAAAGCCCCGTGTCGTGGCCGTCGCTCCAGAGAACCTGCAGCGCATAACGGCCGACGGCGCTCACCGCGGCCACACGCACGTCCTCCCGGACCGATTCCGGACCCACCCGGCGGCGGCCCGTCACCTCATCGACGCAGGCGGCGCAGGGACAGGCTCCTCGAAGCGCCCGGGGCGCGTACGTGCTGCGCTTGCCGTCGCTCCACTCGATCCAGAACTCGGCCTCGTTCGGCGGGCCGATCTTCGCGGGGACGGGCTTCGAATCGCCGCGGATGTTGCGGATGCTCACCTGGGCCGCCAGATTCTCCGCGATTTTCGTGAAGCCCGCCGCCGGGGCGCCGCCGGGCGCCGAATGGACCACCGGATCGCCCGCGTCCGCGGTGCTGCGGATGTCGGTGACGAGCGGGATCTCGCCGAGGAACGGGATGCCGAGCACGCCCGCCGCGCGGCGGGCGCCGCCCGCGCCGAAGATCTCCTCTTTTTCCCCGCAATGACGGCAGACGAAGTGGCTCATGTTTTCGATGATGCCGAGGATCGGCGCGTTCAGCTTGTCGAACATCACGATCGCCTTCTGCGCGACGTTCCAGGCGACGTCCTGGGGCGTCGAAACGATGACGGCGCCGGTGATCGGGACCGTCTGGCAGAGGCTGAGCTGGACGTCTCCGGTGCCCGGCGGCAGGTCGATGACCAGGTAATCGAGCTCGCCCCATTCGACCACGCCGAGAAAATCCTGGATCATCTTGTGGAGCATCGGCCCGCGCCAGATGACGGCCTCGTTGACCGGAATGAAAAAACCAGTGGAGATGACCTTCACGCCGTAGCGCTCGACCGGAGCGATGCGGCCCTCGCCGAGGGCCGTCGGCCGCTCGGTGATCCCCAGGATGGTGGGAATGCTGGGGCCGTAGACGTCGGCGTCGAGGAGCCCGGTCCGGGCCCCTTTTCCGGCCAGCGCGAGCGCCAGGTTCGCGCTGACGGTCGATTTGCCGACGCCTCCCTTGCCGCTGGCGACGGCGATGATGTTTTTCACTCGCGGCAGGAGTTTCTCCCGCGCGGGGCCCGCGGCCGCGCGGGTCTTCGCGGTCATCTGCACGTCCGCCGACCGGATACCCGGCAGCGCCTCGAGGAGGACGCGCGCCTGATCGCGCAGCTGGTCCTTCACCGGACAGGCGGGCGTCGTCAGCTCGATGACGCAAACCGCGCGGTCGCCCTCGACGCGGGCGTCCTTGACGAAACCCAGCGTCACGATGTCCTGGTTGAGGTCGGGGTCTTTCACGCCTCTCAGCGCGCCGAGGAGGTCCTCGGCGGTCGTCTGGTTCTTCGTCTTTCCGATGAATGCCATTATGAAAACCTCGGGTTTTGCATGCGCGCCAGACTCTCTTCCTTGTGGATCCTCTCGTCGAGACCGATGCGCCGGAAGAGGTCGGCGAGCGTCGCCACGTCGACGTAATCCTGCTCGAACACGCTGTCGTACGGTTCGGCCTCGAACGCGGAATTTTCCCGCACGAACTCCATGTATTCGTGCTCCGCGTGGTCCTCGAAGTCGGCGTTCAGCGCGTAACTCCAGGCGGGCTTCATGACGTAGAGGAGCCAGCTGACGTGATAGTAAAAAAATGCCGCGAACTGCGGAAGGATCCGGTACTTGAAGAAACCCTCGCGGCACCCTTTTTTCTGCGTCAGCTCTTCCAGGATGAGCAGGTGCCACTGCTCGTTGTCCTGCTGCTGGCGGCTCTCCTTCACGAAGTCGAAGATGCGCCTGGCGAAATCGGGCCTCGCGTAGGTGTGCGTCATCGCGATGTAGGCCACGTGCTCCCAGGACTGGTAGGGCACCCGCGCGATCAGCTCGAGGACCTTGAACTTGGAAAAAGTCCGTTTGCGCCCGTAAAAAAGGTCCATCCCCCCGAACAGGATCCGGGCGAGCAGGCCGTAGCGCCGGCGCGGCGCGCGCAGCGTATGCTCCTGGGCGGTCTTGAGGTCGGCCGGAGAAGTGGTG